>JAFDZP010000004.1:300000-406836 GCA_018266835.1 Bacteroidota bacterium | reverse complement strand
CCTCTCAGACCAGCTACTGATCGTAGGCTTGGTGGGCTATTACTCCGCCAACTACCTAATCAGACGCAGGCTCATCCCAAGGCTCCGAAGATTTGATATTTCCACGATGTCGTGATTATATATCATCTGATGTTAGCCTACCTTTCGATAGGTTATGCCAGACCTTAGGGCAGATTACCTACGCGTTACGCACCCGTGCGCCACCCTACTTTTCGATATTGCTACCTAAAGTCAAGTTGACTTGCATGTATTAAGCACGCCGCCAGCGTTCGTCCTGAGCCAGGATCAAACTCTCCATTGTAATAAAAATGTTTGTTTGATTTCCTAAGCTACAAGGTTTTAACTTTTTCTCAAATTGCGCACTAAACTTGTTATATAGCTAAATATAAAAGCTTGTGTTAAAATTATTGGTATATTTTAAAGAACTTTTGATCGTTTTTTGCACGAATTACAAAGTTAATAAGAATCCTTTAAAAAGTCAAGTTACTTATCGTAACTTTCTGAACTTTTTTTTCGGATTTGTTAAAGAACTTTCTGTGTAACTTTTGATGCGTTTTCGATTGAATTACAAATATAATAAGAATATGTAATTTCTTTTAGGCACAAATTTTGGGATAGACCTGCTATCCGAAAAGTTAGAATGCGCTCTGATTATGAATAAAAAACGATGGTGTACGATGTATAACTACTGCAAAATGATAAAAGTTCAAATTCTGTGAACGGTAATATTTATACTTTAATTATGTGTTATCAGTATGTTAATTTTCTGCAAAATTACAGCTATTTGCGAAATAAAAACTGTGATGCTGCGGCTTTTATTTAACCAGAAAGATCATGGATTGAGATAAACAGAAAACACAGGATTTTTTTGATTAAAAAAAATTTTACACAAATTTGACAAACTTTAGAAATTTTTTAAAAAATTAAATGAAAATTTTATCTGTTTTTTGCTTTAAGATAATGCGCGGGAATAAAAAAGGAACAACTTAGTTTGTATCGTGAGAGAACATATTGGAGGTATTTTATTATTCATCCTTTTTATAAAGGGGAGCCAGAAGGGATTATATGTATTTATGAAACATATCTTTTGTTAAACCACCCCTACCCCTCCTTGGTAAGGAAGGGTATAGAGTTTATAACGCGATTAATTGATTATAATTCTTTATCATTTCTACGTCCCAAACAGGGGTTTGAGACGTAGGGGTGTTTGTTTATTCTGATCTATTTTGTTTTTCTCTGTGTTCTTTGTGAATATCTCTGTGTCCTCTTGGTTAATCAATCACCTCACTATCACAAACTTTCCTATCTTCTCATCTACATCTGCGCCTTGCGAATTCTTACCTGATGCCCTGAATATATAAATTCCGGAAGCGACTTTCGTTCCTGCCCTATCCGTTAAATTCCACTCAGCGCCGCCGTTACCGTCCTTTTCGTCTATTTCAGCTATAAAATTACCGTTCAGATCGTATATCTTTATGTTCGCTGAGACTGTAAGATTTGCAAAGGTAATATAATCCTGCCCGAGATTTGGATTCCACGGATTAGGATATACATAAGCATCTTTCAGATCTTCCTTATTGAATATCAGCCCGAAGCTGCCTCCAGCACCCTCTACAAGCTTCACTCCGCTTGAAGAGTACACATTCTTCACTGCAAGTATGTATGTCTTCCCTGTGGCTCCTATAACTGCTTTGTTCTCGAGATTAAGATAGATTATCGAACGGTTTGCATCGAACGAAATACTGTTCACTCCTATATCAAACGGAGTAACATTGTAATTGCCTCGGTTAAATCCCGTTGTGGAATCAACCGGCATATTAAATTCAACTTTCAGTTTATACTTATCAATAAGCGCAACTGACTTTATAAAGAACTTCACTGAATCAAACTGAGCGACTGCAAAACTTACTGATGATGAATCCACAGGAGAATTATAAAAATCCCTGAGACCAACTGCATTCAGACTATAATTTCCGTTCGCTAATCTGTTATTATAAATCAGCAGATATTCATTTGAATTTTTTATTGCAATGTTATCGGGATTACCAACTCCTGCGAGTACAAATGAATTCATGTTGGGGATGACTGACTGAATATTCTCCGACAGCTTCACACTTATGTAACCGTTGTTCTCTGACTTCGCAGAAACAATCTTTGCCTTATTATGAACATAAGCTTTGACTGCATTTGATAAATAACTTTCTTTGTATCCTGCCGATGTTGATACAGAAGAAATTTTGTAATAATAATTTTTTCTGTTCGTTACGTTTATATCTTTGTACAGCGGAGTTGTAACAGAATCATACAAAACAAAATTCTGATTTGAATCTGTATTAGCTCTGTAAATTTTATAATAGTTTACTCCCTGCACCGCTGCAAAATCTATCTGCACTGCATTGGAGTCCGTGCTGTATGCATTAATGTTGCCGGGAGTTGCAGGTCCCGTATAATTCGTATTCTTCTCGTAGAAGAACAATGTATCGTTCACCGTGTTCAAACCGATTTCATTCACACCGTTGCCGTCGAAGTCATATACAATCTGATTAACGGTATTTATATCTCCCATGAAATAAACAGGTTCGATATGCTGTTTGGCAGAATTATATTTCAGTATATAAAAGTTCGTTCCGGTGTTAACTAAAATTTCATCCTTGCCATCGGCATCTACATCACCTGAACGGGTTGAAGTCTCCACGTAAGATTTATATCCGTTTATATCCACTACATCCCACAACTGGAAAGTATTTCCGACAGGTTTATATACAAGCAGCTCATAGTACTGGAGCAGGTCGTTGTTGTTGCTGACTGAACCTACTGCAAACTCCTTTACCCCATCTCCGTCAAAATCACCTGAGATAATATTATCTGCTCTGATGGAGCGGTATGTACTATCTACAAATATTTTCGCGTAAGTGTTATCACCGGTATTTGCATATACCATTATTGCAGTCTGAGGTAAATCGGTCGAGTAAGATTCAAATGAGTTTGTAAAAACTATTTCCTTCTTACCGTTATTGAAAAAATCCTCAACGATAACATTCTGCGAACTTGCTTCTGAGAGCAGCTCACCTGAACGGTAATAAGGCAGCTTTGCACTCTCAACAAAATTATTTCCGCCGGTGTTTTCTATAATTCTTAAAGCAAAATTTTTATCGCCAAAGCCGAGTATTTCTTTTTTGTTATCGCCGTCAGTCTCTGCAATCCTCCCTGACCAGAAATTATTATTGGAAGAATCACTCCATATCAATACGTCGGGCATTGATGTAGTAGAAGATTGAGTATAAAGAAATCCGTTTCTCTGCTGGGATGTAAGCAAATCAAACTTACCGTCTCCGTTTATATCGGCTATATCACGCGCTACTTTGTAATCGCCCCAGTTATTATTTGAAATTCTAGAGAAGCTACCGCCTGAGAACTGATATGCATTAAGCTTCAGATTATTCTTAATATCGTTTAGTAAAATATCCTTTTGCCCGTTTCCATTTATATCAACTATAGAATAACATGACTGTGCATTGAATAATGAATAAGGTTTTTTGCTGTACCCGTATTGGTTAATCTGATTACCCGCTATAAACGAAAAAAGTGAATCAGTAAATGTTACCGTCTTTCCGTTAAGCGATTGCGCTTCAATGTAATACTCGTATTCAGTGCCCGGTGATAAATTATCACTGCTGATAATTCCGTAATGTACTTCTGAAATAAATCCTATGTTAGGAGTGCCTACATCAGCCAGTATAAAATTAAACGGCTCGCTTACATTTTTTCTTTTATAATAAATTTTACCGAGCGTTCTTTTATTCGTGCTGAATGCAATCAGCTCAGATGTAGTATTTTTATCTATGATACTTCCAGATGTAATACCGGAAATCTGCGGGGGATTTTTATCTTTGAAAATTACCTGACGGTGCTCAATTGTTCTTCCTGAATTACTATTAATTGCCAGGCGCAATGTATATGCAGTATCCGGCAGAGAAGAAATATTCCACCTGTAAACTGTGTCATTCAGTACCTGTGATGCCTGATTTGTTAGAAGCGGAATCCAGTTCTCGCTCTGATATCCTACCGAATAATAAATTGAGTATGACTGCAGCAAGGGTGACGCTGCGGAAATACAAATAGGAACAGTATCTCTGAAAGTTGTATAATCCTGAAAAGGAAAATGAATTCTTGCAATGGAAGGATACGAAACATTCTGTAATGACTTAAACGCATCTACTCTTCCGGATGAATATAAATTATTCCATCCGTTTTGATTTGGGAACAAAGCAGTGTTAGCAACAAGTATTCCTCTTATTTCTTCATTGGTAAGATTCGGATTTACTGATTTCATCAATGCCGCTACACCGACAATTATTGGAGATGAAAAAGATGTTCCGTTTATATAGTCATAGTCCCCGCCGTATTGTGTGCTGCCTTTACCTCTGCGCATTGTTGTAAAAATATTAAAGCCGGGAGCGTATATATCAACCGTCGCCCCATAGGAAGAAGATGAAAATCTTGCATCATCGGGAGCAGAAGCTGCCACTGAAATTACTTCATCATATGCAGACGGATAATGCAGTCTGTCCGTTCCGTCGTTACCTGCCGAGCAAACTATTGTTACATTTTTTGAGTAAGCAAATTTTACAACATCTTTCAAAAGATTGCTGTACACATAATCACCGAAACTGAAATTAAAAATTTTTACTCCCTGTGAAATTCCATAAAGAACTGCGCTTGCAACATCATCTTCTTCACCATATCCTTCTGCATCAAATGCGCGCAGCACAAGTACTTTGCACTTAGGAGCTATTGAAGAAATTCCGAGTGCGTTATTGAATGAAGCATTTATAATTCCTGTTACCGCTGTGCCGTGAGAATTTTTATTGTCATCTGTAGGGTCATTATCTGGAGTAAGATAGTCCCCTCTTCTCGGATCACCTGTAAAAGGTTCATCGGTAAAATCCCAACCCCGCCAGTCATCAGTAAAACCATTTCCATCATCGTCAATTCCGTTGGAACGTTTGTCTCTGCTGAGTGCATCAAGTCCCATTTCACCGTAATTCAATTTAAAAGAATTCTGCAAATCCGGATGGAGAAAATCTAAACCTGTATCTACAACTCCCACTACAAGATTAGAATCTCCCTGCGTAATTCCCCATGCAGTATTCATTCCTATTATAGGAAGATAATATTGATTTGAATAGTAAGTGTCGTTCGGGTCATCGGAGATATTTTCAACTTTAAGAATTCTGTTTGTTTCTATGTATTCAACAAATTCATTTTTAGAGAGAACTGAAACAAGATTATCGGAAACATTTTTAGATACACTCAGAATGAAAATTCTATCGAGTCCAATAGCAGAATTCAACAATGTTGCAGCAGGAATTTTTTCAGTTAAAGATTTCGAATCGGTAACATTAAATTTAGCAAGAGTTTTTGTAAGAGTATATTTATCGGAACGAAGAGAATTATTTTTGAATGAATTCAATAATTCCTGCGGAGCGTTTTGCTTCAGCTTTATAATCACCTGTGAAGTCTGCGCAAATGAGGAGAATGAGAAAGCGGTGAAAATAAAAAACAAAACTATTACTGCTAACTTCTTATAGTGATACGAATGATAAAAAGACATTAAGTGTGGTTAAATGAGGTATAAAGAGCTATAATTTTTCTTTGAAGTTTAGTATAAATTTTATGTTTTGAGGGGATAAATTCAAGTGAGAAATATTTTAAATCTGTTTGAATATTATTAGTTTTCTGCCCTCTGATTCGAAAATTTGTTTTCGAAATTTTAGAATATAAAAACTAATAAATTTATTCTTACAGAAATTAATTTACAAAATAGAAATTTCATTAGTAGTAATGGGGAGAAAAAGTAAAAAAATACTTGACATGAGAATGGAGTAAAAAAGAGGCAGATTGTGTTCAATTATATATAAGAGAAAACATGAAGATAAAATCAACTTTACATAATGCAAGAATAAGTTTCTGAGTTAACATTTATTTATTTTCGATAAAAAAATTTTCGCGATACTTTTGGATTTATTTGAAAAGTAGGTTAGTTTGAAAGGAAATCGCCCGCTTTCGCGGGCGATCAAAATTATTTTTCTTTTTTGTTTTCTTCCTGCACTCCGTCAGAGTACATTCCAGTCAACGAAATAACATTGCCTGAAGCATCAGTATTAAACTTAACTCTGAAATTATCTCTTGCTTCAAGAGTGAAATAATCTGCTCTTATAGGAGTAAGTTTTGTTTTGCCCAGCACTCCGGGTCTTTCATATATCAGCTGATTATTTTCAAAATAAATTTTTCTCGGACCGTAATCTCCTGCATATTTTTGTAAAACTTCTGAGGATACAGTAACAGGATTTAATTTTGCTTCGAGAGGTTCAATGTTCCATTTGTACTGCTGCTTCTGTTCTTCCGAGTTTGATTTTGATATGAGATTCTTAAAAATTTCTATCTGTGCAATTGTAAGCGCATCTTCTTTTTTACATTCTATATCGGGAGCAATGCCTGTTCCTTCCCAGTTGGTTTTTGTAATAGGATTTATTGCTCTTCCTGTAGGAACAAAGCAGATAAAATTTTCAGAAATTCGGACAGGTCCGCCGGGATTTGCTCCCCCACCTGTATTTTCACCAATGATAGTTGCGCGTTTTAGATTTTTAAGATTATAGGTGAACTCTTCCGCTCCGGAGAATGTGAAATGAGAAGTAAGCACATACACATCCATGTTTGTCAGTTTTTTACCTGGAACTGTTTCAAGTGTCCAGAATTCCTCTGTCTCATTTTTCTTTCTGTAGTATAAATCATTCAGATGAACTTTGCTGTCGAATAAATAGCTGCAGAGAAATTTTACCATGTTAGGGTCACCGCCGCCGTTCTCTCGTAAATCAATTATTACAGCATTTGCATTAGAAAGAAAATTCATTGCAGCAGCACCGGTTTCGGTAGCAATCCTTGCATCGTTAAATCCGCGGAGGTCTAAGTAGCCAATATTACCGTTAAGGATTTCTACTTTCTTAAATCCGAAATTTCCCTGTCTCATTTCTTCTTCGTATTTCTTCTGAAGAATGGGATTGTTCTCGTCGTCATCGCCGCCTTTTAATAAGTCAGCTGCCATGCCGGGATTAAATCCGAAGCGTAAATGTTTATCATGTGTAATTGACTGAATATCTTTTGTTATCTGCTGTGCAAACTGCATGGGATCTTCGATATTGTCATAGACACCGTTTTTCAAATTCGCATTTAGTAGCGCTTCAACTTTTTTAGCTGAATCCAGGAATATATAATTTTCAATAAGTGTTTTTGAGAGATTTGTTACAGCTTCAGATTTCATTTTGGAATCAAGCTTTACCTGCGGCGGCATCTGCTGTGCCTGCGTTTTAAATGCCAGCATAATTAGTAAGGTTAAGATTATAGTTTTCATTTTTAAATTAGTTTAAGTATTAATCATTAGACAAGTGAACATTTCAGTAGTCGCACTAACTTTCCAGTGCAAGTACCATTTTGAAAGTATCTCTTTTGTATTTTTTATTTTTTTCGGAAATTTCCTCGGGTATAAATCCGAATTTGGTGTAAAGATTTACTGCTGCAGCAAGCTTAGGGCTTGTGCTTAAGAATATCGATTTCACTTTTTTATCCTTAGCAAAATTTATCGCAGCTTCGCAAAGCACGTGACCTGCCTGTTTGCTTCTTGCAGATTCTGTTACTGCCATTTTGCTTAGTTCAAAAGTATCATCCGTTTTTATCATGGCGCATGTTCCTACAATTTCATCGTCTATCGATGCAAAAAAAATCATTCCCCCTGTATCTATTACTTCACTTTCGGGATTGTTCAGAATTTTTCTGTCAACCGGTTCGACCTCAAAAAAATGATTCAACCACTCAAGATTCAGATTTTTAAAATAATTTTTGTATTCGGGACTGTATTTTATAATTTTTACGTTTTGTCTCAGTCTATTCTTCACACGTTCAGTAACTCTTTCAAAAATACTTTTTTCATCAATTGCGCTTTCTATTTTATCGAGTACATCAAGAATATTTATATTAGATCTTGTAAAAATTTCACCAACTCCTTCCTCAAAATCTTTCCATAACGGCAGAAGCTGCGGAAGCATTGCCTCGCCTTTTTTTGAGATCGTAATTATTTTTTTTCTTGTATCGACTTTATCTTTTATCATCTTCACAAGATTTTTTTTGATCATCGAATTCAGAATCTGCGTTACCGCAGGCTGTGAAATTCCTATATGATGCGCAATTTCAGTCACGGAAAGTGACGGATAATCTTTTAAAAGATAAAAGACTGCAAAAAATCTCGGTTCAAAATCTATATTCAAAGACTTGTAAATTTCCGAGCCGTCCTGAAGCATTTTCTCAGCAAGAAGCTTTATTCTGGTAGCTAGGGCAAGTTTTCCTGCTTTTCTTATTACATTAGTTTTCATTTATATTAATTTGACGTTTAAAACCATAAAAGGTTTCATAAGGGCTTATGTATATTTTTAAATCTATCAAAGATTAAATAAATTTCAAATGAAAATTATATTACATAAATTTGTTTACAAATTTTAAATCAAAAATGAAAAAACCTGCTTCAGGCGAAAGCGCCTCATATTACAAGTACTATATTGACTTAAATACGGATAACGATGTTATAAAATCCCTCGAGAATCAGATTCTGCTTATAAAAAAATCATTCGGTTCGGTTACAACACCTCATCAGACTTTCAGATACGCAAAAGCTAAGTGGAGCGTTAAAGAGCTGCTCGGACATATTATGGATGCAGAAAGAATTTTCGGATACAGAGCATTAAGAATTTCAAGAAAAGATAAAACTCCGCTTTCAGGATTTGAAGAAAATTTCTATGTAAAAAACGGAAACTTCGATAACAGAAGCATGGCCTCTTTACTTGATGAGTTTACGGCTTTGAGAAGAGCAAATATTGAATTGTTTAAAAGCCTTGATGAAAAAAGACTGGCTTTAAGAGGGACTGCAAACGGCTCGCCTGTTTCTGTCCGCGCATTGGCTTATATAATCAGCGGTCACACTAAACATCACATCAGCATCTTAAAAGAAAGATATATTGCTAATTTTAAAAAGTAACTTTAGTAAGTAACCTTTTTTACTTTTTTCAGAATATAATTATCAGGGTCGAGTGTTAATTTTTTCACTTTGCCCTGAATTTCTCCCGTGAAAACCTGTTCTCTCTCGTTATTAAAAAAAGTAAAATTCTTAACATCCGACTGAGTTTCAATTCTGAATGTCACCGGCATTTTATATACATCGTCTGACTGAATCTGTTTAAGATTTATTTCAAATCGCGAACCATTCTGCTTCAGATTACACTCGTATTCCGGTCTCCCCGTTCCTTTAATTATCCATTCGTTGAAGAACCAATCAAGTTCCTTACCGTAAATTTTTTCACATACAACTTTGAAATCTGTTGTCGATGCATTTTTATATTTGTAACGTGAGTAATAATCTCTCAGAATATCAAAAAATAATGAGTCTCCCGTTACTCCTCTCAGCATATGTAAACACCAGCCGCCTTTATTATAAACAGTGGGACCGAACAAATTTACTTCGGGATTATAAAGTGTTCCATAGAAATAACCGTTATCAAGTCTGTTCATATAATTTGATAATGAAACTTTGCCGTCGTTATATTCAACCCATAACGCTTCAGCGTAAGTTGCAAAACCTTCATTCAGCCAGATGTCCTTCCATGAAACAGGCGTGACTGCATCACCAAACCACTGGTGAGCAAGCTCATGCACAACAATTTTATCGAACACCTGATTTCCGGTTACAGTATTATATCCCATGCTGGAAATTGTCTGATGCTCCATTGCACCGTTTATCCATCCGAACATTGCCATTCCGTATCCTTCATTCACAAAAGGATACTCACCGAAAATTGATGAATAAAAATTTATCATTTCTGGAGTTCGCGCCCAGTCAATCCTTGCATCTTCTTCATAGGCAGGAAAAGCATAATAACTTACAGGCATTGAGCATAATGTATCCTGAGTTGTGTATATATCTGACCAGTGAGAAAATTTTCCGAGATTAAGTGAGACGAGATATGTTGAAATAGGATATTCAGATTTTCTTTTTTCTTTTATCAGTCCGTTCTCTTCTTTTCTTTCAATTAATTTTCCCTGTGCTGCAAGCTTTAAACTATCGGGATATTCCGCTTCAATACTCACAAAGAATTTATCATCTATTCTGTCCTTGCATGGCCACCATGTAGGAGCGTAGTTTGGTTCGCTCAACGAATACACGTTTGTTGCTTTACCAATCGTTGTGAAGTCAAAGGAAGAGAATCCTTCTGTTTCGGGAGTGCCTGAATAATTTATTTCAATTGCAGCAGTATCATTTTTACTGAACTTTCTTTCGATTATAAGATAGTTGTTATCTCTATTGTAAATTAAATTTTCATTTTTAGATTTAACAGAATTGATAATCATGTTATCATAAAAATTCAGATAGATTTTATTCAGTGAATCAGAAAGAACTCTGAACACAGTAGTTACATCTCCGAAAAGAATTTTTTTAGGAATATTAAATCTGAACTTCAGTTTATTTTCAAGCACATCAAATTTATTCTGCTCATTAATAATGGAAGCATCATCAATGCGTTCTTTTTGTATGAACTGATTTTTAACTTTATTGAAGAATGGTAAATAAGTGCATGAGGCAATCAAAAGAGGCAGCAGTGAGAGAGCAATTACAAACTTAATTTTTTTCATATGCGTTCGTTAATGAACTCTTGTTCCGTTCTTATAGGTCATATCTACTTTTATAGAACGGATATCATCTGCATTTGATTCAAAAATATTTTCGTTAAGTACAATTAAGTCACCGCGCATATCGGTACGAAGAGCTCCTGTAACGTGGTCTTCATTTGAACCGTAAGCATTGTTAACAGTATATGCATCAAGGCAATCGTAAAGATTCATGCTATACTCGGGAGTGAATCCGTTTTCAAATCCTTTTGCTTTGCGAGTCATTGCGTAATATATCGTTTCAAATGGCGAAGCGGATACAATAGGGAAATCTGTTCCGAAGCATAGCTTAACACTGTATTTAAGAAGCTCTGAATAATTATGTGTTGTTTCAAAATCATTTCTCAGCTCATGTGATGTTGATGCATCTGAAAATAAATGCGATGGCTGCACTGACGCTAATATTTTTAATACATCAAAAAGACGGAAATCATCGGGCTGAATGTGCTGCGCATGTTCAATTCTGAATTTTCTGTTTCTCGCTCCGTGTATTAAATCGAGTTCGGCATTGAGATCAAGAAGCTCGCTGACCGATAAATCCCCTATGGCATGGACTGCCATCTGGTAGCCGGCTTTATCAATTGCCAAAGCTGTTTTATGAAAATCACCTGAGTTAATATATTCAGTTCTAATTCCCCGCATATCGGAATTTTTGTAATTCTTGAAATAATATGCAGTACGGCTGGAAAGAGAACCGTCATAGAATGCTTTGAAGCATCTGAATTTGATTTGATTAAAACTTGCAAATCTTTCTTTATGCTTATCTATATTATAGAACTCTTCAAATGGAAGAATAGAATTTATATTCAGATTGAGCTCACCTTTGTTCAACAAATATTCATAAATATCCAGGTCTTCTGTTAAAGTAATATCGGATATTGCCGTTATTCCCATCGAATGAAACTCAAATATCTGTTGTTTTACATCAGAAGCTTTTTCCTCAAGAGTTTTTTGAGGAATCATTGATTGCAAAAAATACATCGGCCGCTCTTTTAATTCACCTGTTAAGTTACCGTCCGCATCTCTTATCAGTTCATCTTGATTGAAAGAATGACCTTCAAAATTATTTACAAACTCCAGAGCTTTTGAATTTACAAAGCATGAGTGTATATCAAATCTTGAAATGAAGATGGGAACATCATTGCAAACAGCATCAAGAAAATTTTTATCAATTGTAAATTTTTCAGTAAAGTTTGAATCAGAGAAGTACCCTCCCTGAATCCATTTGCCGGGTTTTAAGTTGGAGCGGTAATTTAATATTTCTTTTTTAAATTCTTCCGATGTTAATACATTTCTTAAGTTCAGTTCTGAGCTTACCAGAGCACCTTTAACTAAATGAACATGGTTATCATTGAATGCAGGCAGCATAACTTTTCCGTTCAAATCAATTACTTCATCATATTCAGATTTTAATACATCTTTTTCTCGTCCTACAAAGATAATTTTTCCGGTGTCTGAATCAACTCCCAATGACTCTGCAAAATAATTCTTTTTAAGCCATATTTTTGAATTTAAAAAAAGGGTTTTCATTTTAATTTTTGTAATCATAATTTAAAAAGTATCAATTAATATTGATATGCAATATTATGATTAAAATAAAAAATTTAGCAGTAGTTTACCTTCCCCTCTTATTTTTATTAATTTTAAATTCTTCAGTTATGAGTCAGACAATCAATACAGCTTTAATGGATAAACTCATTGGAAAATGGGAAATAAAATATGACGGTGCAATGATGTATGAAACCTGGGAAAAAGTAAGTGATACTTTGTACAAAGGAAAAAGCCAAATGATTCAGAAAGGCGAAGTTGTCTTCGAAGAAATTATGGAGCTGGCAAAACAAGATGACGGTAAATTTTATTTTATAGCTTTAATTAAAGACAGAAAAATAAAACTGGAAGTAGTGAAAACTGAAGGTGATGAGCTTTTGTACGAAAGTGAAACTGATAAAAATAAGGTTAGCTATAAATTTGAAGGAGATAAGCTTCATGCACGGATTATAAAGCGTGAAGATAACACCATTAAGGAGGAGTTTTTATTTACCAGAAGCGGATAAACTACTAATTGCATTTTTTTATACATGGATAGTTATTAAATTGAAAGCTTAAATAATTTTATGACAGATACAAAGAATATAAAATGCGTATATGATCCATTGCAGGAGTTAATGGAGTACTATGCAGATAAGAAAACAGAAAAAAGAGATACATCTAACGATGTAAATCTCCCGATAGAGGAAAAGCTAAAGAACAGAATTATTGATGGCGATAAAATCGGTATAGATAATGAATTAGCAGCCGCTCTCAAACAATATTCGGCTCTGGAAATCATAAATGATATTCTTCTCGATGGTATGAAAACCGTAGGGGTTTTATTCGGTTCCGGTCAAATGCAGCTTCCTTTTGTATTACAGTCTGCCGAGTGTATGAAAACTGCAGTTGCTTATCTTGAACCATTCATGGATAAAGTTGAAGGCGATAATTCAAAAGGAATTGTTATCCTTGCTACTGTTAAAGGAGACGTCCATGATATTGGTAAAAATCTCGTTGATATAATTTTAACTAATAACGGATATAAAGTTATAAACCTTGGAATAAAATGCTCTATAGAAACAATGCTTGCTGCTTACGAGGAGCATAAAGCTGATGCAATTGGAATGAGCGGCCTGCTTGTGAAATCAACTGCCATTATGAAAGAGAACCTTGAACTGATGAATCAAAGAGGTCTGGAAATTCCTGTAATCCTTGGCGGCGCTGCATTAACTAAAAGATTTGTTGAGGGAGATTTACGAGCGCTCTATAAAGGCGATGTTTATTATGCTAACGATGCATTCGACGGATTGAAATTCATGGCATCTATAGTTGAGCATAAACGAAAAGGCGTTCGTCCCGAACTTCCAATTTATATTGACCCGCGAGGAAGAACACAATTGCCTCCCGATATGCTTCTTGAAAAAGAAAAAACTGATATCGGCGCATCAATGGATACTTCCATAAATCTTATTAAGAAACAGGAAGAAGATGCAGATTTCAAAAAGGAAATTGCATACGATAAAGAGAAGAAAGCATTTATAAGAAAATCGAATGTAAGCACCGATGCACCTGTACCTGCGCCTCCATTCTTAGGGAGCAAGATGGTTACAGATATAAGATTAGATAAAATTTATAATTACATTAACGAAGTTGCTTTGTTCAGAGGAAGCTGGAATGTTTACAAAGGAAAATCGTCTGAAGAAGAATATAAAAAATTAATTGATGAACAGATTATTCCTGTATTTAATGAGCTTAAGCTTCAGTGCAAGAGAGAAAATTTATTAACTCCAAAAGTTATCTACGGATATTTTCCGTGTCAGTCTTATGATGATGAACTTATTGTATATAAGCCTAAAGGAATTAGCGAGGAAGAACTGCACAGCGAATGGAAAAATTATGACTTCACAAAATTGACTCCTGACGATGTTGAGGAATGGCAGCACTTTAATTTTCCGAGACAGAATAAGGACAGGCATCTTTGTATCAGTGATTTCTTTAAACCGAAAAGTTCGGGACAGCTTGACGTTGCTGCATTTCAGATTGTAACAGTCGGTGAAAAAGCTACAGAGCATGCACAGAAGTTGTACGGAGCAAACCGTTATCAGGATTATTTATACTTCCACGGGTTCGCTGTTGAAACTACTGAAGCTCTTGCAGAATACTGGCATAAAATTATAAGAATGGAATTGGGAATTGCTGAAAAGGACTCACCCGATATTAAGAAATTATTCTCACAGGGTTATCAGGGCTCAAGATATTCATTCGGTTATCCTGCATGCCCAAACCTTGAAGATAACAAACAGATGTTTGAACTGTTAAGACCTGAAAGATTAGGTGTAGAGCTTACTGAAGAATTCCAGATGGTACCTGAGCAGACAACTAATGCAATTGTAGTACATCACCCTGAAGCAAAATATTTCTTTGTACGTTAAGGATTTCTTCCTTTTGATGGTTCAGGTGTATCGGCATTACTTTCCCTGGGCTGTTCAGTTTCATCTTTTTTCTGAACTCTTTTGGCTTTAGGAACGATATCATTCTTTTTCCCATTGGATAAGTTCTGGTCATCTTCATCAGTTACTTTTATTTCATCGTCTTTTTTCTTTGTTTGTACCGGCATGTAACCGTAAGTTAAAGCTGCATAACAATCTACTCTTCCGTATCCATAATATTTATCCCAACCCGGTTTATCTTCACGGGGGTCTCCGACCTGATCTTTTGCGGTGGCTGTAATTATTTTTTTCAGCTCATCCATTGTGCGTGATGATTTTTGCGAGAGCAATAATGAAGCTATTCCGCTGACAATTGCTGTAGATTGCGATGTCCCGCTCCACATGGATTCGTAACTATTCACGTTTTCATAATCCAGACCATAAATTTTATTCCCGGGAGCAACAACTGAAATATGTTTTCCCCAGCAAGAGCCGCCGCCCCATGTAAATCTTAAGCATCTGTTATCATCAGTATCGGTAGCACCGATTGCAAACACACCTTTGAAGCTTGCAGGATAATAATCCTGGTCATCACCTTTATTCATCATAGCTGCGCAAAGAAGAACGTCTTTTTCGATTGCGTAATCAACCGCAGTCTTTAATGTCTTTGAAAAATCAGAACCGCCTTCACTCATGTTAATTATCTTTGCGCCGTTATCAACTGCATACTTGATTGATTGTGCCCACCAGATATATTCACCGTTATTATTTGAGCTAAGATTTTTGCAGTTCATAAGTTTGCATTTCAGATTTATTCCTGCAAATCCTATTACATTATTGGTAGAACATCCTATAACTGATGCTATGTTTGTACCATGCCCGAAACCGTCAGTAGGAGTGTTATCGTCATAGGCAAAATCCCAGCCTTTATAATCATCTACATATCCGTTCCCGTCATCATCAATTCCATTATCCGGAATTTCTTCCGTATTCACCCACATTCTTGCTCTTAAATCGGGATGGTCATCTTTAATTCCTGAATCTAAAATTGCTACAATAATTTTATCGCTTCCTTTTTCTATATCCCAGGCATTTATCATGTTAATATCAGCGCCTATCTTTGCATTTCCTCTGCCTGTAGGTGCTATCTGCCCTTCATTGTTTAAATACCACTGCTTTGAAAACATCTCATCATTTGGAATGAAAGATAAATTGAACTCTTTTTTCCCGGCAGCCTCACCAATGAATGCAGGTTCGGAATATTCAACTGAGTTATCCGATGAAAAATCTTTAACTGCGCTTTCAACTGTTTTGGAATTATATGTATCAAAATAGAAAATATAAACTCTGCCCATACCCAGTTTTTCAAATAATTCAGCATCGCCGTTATTTTGTTTGAATACAGGTTCTATTTTATTTATGGTATATGTTTCAATTTTTTTATCTAAGGAAGGGATTCCTGTTTGAGTGGAAATTTTTCCGGTGGCTTCTGAAATTTTTAACTCAGATTTAGTTTTAACGATAACTTTCTCTGTTTTATAATGGAGCCTGTCGTACTCTTCAGAATTAGTAGGTACAGTAATGAAAATCTGAGTGCAAATAAGAAATATAGCAGTGTAAATTAATTTCATCTCTTTATTTTAAAATCTGTAGCCTAAGCCAAAACTGATTTTTAAGCCATCCAGAAAAATTTTTGAATTCATTTCTTTATCCAAAGAATAAGTTGCTCCGTTAACATTTATTGAGCTTAAGGGAAACTTCGATTTTACATCATACTCACCGTCGCGGAATCTTAACTCCATAAAACTCATAAAATTATTTTCAAAATAATATTCAATTCCGCTGAGAACTACTAAGCTTAAACCAAAAGATTTTGAAATAGTTTCACTCTGAAAGTTCTGTATTTTCCTTATTCTGTCCCCCATATACATGCCAATTCCGCCTCCTAAATAGATATTCAGGTTCTGCTGAAAAGATGGAATATTAAAATATGCAGTTAATTCAACAGGATAAGCTGTTATTGTTTCAGATAGTTTTATTCTTGCAAAGCTTGTATCGCCCTCCAAAGTTAATACAGCATCATTATCCTGAATTTTTATAAACTCTGCTGAAATACCTAAGAATAAATCGTTTCTCAATATTTTTGTCCTCACCGAAAATCCGTAGCCATAACCGCCGGAAACATCTAAAGAAGAATTTCGCTCTATTAAATCGGAAGAATATGGTGCCTGCTGAATTGTCGCAGATGAAACATAATTCAGCGAACCGGATACAATAATATTACTGAAAAATGGAATATGAGGTGCAGAATTCTGACAAAATAATATAGAGGGAAATATAAGGGTAAGTGATAAAAATATGAACCTTAACATTGCTTATATTATCAAAATTATAATTCAATATCAATGAACGATGAATAGTAGTCTTACACTTAGAATGTTCATGTAAAATAAAAAAGGCAGGATACTTTTCAGTAACCTGCCTTTTAATAATATATGAATTAAAAAATATTAATTGAAAAACCTGTCACGGTTATCAATTATATCAGCATCGTTCTGCATTTTCTGCAGCCATTCCTGAACCACTGACTGTTTCTTTTGCATCAGAAGGCTGTTTCTTATATCGTTGTATGCCTTTAAATAATCTTCCTGATTGAATGGCGTCACAGTATTCAACTGAATTAAATAATATCCTCTTGTTCCTTTTATAGGCTGAGAAATTTCACCCTGCTTCATTGAGAAAATTGCATCTGTTACAGCATAATCCTGTCCGATTTTCGCAGCCGGTTTTGATACTGAAACGCTATCTGCTGTTTCAACTACTGAAGGAGGTGTTAATGTACTTAAACTTTTAATATCGTTATTCTGAATCTTTGCTCTTAAGTCTGTTGCCATTTGTTTAAGAACTGCAAACTTCTTCTTCTCAACAACTTTTGGCTTTACCATAGTTGTCTTTATTGAGTCGAAGTTTCTGTAACCTGCGGGAGTTTTATCAATTAGCTTATAAACTCCGTAACCACCTTGTACTTTTAACGGCTCAAATACTTTTCCTGCCTTACTGTCTAAAGCCAGCTTCATAAGTTTCTTATTCTGACCTGCGCCCGGAATAAATCCGTCTTTCAATACATCGGCAGTTGTTGTGCATGTAAGATTCATTTGCTTTGCAAGTGTATCAATGTTTCCGCCTTTATCAACATCAAGATAGAATCCTTCAGCTTTTTTCTTCGCAATATCTTTTGTTCTTGCTCCGGCAGTAACAGGTTTTTTAATTTCAGCAACTTTAAATTCTTTTTTAGACTTTCCTTTTACCTGAATGATATGGAAACCGAACTGAGTTTTAACCGGTCCTACAATTTCTCCGTCTTTAGCGGCAAATGAAGCGTCTTCAAATTCTTTTACCATTGCTCCTTTACCAAACCATCCTAAATCACCTTTTTGTGTCTTAGCTGACGGCTCATCTGATAACTGCTGGGCAAGCGTATTAATATCCTCGCCTGCTTTAACTCTTTTATAAATTTCTTCTGCTTTCTTTTTAGCCGCAGCTGTATCTGTTCCAAAGTTAACCAAGATGTGTGAAGCATTTACATATGTATCTTCACCTTCCTTAGTGTCTATTAGTCTCATAACTTTATATCCGTCATTTCCCATAATAATATTTGAAACATCACCCGGTTTTGCGGAAAATAAAAACTTCATTGCATCCGGACCTAAAGAATTTGGTTTTTGGAATGCATCACTATAAGGAGAAACTGAATTATCGTTTACAAGTCTTATTAAACTTGAATCTTCGATTGCAGCTGTCTTAAAATCTTTTAGCAATACTTCGAGTAATTTTTGAGTAGCTGCTGTATCTTCCGCAGTTGCAGCATCTGAAAATACAACATATTTAAATTTTACACTTTCATCAACTTTAAAATCATCTTTATGCTCATCATAATATTTCTTCATTTCTTCGATAGAAGGGTTATTAAGGTTCGTATCTGTAACCATACTCTGATCCAGTGCCGTATATGATATATTTGCAAAAATTTTATCATCCTTATATTTCTGTAATACATCAGCTTCAGTTACACGTACTCCTGCTGTAAGTATTGACTGTAATTTTTCAGATTGAAGAACTTCGCGAAGGTAATTTTCAACTTGTGACCAGAATTGAGTTGCTTCCTTTGTTTTCATGCCAAGTGCCTGCTGATAGAAGCCGACGTTGAATGTTCCCGTTGAATCCATAAAATTTTTCTTTATAGGGTCAGGAAGCTGGTCAGGTCTGTTATATATCCAGTCCAAAATTTCTTTATCACTAACGGTGATATTATATTTTTTCAATGCATCTCTGGTGATACTTTGGGTAATTAACCCGTTCCATACCTGGTCTCTTATCTGCTGCATCTGAGCATCGTCGATATCCTTACCGTTGTTTTGCTGGCGCATTTGGTTTGCCTGCTGCTCGACTGCCTGCTCAAACTGCTGATAAGTTATCTCCTCTCCGTTAACTTTAGCAAAAAGCTGTCTGTCCTCTCTTAAGCCAAGAAGGTTCATACCCCATTCAAAAACGATTGTCGCTAAGAATGCAACGATAACGATTATGATAATCACAGGCATCTTGTCCCGTAATTTATTCATAACTCCTGTATTGTAGTGCTTTTGCTCTTTTCTATGATCTGCCATTAGATATAATGAACTCCTTAATTATGTATAAATATTTGAAATTTTGCGGAATAAACCTTAAAGTTATAGGTTTTGGGAGGGAAAATCAATTCATTTAAAGGGTAAAAAACAGGTTATAATTTCGCGTTTCTCAGACGAATAATTGAAAAATTTAAACTTGAATCCTTCACATTATCGGCTATTTGCTGTAAATTATCTGAAAATCTTAATTCTGCGTTCCTTTTACTTATTTCAATTTGTAAATTTCTTAACTTAATAACTGATAACGGAATTACTTCTTTATATGAAATCCAATATCCTGCAGTCTTATCAAGCAGAATAAAATTTTCCGGAGGCATTTCATATTTATAAAGAACAGCTTTCTCTATTCTTTCCTTCCAATCCTGCTCAACATTAATTATGTAATCCGCTTCACTGTCTCCGAAAAAATTTGTTCCATCTCTTTCAGAAGTTTCAGGTCCTTTATAATAAGTAACCCTGGGACAATCGCGTGGAAGCAGATAATTGTGAAGCATTGCATCAGATATTGCAAAAACAACATCTCCATTTATAGAGTCATAATTCTGCGGAGATGGTCTCGGATAGAAAATTTTTATATCGGGCTCTTCACTGATATGAAATAATTTCATTTACTTCCAATTACTTCAATTTATTTCAAATTTACTTCATCAAAGAATCCACATATGAATACGGGTCCTGTTTCTTTTCGTAAAGCTCATCAAGATTATCGGCAAGTGTTTTTCTTTTTTCATCATTCCAGAAAGTGTAATCAAGTCTGTTATGGACTAACTCGTATATCTTTTTTGTAAGATTAGAAATTCTTTTCTTCTTAAGCCAGCCTGACTCTTCAAGATGAGTTTTATGTTTTAATATCTCTGCTAATAATTCTTCAAGACCTTTATTTAAGCTGCCGACTGTCTTCAGTACATTTATAATCCAGTTATCTTCCGTTGGAGGTTTTAAGTGAATTATATTTTTTAGAGTTGCAGCAACTCCGTCAGCGCCTTCTCTATCTGATTTGTTTAAAACAAATATATCGGCTATCTCCATAAGTCCCGCCTTCATTGCCTGAATAGCATCGCCTGATTCGGGTACAAGAACAACAATTGTGGTATCAGCCGTCTTTGCAATATCAAGCTCTGACTGACCAACGCCGACAGTTTCAATTAAAATAAAATCCTTACCTGATGCATCGAGAACATCGCATGCTTCAACAACGTTCATACTTAGTCCGCCCAGCGAACCGCGCGTAGCCATGGAACGGATATAAACTCCGTCCAGCATTCCGATATCTGTCATGCGGATTCTGTCGCCAAGCAATGCACCTCCTGTAAAGGGACTTGTCGGGTCAATTGCAATAACTCCCACTTTATACCCTTGAGATACTAATAGCTTTACAAGTGCATTTGTAAGAGTTGACTTCCCTGCTCCGGGAGGACCCGTGATTCCGATTTTATATGCACGTCCAGTTTTAGGATAAATTTTGCGTAGGATTTCCTCTCGCCCTTCTGATTCATCTTCAACAACTGATATTGCCCTGGCAATTGCCCTCTTATCGCTGCTGTAAACTCTTTCTAAAAAATTATCGTCTATTATCATTGTGCTTCTTCATTTATTAATTTCTCTTTTTTCTTTGAGAGCGAGCTCCCACTTCCATGCAGTTGAAAGAGCATTTGCTAAGTCCCTTTCAGTTCTCCAGCCAAGAATGTCTCCGGCCTTTTTAGTATCTGCATAAATTGAAACAACGTCGCCGGCTCTTCTTGCACCAATTTTATAATTTAATTTTTCACCTGAAACTCTTTCGAAAGTATTCACGACTTCAAGCACGGAGTTTCCTACTCCCGTACCTAAATTAAAAATTTCTAAATTATCTTCAGCCTTCTTTTCAATTAATCTTGCAACTGCTTTTACGTGCGCTTTGGCTAAATCAACTACGTGAATGTAATCACGGATATTTGTTCCGTCAGTTGTATCGTAGTCATTTCCGAATACTGTAAGCTGCTCTCTTAATCCGATTGCAGTTTGAGTAATGAATGGAACAAGATTGTTGGGAACTCCGATGGGAAGCTCGCCAATTATAGCAGTATCATGTGCACCTATAGGATTAAAATATCTTAACGAAATTACTCTGAGTCCGTCTGCTCTAGAAACATCAGATAACATTCTTTCCCCGATTTGTTTTGTAAATCCGTAAGAGGATTCAGCGCGTTTCATGGGAGAATTTTCTGTTACAGGCAATTCATCAGCATCGCCATAAACTGTGCATGACGAAGAAAACACAAAATTGTTAAGCTTATTTTTTATAATGCAGTCGAGAAGATTTACCATTCCAACAACGTTATTGTTGTAGTATTTCATGGGCAATCTTTCTGATTCACCAACTGCTTTAAATGCAGCAAAGTGAATTATTGCATCGACATCTTTTTCCTTTTCAAGACAGTAGTTCAGGTCTTCCTTGTCGCATAGATCTATATTGTAAAAAGCCGGAGCTTTACCAGTGATTTGCTCTATTCCTCCAAGCGCAGATGCATCGGAGTTTGAGAAGTTATCTATTATAACAACATCAAATCCGGCATTCATTAACTCAACGACTGTATGCGAGCCGATATATCCTGCGCCGCCTGTAACTAATATTTTTGCCATATCTATATACTTTATGAAAACGTTTACAAAACTATTTATAAAACTTTATTGCCTATATCTCTTCTGAAATATTTATTTTCAAAATCGATTTTTTCTATTGCTGAATATATATTTTCAAAAGCAGAATTAAAAGATTTTTCAGAGGAAGAAACTACAGAAAGCACTCTGCCTCCGTGAGTATAAACTTTACCTTCTCTTTCAACTGTCCCCGCATGGAAAACTAATATACTATCTGAAACTTCATTCAATCCTTCAATCAGCATTCCTGTTTTATATTCATCGGGATAACCGAGTGAAGCAAGTACTACGCACCCCGCAAAAGCATTTTTAACAACAAGACCATAATCTTTTAAATTTCCTTCTGCTGATGCTATTAGTAATTGCAGAAAATCAGATTCTATTAAAGTAAGCACTGCCTGCGTTTCAGGATCGCCGAAGCGGCAGTTGAATTCAATTACATAAGGTTCTTTGTCCTCACTTATCATCAATCCTGCATATAAACACCCTTTGTATTCTCTCCCTTCCTTTTTTAAAGCAGTAAGGGTAGGCTGAATAATTTTCTCTTCAACTTTATTCAGAACTGTTTCATCGCAATACTTATGAGCCGGAGAAAACGCTCCCATACCACCTGTGTTCTTTCCCTTATCTTCTTCAAATATTCTTTTGTAATCCTGCGCAGATGGAAGGATTGTATAGTTCTCTCCGTCAGTAATTACAAATAAGGAAACTTCATTGCCGGTCAGGAACTGCTCAATAACAAAACTTAATCCTGATTCACCGAAAATTTTATTTTCAGTCAGATCCTTCACACATGCATTCACTTCTTCAGAATTATTACAGATAATAACGCCTTTACCGGCAGCTAAGCCGTCTGCTTTCACTACAACCGGAAAATTTATTTTCTCAATGAAAGGATTTAACTCATTTAAATTTTCAGTGGTGAATACTTTGTATTGAGCGGTAGGAATGCCATGCTTCTGCATTAAATCCTTGGAGAAGACCTTGCTCGTTTCTATTTCCGCTGCAGATTTTCTCGGTCCGAAAATTGTCAAGCCTTCCTTCTCAAATTCATCCACTATACCAAGGGATAATGGAATTTCAGGTCCTACTACAGTAAAATCAATTTGCACTTTTATAGCAAATTCTTTTAATGATTTTATATCAGTGGAGTGAATATCAACTGCCGTCGCAAATTTATTTATTCCGGGATTTCCGGGTGCTGAGTATAAAACGGAATTTGTACTTTTAAATGAAGGTGAGGTTGAAATCTTCCAAGCTAAGGCATTCTCGCGTGCGCCGTTACCAATAAGTAAGATTTTCATAGAAGAAAAATCGAAAGTCAGTTAGTCAATATCTTTTAAAAGATTAAATTCTTTTGCAAGTTCATATGTGAGGTTCTTTCTGTCATATTCGGTAAGCATATCTTCGTTTGCTCTTGGCATATTATCATGCTGTTTTGCATCGTAGTATTCTTTTATTGCTTTTGCTATTTCAGCGGGATTTTCTTCGTTGATAAATTTTATTGCATTATATTTCTCAAGCATTTTCTTGGTAACACCTTCAGGAATGCATGCAATTATATTCTTTTTGCTGCCGATGTATTCACCGACTTTTCCGGGCATTGCTGCATCTTCATTTTCTCCTCTGGAAATCATTAGGAACAACACATCCGATGCCATCACATACTTTACACAGTCAACATGCTCAAGGTATCCTGTTATATTTAAATAAGGTTCTATTCCTAAGTTTTTTGCAATCTGTAAATTCTCTTTTGAGAAAGTACCTATAAAACAAAACTCAACTTTATCTTTAAGCTCAGGATATTTTTCAACAAAAGTTTTTATTGCCTCGAAATAGAATTTCGGATTTCTTGTATAAAAACTTCCCGAATAAGATACTCTGAATTTATTTGTTACCGGCAATTCCGAATGTGAAGCTTTCTCAAAATCATCGGGATCAAATCCATGCGATATAATTTTTATATCGTTATACTCTATATTACCGTAGCGTGAAATAATATATTCCTTCACTCTGCGGTTTGTTGTGATAACTTTGTTCGCATTATGAAGCACACCTTTTTCAAGTCGCATATTTTTCAGCTTATGGTATGGAGTAGGATATGAATTCAGCACCGGGCTATCAACCCACGCATCTCTGTAATCTATTACTAACGGAATCTTATACTTACGTTTTACTTCCTGTCCTATTAAAAAATCAGTATAAGGCGGAGCAGTAGCAAATACTAAATCGAAACCTCCGTATTTAGACCATATCTCGTCAATTTTTTTGAGAGCTTTTTTCTTCCATCCGATTTTTGAATCGGGAATAAAAAAGAACTGAGAAACAGTGCTTCTCAATTTTCTCATTTTTTCATTGGGAGCTTTGATAATTATCTTCGAAGGGTCAAAATCTTTTGGTCCTGTTCTCTCTATAATTATTCCGCTATCGAGAGCCTCATGAAGGAGCGAGTTATCCACTGCAAAATATTTTTTAGGGGAATCTGTAAGCACAACAGGCTGCCAGTTAAACTCCTTCAGATATTTTGCAAACTTCAACGTTCGCTGAACTCCTCCCATACCCATCGGCGGGAAGTAATAAGCTATTATAAGTACTTTATTCAAATAAATTCTAAAATTATAGAGTAATTAATTCTTTAGGGCTGATGTTTAAAATTTCGCAGCCGCCCTCTTTAACAATAACGTCGTCTTCTATTCTCACGCCGCCTAA
Source organism: Bacteroidota bacterium (assembly GCA_018266835.1). NCBI lineage: Bacteria > Pseudomonadati > Bacteroidota > Bacteroidota bacterium. Next base: position 382,073 of record JAFDZP010000004.1, on the reverse strand, counting down.
GCCTTCGACATAAATTCCCGGCTCAATTGTTACAATATTATTAACTAAAAGTTTGTAGTCAGTTCTTGGATTTATAGAAGGACCTTCATGAATATCATATCCGAGCCCGTGTCCAAGTCCATGCCCGAAATTATTTCCGTATCCTTTTGATTTGATATATCCTCTTGAATATGAATCAAGTTTCTTTACAGTTATACCTGCGCGTACTGCATCAACTCCTCTTTTCTGTGCTTCCAAAACTATATCATAAATCTTTTTACACTCGGCAGGAATTTTTCCGAATGCAATAGTTCTTGTCATGTCCGATTTCATTCCTTCAACTACGCAGCCAAAGTCTAATGTAACTAATTCGTTATTACCGATTTTTTTGTTTGTCGGTCTTGCATGGGGAAAAGCGCTGCGCACACCTGATGCAACTATCGGGTCAAATGAATCTCCCGATGCGCCGTATTTTTTATGATAATAAGAAATTTCTGCTGAGATGTCGTTCTCAGTCATTCCCGGCTTTATAATAGAGAGGATTTTTGAAAACACTCTGTCCGTTATCTCAACTGCTTTTTTAGTAAGTTCAATTTCTCTTTCGTTCTTTTGTGAAGTGTATTTCTCAATTAAACTATTTACTCCGATGAATTTTACGGGAGCGAATTCTTTTTTTAGTCCTTCTGCATCATTTACAGTCAAAAAATTAGATTCGAAGCCGATTTTCTTTAATTGATGCTTTTTTATAAGGTCTGCAATGTATCCGTAGGAATTCTGCTTATATATTATAATATTAAAATTATCGTAGACTTCGGATTTGGACTGAGTTTTATATCTGAAATCCGATATAAAATAGTCTTTATCTTTAGTAAGAAGCAGAGCCCCTGCGCTTCCTGAAAAGCCCGATAAGTATCTGATATTTGAGAGATTTTTAACGAGGAGGGAGTCAATTCCCAGCGCTTTGAAATTACCCTTTACTGCCGATATTCTATCCATAATATTAAATAGGTAATAAGCAAGATACCCATTTTGAAGGGCTTTTTCAATTTGAAAATACTGACTTAACATACGATTTGTATCTGCAATAAAATTCTAATTTATATTGCTTAAATAAATCTTTTACATAGATTAAACCTGCTTTAAACCTACTCTATTTACATTGACATTTTTGAGGATTACAGGTAATTTTACCTTTTGTGTGTTTTTGAACCCATTAAAATTTAACCATTAATACCGGAGATATAACTTGAAGAAGAATCTTACGAGAATCGTTCTCACCGTTTTTCTTATTATTTTGTCGCTTTACTTCCTCTATCCTACTTATCAGGATTATAACCTGAGCAAGGAGTTAAAGGGTAAAACGGGACAGGACAGCATTGACTTCGTTGATAAAAACGGAGAAAAGCTGAAGAGTGCCAGAGACAAAAGAATAAAGCTTGGTCTTGACCTTAAGGGCGGGATGTATGTTGTACTTGATGTAGACATTGTAAAACTGCTGGAAGATCTTGCAAAAAAGAAAGACGCAACTTTGACAGCTGTTCTCAATGAGACTAAAGAAGCTACTAAAGGCAATGATGAAGCAATTTTTGAAACTTTCAAACAAAAGCTTCAGGCAAAAGGTCTTAGTTTAAAATCTTATTACGGAGAAATCCGTGATGAGGAAAAAGACGTCGATAAAAAATTAAAAGATGAAATCGACGGAGCTTTAGACAGAGCTGTTGAAATCGTAAGAAACAGAATTGACCAGTACGGTGTTGCCGAACCGCAGATTCAAAAAATCGGCGGAAGCAGAATCATCGTTGAGCTTCCGGGCGTAAGCAATCAGGAAGAAGTAAGAAAACTTTTACAGGGAACTGCAATGCTGGAGTTCAAGCTGGTAAAAGATGCTCAAAGCACTGTAAAGGTGATGGAAGCTATCAACAATGTTATGGTAGGAAACAAAGATACCACTAACACTGTAAAAGATTCTTTGAAGACAAATACTTTGGATTCTACAAAGAATAAGACTTCATTAACAAGTGCAGATACTACTAAATCAAAGAACGAAACAGCCGGAAAGAATAAAAAAGATTCTACTAAAGTAACTGATAAAAAAGTTGTCGATAAAAAAGATACCACTAAGACTAAAAAGGATACAACAAAGACAAAGAAAGACAGCGCAATAACAAAAGCAGATACAACAACTCCTGCAGATACTAACAAACAATTATCTGAAGAAGAGATAAAAGCAAAATATCCTTTCTTCACACTTGTTCAGTTAAATCAGCAGTCAGGTGTTGCAGACGGTTATGTAAGAGAAGCTGATAAAGATAAAGTTGACAGATTGCTTGCAAGAGAAGATGTTAAAGCAGTTATCCCGTCAGATATGACCTTTGCATGGGGCAACAGAACAGTTGAATCACCTGAAGGAAAGATCTACACATTATACGCAATCAAAAAAGATGCTGAGTTAACAGGTAAAGTTATTACCAATGCAAGAGCTAACATCGACCCGACTAACAATACACCAGTTGTAACAATGGAAATGAACACTGAAGGTTCTGCCGACTGGTCAAGAATCACAGGTTCAAACATCGGAAAAAGAATTGCAATCGTTTTAGATAATGCAGTATTCTCTGCTCCTGTAGTAAGAGGAAAAATTTCAGGCGGTAATTCACAAATCGAAGGAATGGCAAATATTCAGGAAGCAAAGCTTCTTGAAATTGTGCTTAAAGCCGGCGCATTACCTGCCCCTGTAAAGATTATTGAAGAGCGTTCTATCGGGCCATCGCTCGGAGAAGACTCTATTAAAGCAGGTATATTCTCATCACTTGCTGCTTTGATACTTGTAGCATTATTTATGATAGTTTATTACAGAGTCGGCGGAACAGTTGCTGACGTAGCGCTTGTAATCAACGTTCTTTTCATACTTGGAATCATGGCTTCGTTAAAGGCAACTTTAACAGTGCCGGGTATTGCAGGCTTGATTCTGACGCTCGGTATGGCTGTAGATACAAACGTTCTTATCTTTGAAAGAATAAGAGAAGAACTTGCAACAGGCAAGCCGTTAAAAACAGCGCTGGAAGTCGGATACAAAAAAGCTTTCTCAGCTATTTTTGACTCTCACGTAACAAGTATCATTACAGGTTTAATATTATATCAATTCGGAACAGGACCTATTCAGGGCTTTGCATTAACATTGTTATTCGGTTTAGTTGCAAACTTGTTCACAGCTATCGTAATTACGCACTTCATATTTGATATAATGATTGAAAAAGGCAAAGAGCCAAGTTTCGGATAATATACTATTAAATATAATTTTAAAATTTTTTAGACAATTTTTAATACAAGTAAATGAGATTATTTCAGCACACAAATATAGACTTCCTTGGAAAGAGAAGAAAATTCTATCTTCTTTCGATTGCTATTATAGTAATAGGATTGGGAATATTGTTCACAAAGGGAATTCCACTCGGAATTGACTTTCAGGGCGGAACAGAAATTCAGTTGAAATTTGCTAACGATGTAAACGTCGGCGACCTAAGAAGCACAATGGATGAATCAGGTTTTCCGGGTATGGAAATTAAAACCATGGGAAGCGATAAAGACATTCTGCTCAGAACTCCTATGCAGGAAGAAGGAACAACAGTATCTGATAAAATTCAGACTGCAGTAAAAAGCAAATTTGCAGGTAACAACTTCACAGTTCAGAGAATAGATAAAGTAGGTCCGAAAATCGGTGCCGAGTTAAGAAAGAATGCATTCTATGCAGTTATCTTATCTCTTATCGGTATCTTTGTTTATCTGGCTTTCAGATTTCAGTTTATATACGCTCTCGGTGCAATTGTAGCTCTTGCCCATGATGTTTTAATCACACTTGCAGTAGTTGCTATCATTGACTTCTTAGTGCCAAGCATACGACTTGAATTCAATCAGCAGATGTTAGCGGCGTTCCTTACACTCGTAGGTTTCTCTGTTAACGATACGGTTATTATCTTCGACAGAATAAGAGAAAACGTAAAGATTCACAAGAACGAAGATATTGAAGCAATAATGAACCACTCTGTGAATGCAACTTTAAGCAGAACAATTATCACAGGCGGTACAGTATTTTTAACAATCCTTGTTTTATTTATATTCGGTGGTGAAGTAAATAGAGCATTTTCTTTTGTATTTGGAGTAGGTATTATTACAGGTACATACTCTTCTGTTTTCGTAGCGAGTGCAATTGTTGTTGACTACAAACACAGAGTAATGGATAAGCTCAGCGCAAAAGCAAAATTAGCCAGATAATTTTAACATATATCTTTTTGGAAACATTCGAAAAAACATATAACAACGGTTCCCTTAGCATTCTGATTAAAGATGATTCAATTGGTTTAACAAACCTTAACGACCTGAATACTATCGTTAACTCAGAATTAAACACTGACTGTAAAGATATTGAAATAGATTTCAGCAATGTAAATTCTATTAACAGTTCAGGACTGGGCATCCTGATTGCATGCTATAAGAAAGTTAAATCCGTTAACAAAGATTTACGTTTAGTTAATCTCAACGATAAGATTTTAAATGTATTCAGAATTACAAAACTCGATTCAGTATTCGGTTTGTAAAAAATCTTCAAATAAAATTGATTTGAATTTTTTGTTCAAATTTTTATAACTATAAAAATCTTCAACTGCAAAGTTGAAGATTTTTTTTTGCTCAAAAATTAATATATATGGATAATCAAATTACAGTTCTTGTAGGTTTACAATGGGGCGATGAAGGCAAAGGACGTATGGTAGACTACTTCGCGCAGGATGTTGATTACGTCGTCCGCTTCCAGGGCGGCAACAACGCAGGGCATACAGTCGTTAACGAATTCGGCACATTCAAACTACACTTAATACCATCGGGAATATTCAATCCCAAAGTAACAAACATCTTAGGCACAGGCACAGTCATAGAAATAGAAGCTTTCTGCAACGAAGTTGAAGAGCTTGAAAAGTCAGGCATCGACTGCTCCAATCTCAGAATATCAGAGCGCGCAACGATAACATTTCCGTTTCACAGACTTGAAGACGAACTTGAAGAAGAACGTCTCGGCGCTGGAGCATACGGCTCAACTAAAAAAGGAATTGCATACGCCTACGGCGAACGATATCAGAAAAAAAGCATAATGCTCGGTGAACTCTTCTTCCCGGATGAATTAAGAAAACGGGTCGAAGAATTAGTCGAATGGAAAAATCTACTTATCAAAGGTCTGTACAAAAGCGATAAAGAAATTACAGTCGATGAAACCATGGCATGGCTCAACAAGTACGGTGAAAAAGTTAAGAAGTATATTTGCAATGTTACTGAGCTTCTTAGCAACGCCGCTAAGGACGGGAAGAAAATTATGTTCGAAGCACAGCTTGGTTCGCTCCGCGATATAAACTACGGCATCTATCCGTTTACAACTTCTTCGTGCACTCTTGCTGCATTCGCTCCCATAGGCGGAGGATTGCTAACAAAGAAGATTGATAAAGTCATAGGTGTAATGAAGTCATTTTCCACCTGCGTAGGCGCGGGACCGTTTGTAACTCGCATGAATGATGAAGACGCACACAACCTTCGTGAGATTGCATTCGAGTACGGAGCGGCTACAGGCAGACCAAGAACAATAGGACACTTCGATGCAGTAGCAAGTAAATACGGCGCTGATGTACAGGGAGCAGATGAAATTGCCATAACAAAACTTGACAGTCTATCAGGTTCAAAGACATTAAAAATTTGTACTGCTTATAATATAGACGGCAAGAGTACAAAAACATTTCCGTTAAATCCCCTGCTTGATAAGGCAGTGCCTGAGTACATTGAGCTTGAAGGATGGGATGAAGATATTACCAAATGCAGAAAATTTGATGAGCTTCCTGCAAATGCCCGGAAATATATAAATACAATTGAAGAGCTTATCGGATATTCAATCAAGTATATATCAGTTGGTCCTGAACGAGAGAGCTTAATAATAAAATAGGAAACAGTTCCAGTAATTTTTGTGAGAGTAAGCCGGCAGCTCTTTTATGTCCGGCTTCACTTACATGAATTCCGTTCTCAAAAAACAAATTATCACCTTTTGTATTTTTCACACCGCTTAGATTAAGAAACGGTGTGTTTCTCTTCTCTGATTTCTTTTCAAAATAAGAACCAAGCTCTTCTGTTAATTTGTTTTCAATATTCAAATGAGGTCTGGATGCGGGACCCGCAACAATCAATTTTATGTTTTCCAACTTACAGAAGTCTACAATTTTATTAAACAAGTCTTCATATTGTTTTAGTGCATAACTTTTGTTACCTATTATACTTCCTCCGAGATAATTCAGATGAATTTTCAGTTTATTCAAAAATTTCTGCCTCTCTTTATAATCACTTGGCTTAGGCATATTGGCTAAAAGTTTTTCATGTACTTCCGGAGGTATTCTATCGAATATCGGAAGATTCAATTCTCTTCTTAACTTTCCATGAGAATCACAATAGCTATAGAACAATTTTGAAATTCTTAAGTATTGTTCTGTACGGATGTGAAACAACAACGCATCAACAGGATTTTTACTGCAGTGGTCTGAAATTTTTTCAAAACACATCGCAAATCTCTCATATCTTATGATGTTAATTTTCAGATCAACATTATATTTTTCTTTTAACTCTTTTTTTACAATCTGATGATATAGCTTTTCCTTCGGAATATTATTCTGCACCGGGAAACATCCTCCTACTATCGTTATATTAATTTCCATCATGCTTCCCTTAAGTATTTTTTAGCTGAAATATATTCATGGGGAGAAATCAAAGTTTTGTTAGCTGATGTTACCGAAAATCCTTTGCTTTTATTATTTGATTCAAAATCATCAATTATCCTTTTCGCATATTCTGAAATTTCTACACCTGTTAATTTTTTATCAAAGCCGTTAAGATCTTTATAAGATGAATCATATTCTGAACATAACTCAGTTTGTTTATACGTCAATGAAATCTGCCCGAAGCTACCATTACAGAAATGATTTAATTTTGAGAGCATCGAGTTAAACGAATATGAATCATTGAGTTTAAGATATGGTGAATTTACAAATTCAATATTATGCGATTCCAATATACTCAGAAACTCTTTTACCCAGTTCCAGTACTCTCTGGAATTCTGATGATGAAAAGGAAATATATTTTTATCAATATTAAAATCACAATGACCGAACGCTATTTGTTTTACTTTCTCACTTTTATTTTCAAGCATTGATTGAAGATTTTCAAATCCTTTCTGTGTTTCAATGATCGGGATTACCTCATCAACTTCTATTTTCAAATCAGATAATATCGAAGTTAATTTTTCCACATCGCTGTTGCTTTCAGATTTAGGAATAAGAAGTGAATTAATATGAACAATCTTGTTTAATTCAGAAAGTAATTTTATATCTAAAATGAATTCTGAGGAATGGAAAGAATTTAATCTTATTCCGATTTTAGTATCGGGAAAATTACAACTGTTGAAAATCTCCAGCAGTTTTTTTCGGGCAATAATTTTTAATGCAGAATTTCTTTTGGGATGCAGCAAGTCCTGAACACTGTCTTCTAAATCAAAGCAGACAACAGGTCTAAGCTTTCCAAGCCTTTTGATATAATCCGATAAATCATTTCTATTGTAATTAATGAAATGATATATACTTATTGTATTTCTGTTTTTCAAAAGACCTCACCTCTTTTGTTTTACAGTTACTTACAATATATAATAATATATCAAAAAAGAAAATAAAAATTAAACTGATTAGTGGATATCAATTTTCTCGTCCTTTACTTCAATCGGCTCTATAATCTGAATTTTCTTTTCTTCAACAATCACTGGAGGCGGTGGCGGAGTAACAGGAATCGCTACAGTTTTTTTCTTCTTGTCAAGAAATGCATCGAAAGAAATTATCCCTGCACCGGAAAACATTGTACAAATTGTACAGGCAAGAAATACCCAGTTATAAGTGAACGGTATTTCCGCATCGTTTTTCAATGTAACCAAAAAACTAACGAGCAGCATTGAAAGAACGAAGGAAGTTACGGGTGTAAGAAATCCTATTATATATAAGGCGCCGAAGAGCATTTCCACAAACGGAAGCATAAATCCGAAAATGAATGCAACGTTCTCGGGCAGCACACCCATTTTCTGGACTGCCGTTATAAATTCCTGAAGATGTAAAACCTTTGAAGCTCCGGCAATCAGAAAAACGCTGCCGAGAGTTAAACGGATTAACAATAAACCAAACGAGGCGTCGCCTCTTGCTTTGAAAAATAGTCTCATAGTTTTATTATATAGTAAAACTTATAGAAAAGTTTCAATTCATTCAACTGAAAATTTACTAATAAAGTCGCATTAATGTCGCATTTCTGATCGGAGCTCAGTCCCGTCTTCAGCGGGATATGTTGCCCGATGTTGTAAAAACAATAACGGTTATTTTTATTTTTCTGAATTGATGGGTTTTTGACGGATTTTGTTTTCATCCCGACTTGGCGGGACTTCAAAATAAAAAAAGCTTTCTCGTTTCCATGCCCCGCATCGCAACATTACATTGTAACATTATTGTCACATTATATTTTAGATGGATTTCCACCGGAGTTTATCCCCCACATATTGCGGAACGGGAATGACATAGCAAGAACATTTCTCACAATGTAAAAATACATATAAGAAAATTTTTTACAAAATGAATTCTACCTATTAGTAGGGATGAAAATTATTTTTTGGAATGGTTTGTGTATTTAACGTTCCGACGCTTACGTCCCGCTAAAGCGGGATTTGATAATTGATAACATCGGAACGAGGATGATTATGGTTATAAACTTTACGCTATTGCACTTACACTTTCCGGCGACATTATCCTTCTCGGATTATCTCTCGGAACTATTCTTCTCATGAAATCAAAAAATAATTTCGTCGTTGTGCATGATGGGCAGATGCCGATATCGCCGTCCCATATCTCATCGCAGAATGCATCAGGAAGATTTTTATAAATTATCTCTGTTGCCTTTTCATGTACATCCCATACCCAGTCAATTTTCGGCGGCTCCTTGCCTTCGTATTCAGTTCCTACCATCGGGATGAAAGGACTCATAATAGGAAAAATTCCTTCCGTAGATAAATAATTTATTCCTGCTAAAACTGATTCCATCGGTTCAAGTCCCACAACGAATGAACTTAATGCTCTTGCAGGTTTTAATAAATCTCTGGCTTCTTTTAATGACTGAATCCATCTTTCTCTTCCTACCCTTCTTGTCTTTCCGGGACAAATCTCGCTAAAAATTTTCTCATCCCATATTTCAAGATTAAATGCGACTGAACTTATTCCTGTGGAACATAAATATTGTGTTTCCTCTATATTTCTTGTTGCAGTTATGGCAGTTACTATCGGGAAATATTTTTGCGCTAAGAGCGGTTTTAATTTTTCCAATATCTCAGGAAGATTCCCAAGACCGTCATCTTTCGCTGCGCCTGCCGTCATTGCAAGGTGCGAGCAGACAGGATTATCAATTATCGCTTCCTTCACCACATCATAAATATCTTCAGCTTCCTTTATTGTTACAACGTGGTCTTTATTTCTCTGTCTTGCAGGCACGATATTGCAGAATTTACACTGCTCTTTTTTACCGAAGTATGTGCAGGCATTATCAAAGCAAACACGTAGTCCGCAGTCGCCGCGCATTGAAGCAACTTTTTTCATCCACTCGCCGCTGCGGGTTTTCTTCCCGTAGTAATGAGGTCTGTTCGGCCAACGCACTTCACAGATCTCAACATTATTCTTCATAAGAACAACTGCATCACCGCTCTTATGAACCTTGAATGGTGACTTAGGGCTGTATCGCACATCGACATACAAATCATACGGCAAAAGCATATCGTTTGGAAGCGGACGTGAACCGTCACCTGTTCCTTTATGTGTTGCCTGAGTCATTTCGAATACCCAGAAAACTTTTTCCATTCCGCCCTGCCCGACTGTAGTCATTGCTTCATCGGTAAGTGTAAGTCCCTCTATAAGTAATTCTGTTTTTAATCTTATTGCTTCGTCTAATGTCATAAATTATTTTGACCTGATTTGTTTTAAATGCAGTCAGGTCTTATGATTAAAATATTAAAATTGTTTATTTGATTTACGTTTAAATTGTGAGAAACATTTATCAACGTTGAATTTTTTGTCGTCTGTTCCATTTTCATTAATCATCCAATCCTTTACCGTTTATAATATGCGGAATATATTTTTTCACTCTTGCTTCACGTGTTTTTGATTGCTTGGCAGATGAAAAATAAAGAAGGTATCCTCTTTGTCTTCCCGGTGTCAATGCTTCAAATGCCGATTTAAGTTCGGAGTTTTCTTTCAGTTCATTTTTAAATTCATCGGGGATCTTATATTCAGAAGTCTTTTTCATTTCCACTTTCAATCCTGCCTTTTCGATTGCAACTGCTTCCTTTATATATGATTTGATAGTGGATTTCAGTTTAACAATTTCTTTGAGATTTGTAAAGCGTATCTGTCTCGCTCCCTGAACATTTTCAGTCTGCTGAACAAGAATATCTTTTGCGTCTTTCATTAAAGCGCCTTTCATAAATAACAGCGCGCAGTATTCTTTGAATTCATGAATTAGAACAATGTTGCTTTTCCCGAGCGTATAACACGGATGTCCCCACTTCAATTCTTCAGTAAGTCCGCAGTCAAGAACAATAGTTCTTAGTTCTTTTAATTCTTCCTGCCACTTCCTGACTTTATTGAAATACCAGTCAACTTTTGGATTTGCTTTTTCCATCTTTGATTTTTATTGACTTCATTGACTCGCTTAAATTTGTTTTTGCAGTCGAGTCTATCATTTTTTTCAAAACCTTTATATCAATATCTTCAAGTTTGTTAATATACAAACATCCAGAGCCGGTTTTATATTTGCCGAGTTTTTTAAGAGACTCTTCATGCTGACCAAAGCCCATGAAATATAAAGTGAGATTTGCTTTACGGGGCGAAAATCCTATGCGGAACCAGTCAACTTCCCTTCCTGTAGCGGGACTCTTATATACTTCCTTACAAAAACCAATGATCGAACCTCCCCACATTTTCGGCTCTTCCTTCGTTGCTTTTTTCATCATATCAAGAATTACCAGACTGTCTTTTCGTTTTTGCTCGCCGTCAACGTTGTTTATAAAATCCTCTACGCTGGCAGAGTTTTCTTTTGTTTTTATTTCAGCTTTCTTAGATTTTTTCTCAGCCATATAAAAAATTATTGTTTGTTTGAATTCGATTCTTCAGGAAATACTTCATTAAATCTTTTTTCCATCTCAGACGCAATCACCTGTCCTGATTCATCCTGCTGCTTTAAACGTTCGATTATATTCTTATAACTTTCAGCATCTCTGTCCTGACTTAATTTGAAAACCGTATCAAGCTCTTTTATTTCAATTTCAAATGCGACGATTGCCTTCATTAATCTTGCTGTATATTCCGCCGGAAGATTATCATAAATTGTTGCTGAGTCTTTATTGTAATTTTCAAAATGAAGAGACACCATACGAAGCGCATCTATTAATGCTTCATCATCCAGAAATTTTATACTGCCTTTAGCATGCACACTCATAAAGTTCCATGTAGATGGGGTGTGAGGATTACTGTACCAGGTACCGCTTATATAGGTGCTATGCCCCGTAAAAACTACCAGCACATTTTCATTGTGAAGAAAGGCTTTGTGATGGTCAGTATTTTTCATGATATGGCCACGCAATATTTTTCTGCCGGCCTTTTCTTCAATGAAAACAGGTATCTGTGTCGCAACAGGTTTGTTTTCTGAGTCAACTCCGGTTAAAAAAGCAAAAGGATATTTTGCAATAAATTCTTTAACTACTTGTTCATTTTTTTCTTTATGATATGGTAAGTCGTACATAGTAAATTTTACAATTTAATTCAGATTCATTTTTAAACTCTTAAACATCCGCGGAATCCTCTTGCAGCATAATAAGATTCTGCGCCGTTGTGATATACAAACACTGTGGCATATCGGTAATCACAGAATAATGCACCGCCGAGCTTTCTTATATCATCCGGAGTCTTTATCCAGCTCGATGTTTTCATATCAAACTTTCCAAGCTTCTGCAGCTCACGGTACTGTTCTTCATCCAAAATTTCTATTCCCATTTCTGCTGCCATATCAAGAGCGGAATTTTTCGGCTTATGTTCCTTTCTTGAATTCAATGCTGCGCGGTCATAACATAAACTTCTTCTGCCTTTGGGACTTTCTTCCGAGCAGTCATAAAAAATATAATCACCTGTCTTTTTATCGTATGATACAACATCAGGCTCACCACCTGTAACTTCCATTTCATTAAGTGACCATATTTTTTCAGGTTTAGCTTCAAGTCTTGCCTGAACTTTTTCCCATTCAATTCCTTTATGGCGGTTCATGTTTTTCTCAAAACGTTCTTTCAATATTTTGAGAATATCTTCCTGTAGTTTTGGTGTTAACTGTTTTTTTGCCATATAAATATGATAAAAAATTAAGTGTTTTTATTTTAAGCACATAAAAAGCTCAGTCTCTAATTTTGATTCATCGCTGTTCCAGTGTCCGTAAATTTCAATGTAAGGCATACATGTTTCCAATCCTTTGCTATGAATTTCATCTCGCATGCTCTGCCCTGCATGCTTTATTAAATTATAAGGACCAATATGTTTATGATAAGCATACTTATTAAGCGTTATATTTTTTCTTTCAAGTCCAGTACTTTGAGCAGGAATTTCTTCAAGCTCTACACCGGCAAAAACTTCATTGTTTTCACCGTAAACTATAACATTCAGTCCCTTATTTTTTATGTTATTGGATTTAACCACCTTCCACATTTTATCCATAAGTTTAAAAGCAGTCCCGACGTAATCTTTATTTGCAGCCGTTCCGGAAAATCCGTAAATGTCTATTTGGAAATTTTCGTTAATTACTTCCATGCTTTTATTGATGAGATTACTTTATTAGTTCTTACGTCCGGAGCACCTGTTACTTCTATAATATTCAGGTTAAAATCTCGTATCAATTCTTTTATACTTTCATCTACTTCGGTTCTTAATTCAGGTAATTCTGATTCTGAGCATCCTATCAAATCATTTTTTTCTATAGGAAGAAACACAACAAGATCAATTTCATTCGTTGTATTATGAACTCTGTTATATATAGAATGTATCTCATCATTATTGCTTTTGCTTACAGATTGCAAATAAGCAAAGTAATCAATTGGGCACCTGTCAAATATTACATTATCCCCGCTAGAAGAAATCTGCTCAATTGAATATTCCAGCATCATTAAATAATCTTCATAACGCGGGACATCAGAAAAAGAAAATCCCTCTTCTTCTAATTCATAATAAGCTTCTTCCCTAAATTCGTAATCAGGAAGAGCTTCACGTAAATTTTCAATCAGTGTTGTCTTCCCTGTTCTGTGAGCTCCTGATACTGCGATTCTCAATGTTTATCGACTATAAAAATATTAAGCAGTTTTTTCTGCTGATTCCGGAACTAACTTTTCTTTGCTCAAAACATTGCATGAATGATAATCGGTAAGTCCTGCATTTTCTTTTACGATGTCATAGATAAATCCTCCTGTAAAGCACTCTGCGCAAATGGGCGCATCTTCTTTCCAGTATTCTTCAGTTCCAAGCAACGGAAGTTTTTTAAGCATAATATCTGCAGCCATTAAATGAGTATCCATCATCCATTTGTATGTGGGCGGACGGAAGCCTTCGAATGCGCTGCCGGTTTCGGGCGAGAAAGGAACAACTATAGGAACGATTCCCCTATTGGCGCACCACTCAACTCCTTCAAGTAAAGATTTTCTCGGCTCAAGCCCTGCAATCATTGCTGAAAAAACTCTGCCCGGTCCGTAGTAATCAACTGCTTTAATCAATGACTCTTCCCATAAGTCTCTTCCTATGAAAGAATCTTTACCGGGAACAATTGCCTTCCAGTAACCTTTATCAAATACTTCAAAGTTATATGATATACTGTGAAGACCTAAATCATAAATTGTTTTTACGTCGTTGATATCCTGAGTTGGAGATATCGTCATTAAAACTTTTGTTCTCTCTTTATCATTTTTATAGGGGAAGCGTGTAGCAAGCTCTTCTAATATCTGAATCGTGCCGCCAAGTCCCTGCTTCTCCGCAGGAGTGCCGCGTGTCAGAATAGATTTCGGATCAGGATGAAATTGTTTTGCCGCAGCAATTACATCGGCAACCTGCGCTGCATTCTTTCGTGCGTTGGAAATATTTTCTTCGGGATAAAAATCCTGCGCGGGAGTAAGATTGCAGAATTTGCATTCTTGCTTTGTGCGGAAGTAATCGCAATAGTAATTCCATGTAAAGTTCAGGTTACATGTTCCGTTATATACAACAATTTTTTCAAACGGAGTTAAATCGTTTGTGAAATTTTTTGAGAATGGAGGAAGCGATACAAAGTCAGCAGGAGTAATTTTATTATTTGCCTTGTCCTGAATGAAGAGCTTGTCTTCAAATATTCTTAATCTAAAATTAGCTTCAGAGTTCTCTCTTATTTGAACGAAAACTTCCGACGGCATTTTTAATTCTGCGGGAAGAAAACACTGAGCCCGTTCCTTATCCCATCCCTGGGTTTCAACTAAATCTTTTCTTAGCTCATTCAGGCGTAATCCGTTAATGAGCAGATCGCATTTAAGCTTTATTAATTCTTTTCTATCCAAAATATTTTGATTGAAGGTATGTTAAATAAAAAAGTCCTGAACCTGTATACAGATTCAAGACTCAGATAAAAATTGTATTTTCAGGAAATATTATTCCCAGGAGCCTGCAGGAGGAAAAATCGAATGTGATTTTTCGTTTGCATTATCCCATGAGCCTGCCGGTGGAAAAATCGAATGTGATTTTTCACTTGCAGCATCCCATGAACCTGCCGGTGGGAAAATTGAATGTGATTTCTCGCTTGAGTTATCCCATGAACCTGCCGGTGGGAAAATTGTGTGTGAAGATGTTTTTACTTCGTCCATTTGTACCAGAATTTTGAGGTTTTAAAAACTTTGGTAAAATTAAATATTAATAGTCAAATTTCAAATACAATTATTTATAATTAATCTTAATAAATTCGTTAAAATGGCAAAATATAGACTTGAATAAAAAATCCAAATAAAATATATTTATAAATTATGCGGGAATAGCTCAGTTGGTAGAGCACAACCTTGCCAAGGTTGGGGTCGCGGGTTCGAGTCCCGTTTCCCGCTCAGCAGACATAAATAAGTTCTTTCGGAAAGCTGTTCACCTGAACGGCTTTTTCGTTTATATAAATTCTGGTGTGGTACCCAAGTGGCTCAAGGGAAGAGTCTGCAAAACTCTCATTCGTCAGTTCGAATCTGACCCACACCTCAAGATAAGCCAGACCTGACAGGTTTTTAATCCTGTCAGGTCTTTTTTATTTATGCACGTTCTTCACAAGTAAATTTATTTATAATTGTTATAAGTTTATATTAAAGCTTTTTTATAACTCCATTTAGACCTGACAGGATTAAAAACCTGTCAGGTCAATTTATCTATGTTTTATGCAAAAAAATAAGCTCTCATTCCGCCACATAGAATTAAAAGAATTTCCAAACGAAGTCTTCACAGCTAAAGATTTACATTTGCTTTATTTTGACGGCAACGGACTGACTTCTATTCCTGAAAATATAGGCGACTTAACTTCGCTTCAGATTCTGGATATTACTAATAATCCGGTTTCAAAAATACCTGATTCGATAGGTAATCTTGTTAACTTAAAATTTTTATATCTGAGTCATTTGAATCTTACTTCAGTTCCCGATTCCATTGGCAATCTGAAAAAACTATTATATTTGAATACTTCATTCAGCAAGATTAATTCTTTTACTAAAAAAATCAGAGAGCTGGATAATTTATTGGAGCTTCGCATTTATAATAACTATCTGGAAGTTTTGCCTGATGAAATCTGTAAATTGAAAAATCTGCATGAGCTGCATGCGAATAAAAATAATCTGAAAGAACTGCCGAATGATATTGGAGAAATGACAAGTCTGCGCAAATTAATTCTTGAAGATAATAATATTCAGTTCCTGCCAAAATCGATTGGCAAGTTAAAGAAATTAAACGAACTGAATTTAAGAAATAATCATCTTATTTCGGTTCCTAAAAGTCTTTCTCAGTTAATAGGATTACAATATCTTGATTTAAGAAATAATAAACTGACTTACCTTCCTGAAAGCATAAAGACATTACGACTTGAAAAGCTCGATTTACGATGGAATGCAGAGCTTGAATTACCTGAGTGGATTGATGAACTGAAAGAAAAAGGATGTGTGGTATATTATTGATTGAGGGATTTAGACCTGACATGTTTATATCCTTTCAGGGTCGTTTTGGGACATGATTGGATTCCCGCCTTCGCGGGAATGACAAGAGTATAAAAAGAAAAGGTTACTCTGAAACTCAGAATAACCTTTTTTCGTTTTTGTTTTTATGTTCAGGAGATTATCCTGAAAGACAAATTTTAACAGCAAATATCTTATGCCATTCTATCCATCAAGTCAACAACTCTGCATGAGTAACCCCATTCATTATCATACCATCCGATTACTTTCACAAGATTTCCGATTGCCATTGTAGAAAGAGAATCAAAAATACAGCTATGGTCGTTTCCGATTATATCTGTAGAAACAATCGGGTCAACTGTGTATTCTATTATTCCTTTTAATGAAGACTCAGACGCAGCTTTCATTGCTTTGTTCACTTCATCTTTTGTAACATCTTTTTTCAATACAGCAACAAAGTCTGTGATTGAACCGTCAGGTGTAGGCACTCTTAATGAGAAGCCATCAAGCTTTCCTTTTAAATGAGGAAGAACCTGTCCTACTGCCTTTGCAGCGCCTGTTGATGTAGGAATAATATTGATTGCGCCTGCTCTTGCTCTTCTTAAGTCTTTATGCGGCTGGTCAAGCAAGCCCTGGTCATTTGTATATGAGTGAACTGTTGTCATAAATCCTTTTTCAATACCGAATGCGTCGTCAAGAACTTTTACCATCGGAGCTAAACAGTTTGTTGTACATGAAGCATTGGAAACGATTTTCATTTCCTTTGTAAGCTTATCATCGTTAACGCCAAGTACTAATATTCCGTCGAGTTCATCTTTTGGAGGAGCTGTAAGAATAACTTTTTTTGCTCCTGCAGTGATATGCATTCCGAGCTTTTCTTTGCTTGTGAAAACACCTGTAGATTCAATCACTACGTCAACGCCTAATTCTTTCCACGGCAGTTTTGTAGGATCTTTTTCTGCAAGTCCTTTTATTTCTTTTCCATTAACAATAATAGATGTATCTGTATGACTAATCTCAGCAGGAAATCTTCCCTGAGTGGAATCATATTTTAATAAATGTGCTAATGTTTTGTTATCTGTTAAATCGTTTATTGCAACTACATCATAACCGCCTTTTTCAAACATTCTTTTGAAGACAAGACGTCCTATTCTTCCAAATCCATTAATACCAATCTTTAAGGCCATTATATTTTTTCCTCCGGAAATAAATTTTAAGATTTTTGAAATGTTTATAAAATTAGCAAGAATTGCTTAAAAAATCAATGAAAAACAGGGGTTTTTTATCAAAAATAAGCCGTTTTTGAAAATCTTCAATTGATTTTAAGTGCGTAAATGCCTATTTTTGAAATCCAACCTATTTTATAATTGGCAGATATTTATATTTACAAAGTTTTAATAAATCAAATAAATACAATATATTAATGGCAAATACTTCTGACTTAAAAAACGGCATTGTGATTAATTTCAATAACGAATTATGCAGCGTTTTATCGGTAGAACACAGAACTCCAGGCAATTTAAGAGCATTTTATCAGGTAAAATTAAGAAATTTAAAGAACGGCAAAACATTTGAAAATCGCTTCCGTTCAGGCGAAGAAATTCAGATTGAACGTCTTGACCAGAAAAGTTTTCAGTTTTTATACAAACAAGGCGATGAGCTGATATTTATGGATAATGAAACATACGATCAGGTTCACATCCCTACTGCAATAATGGGTAAGCAAGCTGACTTTATGAAAGAAGGCGAAGCCGTGCAGATAATGTTCCATGGTATGAAGCCGATCTCTGCCGAGCTTGCTCCGCACGTTATATTAAAGGTTATATCTGCTCCTCCGGGAATAAAAGGTGATACTGCAACAGGCGCAACAAAGCAGGTTGAAGTTGAAACCGGCGCAACAGTTAACGCTCCGCTTTTTATCAATGAAGGTGATTACCTTAAGATTGATTCACGTACCGGAGATTACATCGAAAGAGCAAAAGTTTAATAAAAATTAACCACTCCAAAAATGAGTTTTGGAATATTACAAAGTTAGACATTTTTAAAAATTTTTTATAAATGGATTCCCGCCTTCGCGGGAATGACAAACCACAACCAATATGGAAATTGATTTAAACTACTTAAAGAAGTTAATAAAGCTGCTCGATTCAAGCAATCTTGCAGAGCTTGAAATAGAAGAACAGGGAAGCAAAATAAGATTATCCAAGCCAAGACCAAAAGTAACAGGAATGATGTCCGCTGCTCCTATGCAAATGATGCAAGCTCCTGCCTCTTCTGAAACTCAGGTTTCAATCGAGAAGAAATCAGATGCAAAACCAGCTGAAGCGCCTAAATCAGAAAATTCATATGAAGTCCGTTCACCAATGGTAGGAACATTCTACCGCGCGCCGTCACCTGATGCAGATGCATACGTACAGGTCGGAAGCTCAGTCGGTGAAGGAAGTGTTTTATGTATTATAGAAGCCATGAAATTAATGAATGAAATCGAATCTGAAGTATCAGGAAAAATAATAAAGATTCTCGTTGAAAATGGTCAGCCGGTTGAATACAATCAGCCGTTATTCTTAATTGAAAAAAATTAAGCAAAAAAGAATTAGATTAAGAGAATTAGATTAAGAGTTAAGTTTTAATTCTTTCAACCAAACAGAAAAGTTTATAATGATAAAAAAAATACTCATTGCCAATCGCGGCGAGATAGCGTTACGTATAATTAGAACTGCGAAAGAGATGGGAATTAAAACCGTTGCCGTTTACTCAGATGCAGATAAGGATTCGTTGCATGTAAAGTTTGCAGATGAAGCAGTTTGTATCGGCGGCGCAATGGGCAAGGACAGCTACTTAAATATTCCGAGAATAATTTCTGCAGCATCTATTACCAATGCAGACGCTATTCATCCGGGCTATGGCTTCTTAGCTGAAAACGCTGACTTTGCAGAGATATGTATAGACTCAAAATTAAATTTCATAGGACCGCTTCCTGATATGATAAATGCAATGGGAAACAAATCCTTTGCAAAAGATACTATGATTGCAGCAGGAGTACCTGTTGTTCCGGGAAGCACAGGAGTTGTAAACAGTGTTGAAGAAGCGCTTGAAGTCGCTCAGAAAACCGGCGTGCCTCTTATGATTAAAGCATCAGCAGGCGGCGGCGGAAAAGGTATGCGTATTGTTCGAGATCTTGCAGACGTTGAAAAAAATTATATGCAGGCAAGACTTGAAGCAGAGAATGCTTTCGGTAATGACGATGTTTATATTGAGAAGTTTGTTGAAAATCCAAGACACGTTGAGATACAGGTTTTAGGCGATAAACACGGGAATGTCATTCACCTCGGTGAAAGAGACTGCTCCGTTCAGAGAAGACATCAGAAATTAATTGAAGAGTCCCCTTCTCCTTTTATCAATGCTGAAATCCGTCAGAAGATGGGCGAGGCTGCAATTAAAGCAGCTAAAGCCGTGAATTACATCGGCGCAGGTACAATTGAATTCCTTGTAGATAAAAACAAAGATTTTTATTTCATGGAAATGAACACACGAATTCAGGTTGAGCACTGCGTAACGGAAGAGATTACAGGAATAGATTTAATTCGAGAACAAATAAGAGTTGCAAACGGTGAAGAGCTTAACCTCGGCGAAATAAAATTCGAAGGCCATGCAATGGAGTGCAGAATTAACGCAGAAGATTACGAACATAACTTCAGACCATCTCCGGGATTAATAACAGCATTAAATCAGCCCGGCGGTTTTGGCGTACGTGTTGATACACATTGTTATAACGGATACAGAATTCCGCCTTATTATGATTCGATGATCGGGAAATTAATAGTAAAAGGAAGAACAAGAGAAGAAGCGATAAAAAAAATGTCACGTGCGCTTGAGGAATTTATTGTTGAAGGAATTAAAACTACTATTCCTTTCCACATGATAATTATGAAGAACGAAGACTTCATAAATAATAATTACGATACAAGCTTTATTGAAAAACTTGGAATATAAATTTACGTACACAATAGAAATTTGCAAGAAACTTGAAAACCATGCTTAAAATATTTGCAGTAATTTTTTTATTATGTTTAACTCAGCTTTCAATCGGGAAACCAAATCTCCCGACTAAAGTTGATTCCACTAAAAAGCAGACAACTGCAGGACAGAAAACTGATACATCGAAAGTAAATCCGCTTTCAATTGATACGAATAAGACTGTTCCGCAACAACAAGCTCCACCTGTTACACCGATAGATACGGTAAAGAAAATCGATTCTGTTCTTACTGCTCCCGTATCGGAGAATACTCTTACTAATACGAAGCTTTTCATTTACATTTTACTTTCAGCAGGCGGACTCGGATTTTTCTTTTTCATATTTGTGCTTACGCTTTTCAAATCGTTTCACAAAAAACGTTCTACCAGACAGTCACTTCTGCTTAGCTGGAATTTATTCTTTGTCGTATCAATCATTTGGATTTTTATAATCTGGGGACTTGTAGCAGGGTTCTGGACGTCATCTGCCTTCATGGTCGTGATGATTTTTCTGTTTATAATAAGTCTCATTATGACTATAATAGCTATTAAATCAAAATAAATACCCTTCTAATGACTAAATATTATGCATTAATACTCGGCGCATCAAGCGGATTCGGAAAAGCAATTTCACTGGCACTTGCTAAGGACGGCGTGAATATAATCGGCGTTCATTTAGACAGAGCTTCAACTATGGATGATGTAAATCAGCAGATCGCTGATATAAAGGGCATGGGTGTTGAAGCAGATTTTTACAATGTTAATGCTGCTGATGACGGAAAGAGAAATGAAATTCTTGATAAGATTAAAGAAAAATTCGGCGATTCAGATTCTACAATAAGAGTAATGGTTCACTCGCTTGCATTCGGCTCGCTCAAAAAATTTATTGATGACGACCCGAACAACGAAGTAAACAGAAAGCAGCTTGAAATGACTTTAGATGTTATGGCAAGCAGCTTTGTGTACTGGACACAGGGAATGATGAGAAGAGGTTTAATGACTAAAGGAGGTAAAATATACAGCATGACTTCATCCGGCGGAACAAGACAAATTGCTTACTACGGAGTTGTCTCCGCAGCTAAGGCATGTCTTGAATCATATACACGACAGCTTGCTATGGAGCTTGGCGGAAAAGGAATAGCAGTGAATGCAATCTGCGCAGGCGTTACTTCTACTCCGGCATTAAATAAAATTCCGGGAGCGGATGCAATCATTGCAAATGCATTACAAAGAAATCCTTCGAAGAGATTAACTACTCCTGAAGATATCGCACAGTTCATAGTTGATAATTATAAATCGGATTCGGCCTGGCTTACAGGTAATACAATTCAGTTAGCAGGCGGCGAAAGTATCGTAGAGCTTTAATAAGGTTTTATTAGATTTTAATCAGATTTAAAAAACGGAACATTTAGTACAGATAAAACGTTAATATTTAAAATTAACAGGCCTCATTTAAATTTATGAAAATTTATGGCAGCTAACGAAAATAAAGACCCGTTTTCATTTGCAGATTTATCAGGTAAAAAGACAGTAACCAACAATCAGGAAGATAAGTCCCTTGAGTTAAAAACTCAGGAGCTTATGCCCACCATATTAATCGGCTTAGGCGGAACAGGTAAAGAAGTATTATTAAGATTACGCAGACAGTTTGTTGAGAAGTACGGCTCGCTGAATGACTTCCCTATCATTTCATATTTATATATCGATACGGATAACGCTCCTTCCGAAGAAAGCGGACTTGCGCGCGAAAGGGATTTTTTAATTAATGAAATTGATTTTCTCCCGTCGGAAAAAGTTTTCCAGTCAGTAAATCCTTCAGATTACATTTACAGAATACAGGACGTTCCTCATATAAAGGAATGGCTCAGCACTACAGGTGAAATTGCCAAGCTAGGTACGATGAATACAGGCGCAGGGCAGATTCGCCCGGCAGCGCGACTTGCTTTTTTTCATAACTATGATGAAATCGTTTCAAAGCTCTCCGCAGCGAAGTCAAGAATTACTGACTCACGTTCAATAAATATTGTAAAAGATAAGCATAAGATTCGGAACGTCAACACAGATAAGATCAACATATATGTTATCTCATCGGTCAGCGGCGGCACAGGTTCAGGAATGTTTCTCGATATGGGATTTCTTATCAGGAATATTTTTAAGAATCAGGCCGTCTCTTCGTGCTACTTAATGCTTCCGCATATATTTAAATCATACGGCAAGGAAAGAGTTTTTGCAAACGGCTATGCTGCATTAAAAGAGCTTGAGTATTACAATCTCAAAAACACTTTTAATGTATCGTGGAAGAAAAATGAGCAGCATACTTTTCAGCCCGGTGTTTATGACGATGTGTATTTAATAGACGGTGAGAATGCTAAGAATTTATCGCTATCGGATATCAGCAATAAAGATATTTATAAAATGCTGGCAGATACGATATTCCAAGATTTTTCAAATTCGGATTTTGCGAATTACAAAAGAGGTGTAAGAGTAAATTTAGTTCAGTATAAGCAAAGATTTTATCCCGAAGATAACTCAGTAGCAGATAATACATTTTCAAGAAAATATTCCACGTTAGGACAGGCGACGATTTCATATCCTGCTGATAGAATTATAGCAGCATGCGCATATAAATTATGCGAAGACATTGTGAATTATTATTTAACCTATGCAGAAGGTTCGCAGAGTGAAATAGATAATTATTTAATGCAGGAGTTTTTACCTGAGCTTGGATTACTTGAGACTACGAACAGATATCAGTTACTTGATAGCTTATATAAGAGCGGCGAGAAGACATCCATTCAAAATGAAATAAAAAGATTTTTAAATAATTTACAGAACGATTTAATAAGCGGTAAACGCGGCGACAGCTGGACAGGATTTATTTTAACAGAGAAGCAGAAGTTCGATACAAATTTCAAAGATGATTACGATGTAACGCGTCAGGGAATATATTACTCACAAATTTTTACTAACAGAAACAGAATAATCAGAGATGTAATCGGCGACAGAGAAAATAATTATATAGGAACACTCGAGAAGAAGATAAATTCGCTTGTAAATGATTCAACAAGAGGAGTGTTTTACTCGGTAAATCTGCTGCACAGGCTTCAATTTATTTTAACGAACGGCAACTTTGATTACATTCCGAAATACGATAAAGAAATAAAAGATTTACAGACTATAATTTCACGATATGACGGAGAGATAAAGAGAAAATTCCAGGAACTGAGGGAAGATGAGTCACGCTCGAAATTAAATCCGCTGAGAAAATCAGCAATGACGGGCAATCTTGAAAAACTGATAAAGTTATTAGAAGAATATTATAACACATTAATAAAATTACGGGCAAGAGTTTATGCGCGAGAGATTGCGAGCAAAATTCTTGAACTGATTGAAAAAACTGAAAAGACTGATAAAGGTAAAGTAATTGCATACGGACTTATTGCAGATCTAAAGAAATTAACAGGCAACTTAGGACTTTTAAAAGACAACTTTACCCGTAAGTACGAATTCTATAAGCAGAAGCAGGAGACAAGCTTTAACCTGATGGTTTATGAACCGGACGATGTGAAGAATGAGTATTATATACGCTACATCGGTACCGGCTCTAATGCAACTGATAAGCTGAAGGAATTATCTTATCAATTGCTCAAAGAAATGGGAGCATCTGATATAACTGACATCGTAAACATATTAAGAGAGAGTGATGCATCTGCCATTGAGCATAAGATGGTTGAGTTCTGCAAAAAGCAGTTTGAAAAAATAAGAGAAGATTACAATATAACGGAGATGTTGTTCGAGAAAGATGCGACTCGAAGCGAATCGAAGATAAAAGGAATGTTCTTACAGGCATTTCCATGGCTGAGAACAAGAGAGATACCGGGAAGCTTTAAGCTCGATGAATCTGCAAAGAAATTTTATGTGGGTATAAAAACAAATACGGACTCGTTCAAGAAATTCCAGAGCTTAATAACCGCTATCATCGGCTCGAATGTTGAGTTTAAAGATTCAGGGGATAATTCTTCGATTACATTCTACAGCGAGTGGGCAGGACTGCCGTTGTTTTATTCTTATACAATTGCAGAAGAGCTAAAGGGATATTACAAACATCTAAGCAATAATCACAACGTAGATATGCATATTTCAAAAAATGCATTTATCTATAATGATATTATTCCGCTGAATGAAGAAGAGAAGAAGAGACTTAATGAAGCATACAGAGCATATTTAATGGGAATGATCTTCGGAGTGTTTGATGTAATTCCTGAGAATGAAAATTCCAAAGCGATTTATAAATACACTAAGCAGGAAGGTATTACAGTAAAAAGAATTGAACAGCTCGGAATTGAATCACGCTTAGTGAATAGATTATTTGAAGAACAGGGTAAGGATTCACTCAGATATAAAATTCTTAAAGACGCCGAGAAAATTAAAGAAGAATTGATGAAGGCAGGCAAGCTTCCTGAAATGCTTTTGATATACGAATATTATTATGATGAAGTTTATAAGCCGATGGAAATAGAATCCGCCGGTGAAGAAAAAAGAAAACTGGAATCTTACCAATACAGAATTGCGCGTGAGCTTGCGAAAGAAATAGAGGATTCAATACAGGAATCAGAACGCCCTTCATTCATAGATGCTGTGCATAAACAGAAGAGAGAATTTGCAAATTTTACCGAACTAATCGGTGACGGAAAGAAAAGAAAACTTAAGACAAATCTTTTAGTAAAGGATTTTGTTAAAGACGAAAAGAAACCTGAAGTGAAAACAAACGGAGCTGAACACGAAATTACAGAGAAATTATCTTTAGATGATTTAAAGAAATACAAAACAGCTTTGGAAGAAGGACTTATTTCCGAAGAAGAATATAATAAAGTAAAAAATCAATTTCTAAAAATATAATATGCCAACATACGAATACAGATGCGAGAACTGCGGGAATGAAATTGAAGTAATGCAGTCAATGAAAGATGCACCGTTAACGAAGTGCCCTAAGTGCGGAAAAGATAAGCTGAAAAAAATGGTTAGCGGAGGAGCGGGATTAATATTTAAAGGAAGCGGATTTTATCTGACTGATTATAAGAAATCAAGTACATCGGAAGCGTCTACATCAAAAAAATCAGAAACAAAAACTGAAAGCAAAACAGAAGCAAAACCTGCTGCATCAAAAGACACAACTTCGAAGTAATTATTTTAATGCAGCTGCTGTAGCTGCATATCTGCTTACATCAAAACTTTCACCCAAATATAATTTTCTAACGAGTTCGTCATTGGCGAGCTCGTTTGCAGTTCCCTGCCTGAATATTTTTCCTTCAATCAATATATAAGCTCTATCCACAATTGAAAGTGTTTCGTGAACATTATGGTCAGTTATTAAAACTCCGATACCTTTACCCTTCAGCTTTGAAATAATTTTCATAATTTCTTCCGATGCAATCGGATCAATTCCTGCGAATGGTTCATCAAGCAAAATGAACTTCGGATCGGTTGCAAGGGCTCTGGCAATTTCTGTTCTGCGTCTTTCACCGCCTGAAAGCTGGTAGCCGTATGAATCCTGTATGTGAGTGATATTAAAATCTTTTAAAAGCTGGTCGCATTTTTTTTCCATATCAAACTTATCCATTTTCATAAACTGTAATACTGCAAGTATATTATTACGAACAGAAAGTTTTCTGAATATTGAAGGCTCCTGAGGCAAGTAACCTATTCCCAGTCTTGCGCGTTTGTACATAGGGAATTTTGTAATTGTTTCTTTTTCAAGTTCTACTTCCCCGCTGTCGGGTTTTACCATTCCGCAAATCATATAAAACGAAGTTGTCTTTCCTGCTCCGTTTGGACCGAGCAAGCCGACAATTTCTCCCTGCTTAATATTCAAAGAAACATTGTTTACAACAACTCTTTTTTTATATTCTTTAGTTAAATTCTTTCCTGATAATTCAATTGCTGTCATTTGATATAATATTATCTAAAGATAGATGTTATTACTTTAAAAAAATCCGAAATATTAATTCCGTAAATTCCAGATTTAGAACGAAGTACCGATATTCCATCCACACTTATCATTACTAATGCATGTATAATCCATGCGTAGATGAATGAGCGCGCGCGTATTGCCTGCACACCCAGTATAATGCCTGCTAATATAGAACCGAATAATTCCAGTTCCGGTTTCCCCTTATGCAGAATAAAAAACGGAATCATCTGAATAAAAATTGCATACCATCCGAACTTAGGGAATAAACCAAAGAGCATATATCCCCGCCAGAAAAATTCCCAGCCAAGCATATAGAAAGCTATGCTCAATTCATAAAGAAAGAAAATCATCAGGCTTTCTTTAACTTTTGGACCGCCTTGCGGATATGTACTTGCAAATGATTCAGAGCCGGAGACAATCCAAACGGTAATAATCATGAAAATAAAAAATATGACTGTTGTTATTAAGCCGTATTTCCAGTTGCCAAGCTGCAGCCCGTAATCAGAAAGTTTTTGCTTGAATACAAATTTGATAGAAAGAATAGGGAGAATAAACATCAATGCGCCATCCATACAAAACCAATATACACGGGAATCGAACCTGTCGCTTCCTATATTATTGTAATAAAAATTTGTCGATGCAAATGCAATTGAGATGAAAGTAATTATTGCAATGGAAAGGAAAATGTACGTTACTTTAAAATCCAACTGCTTAAAATTTTCGCGAATCTCTTTAAACTCTTTACCGATAATAGACATCTATTTCATTTTAATTATATACTGGAACTTGGGGGGATTTATATTTATTAAGTTCGCTTCAACAGGTAACTGCACTTCCGGTACGAAATATCCGAGAGTATCATCTTCAAGTTTTTTGAAATCAATAAATAATTTTATATCCGAGGGATTGATTTTTGAAAGCTGCTCTACACCGCCCTTTAAAGAAATTTCAGCCTTTGGTGGAATTAATAAAACTTCTTTATTATCCGGAACATTATTAATAGCTATATCAAGACCCTCAAAATTTTTATCTGCGGCAAGCTCAACGTTAAAGCTGTATCTGACTGACTTTGGTTCAATTCTTATTAAGTTACCCAAAGTATCCTTAATATTAATTAGTCCAGACATATTTGAATTTATATCATCAATAATTTTTACTTCTGTAGGGACAAATTTAATTTTATTTATGACAGAATTAGCTCCGATAATTTTAACTGAATCGGGACTTAACTTAATTGAGCCAACTAATTTATAATTTTCTTTAGTCTTAACTATTAAGTTACTTCGCAGTCTTACGTATTTTTCCGAATATTTATCTATATTAATGTCTATCTCTCCCGGTTCTATTTTTGTAAGAGTAATATTAGATGGAAGGTTTAATCTTTCCTGAATGGATTGATTCGTTACAATTTTTGATTCCTGCTTGTACTTAGATAAATCTAACTTATAGTGTAATTTTTTAAAAACAAGAATGTTTAATAAATCCCATCCCTTGCCGTTAACTGTCACATCTAAATTGGAAGGCAGCTGGTCCGCAACTGCCTCCGATTTAGAATAAGTTAACTCCAAAGGAACTTCAACTTCAATGCTGTAAGTATAGCTTAGATTTAAATAAATCCAAAGTATGATGGCAAAGAAGATTGATAAAAAAAGTATTTTAGGATTTTTAAACAAAATTAATGAAACTGTTTAAGTAATGCTCTCCAGTTGGAATCTTTAAATTCACCTCTTATGTTTGAATTTACAAGTCTATAAACTCCTGTTCCTTGTTCTTTCTCAATAAAATCTGCTTCTACACCGCCCTGCAGCACATCATACTTCCATTCTTCATAGGCTTTCGTATCGCTTTCAAAAGGATAATGATTAATCTGGTCCGGGGGTCCATACTGTACATATATTCTGCCTCTGTCAGTTTTCCAACCCGGATTATAATCTTCTTTAAATCTGTTATTAGCTTCGTTCATCCTTTTGAAATAATTTATCTTAAATTCGTTCTGAGGTGTCATAGGTGAATCGTCTCTCTTTTTCCAGAATGCATACATGAACTTTCTTTTTTCTTCCAAAGTATTCAGGTTCCTGTATGTTTTTGTTTCATTATCATCTCTGATGTAAATAGTTTTATCGAAAAGGTCATCTAAATCTTTCTCATTTAAAATTACATATTCCGATTTTAAATAATCGCCTTGTCCTTTATCGGAACTTTGCCTGTCATCTGTAACTGTAAAAAGGAAGAATTTTTTAGTTTTAACAATATTGAGATTTTTCTGAGTATCCACAAAGCTGAGCTCAAAAATATAGCCGCCTGTTTTCAGAGTATCAATTTTGAACATGCCGAACTCTACTCTTGATTCTACACCTTGTTTAATTTTTTTCTCTGAAGAAACTAACTCTTCATTATTCAATGATAATATTCTTCTTTTAATAGTTGCTTCTTCCGACATATTAGCAGAAGAAAGATTATAAAGTTCGCAATAATAATATAATTCAGAAACGTTTTTACCATATAAACCACCCGCATTAGGAGTCACTTCTAAAGTATTTTTGTAGAAAAGATTTTTAGTATCAGTGGACTTAGTTATAGATGTAGCAAGTTCAATATCACTTAACTTTACACCGCCGCTGAAATCTTCAACAAGTAAATCAAACTCAGAGCTGTCAACCATTAAAGGATTATTAAAATCAGAAGCAGTAACAACAACTTTATATTCACCGAATTTCATTTCATAATTTATCTGCCCGACTATTTTGTTTTTAATATTATTTCCGGTGGTATCACTTACTTCAGAGGGAATTTTATAAGTATTGACTGCCATCGGTTTATCAACATTTTTTTGATAAATTGTAACATCTAACTTGGCATCAGCAGAAAAACCGGAACCGCTTGGTGAATATTTCAAAAATTTTTGATAAACAGCATAGTAAAACTCTACAATATTTTTTCCATCAGAACCTCTGAACACTGATGCAGAGCAGTCAAAATAAAATTTTTCCGGAGGTGCGGAAAAAATATTTTGAATAAAAAAGAGGGAAAAAATTATTATTAATAATGGTTTCATAGAATATTTTTTTAAAAAAAAAGGTAATCCTGTCTGAACAGGATTACCTTAATATAACAAACAAAATGGATAATTAGAATCCTACATTCAAAGTAAAGTATTGATTTGTAGAATTGAATCCTGTTTCATTGATGACTCTGTATGCATAATCAAATCCCAAAGTCAGGCTTCCAAAAGGATATTTAAGTCCTGCACCGAATGAAGGACCGAATAAACTTTTATTTACATCATCTATTTCGGAGTTATCCGGATAGACAGTAAATGCACCTCTTAAGAATACCATTTGATTGTAGTTATATTCTAAACCAAATTTATATTCATCAGATGAAAAGCTTGAATTTTGGAAAGTTGATGAAAGAATAATATTATTATTTTTTGAGAATGTTGCTGCATATCCTAAACCGATTTCCAAGTTAGTTGGTAAATCAGATTCCTGCAGAGTTACTCTTCTCACTGTGGATATGCCATTTTCAATAAATGTTCTGTCTAATCCGGGCCCGTTGAATTTCATTGAGCTTCCGAGATTTTTAAGAGCAATACCGAATCTGAGTCCGCTTACGCCTGCAATATATTGAAGACCGAAGTCAAATGCAAAACCTGAGGCGCTAACGTCAGCAATTTGTTCGCTGATAAGCTTGAAAGATGTACCGAAATGGATTTTATCTGTCATAGCTCTTGCGAAGCTTAATGTACCAACTATATAAGTTGGTGAGAATGTTGCACCGGTACCATCAGGTGCATATTCTGTAGTAACTATTTCATCACCGAAAGATAAAGCTCTTATAGAGCCGCCAACGGTTCCTAATCCGCCGAGTTTAACTGCACCGGCAAAATAGTTCATATTGATATCTGCAAGATAATTCATTGAAGAGAACATTACTTCTCCGCTCTTTGAATTTATCTCGGAAAGCCCCGCAGGGTTCCAGTACATTGCATCTATACCGCTTACTGTTGCTAAATTTGATCCTCCAAGCGAGGTACCTGAGGAACCTATAGGGATTAGCAATTCAGGAGCAGCCAAAGTACCGTATTTCTTCTTTGGGCCCGAGTAGCCGTTTTGATAGGCTAAACTGACTGCTATTAGAATTATTATTATTTTTATATAAAATTTCATTTTTAATTAATCTCCTTTTAAGATTGACCTGCATCTCTCGAATTGAGAGATGCAGGAAGTTAAAATAACTTAGAAATCTACCCTTTCTTCAGGTGTAAATATAGCCAGCTTCATGGTTTTCTGTCCTATACCCGGAGCATCAATTAATGCTAAGTATAAACCAGATGCAATCGGAATAGCATCTAAGTTTGTCAGATCCCAGTTCATAGTTGAATTTTGATCGTTCTTAACAAGTTTCTTAACAAGATCTCCGTTCAATGTATAAATTCTGATTGTGCAATTTATTGGTAGTTTTCTAAACGTTACAAATCTATTTGTGGAAGATTTTTCATTGACATTGAATCCATAATACGGATTTGGAACAACTCTAATGTCATTTAAAGCACCTCTTTCAGACGCCACGGAAGTATTACCAATTTGTGGTTGCTGAGAATCAAATTCATAAACAACTCCAGGGCGTGTGACAGTATAAGGATAGATTACAAATGAATCCCCTGCATTCCATTTTGCACTGGCGTTAATTGCTCTTGGCGACCATACATACATAATATCTGCACTTGTCTGCTGTCTTACAAATAAATTATTACCGGCAGTAGTGTAAGTATTATATGGGGCGATATCAGCCTCCTGATAGGTTGAGCCGAAAATATATAATCTTTCACCTGAACCATATTCATCAGATGTTGGATTCCATTTTCCGTCTACACGACCACGCGGCATTGTATCATTGTTTTCGAGGAATGCGCAGTTTAACTGTCTTACATCAGCACCGGTAAGAGGATCCACTTCAAATACTTTGAATGGAACCTTTCTTCTATCCTGATAGATAAAACCAACAGCGCCGTTTGAAATATACGGTGCGTAAGAAGGATCAGCTAAATAACCTGCTGTCTGTCTGTTAGAGACAAATCTGTATGCTGATTGACCTGAATTTGTATCAGCAACAAATGCAATTCTCACACGTTTTAAAGAGTCAGCTTTATAAGCTGAACCTAACCCCGTGTATGTAAACACAGTAGGATAAGTGAGAGACATTGACGTGGACTGCCATCCTTTATCATCAGCAATTTTGAAATTAGAACCAGTCAGCCAGTTATTATTGGATGGGAAATATTCCCAGCCGCGTAATCTTGTCTGAATACTATCAGGTTTCATAGTTGAGGTAACATCTTTTAATACACCCAAATTATTAGGATTTCCTGACTGAGGATCATTTGATCTTATTCTTACGACGTTCATTAAAATACCGTCAACAACTCTGGCTGAATCTGTTCCGCCTGATCTGTTTCTTGTAAATTTAAGATTTAATACAGTCGCTGTTGAATCATAACCTGTTATAAACTTACTGTCTTTATCTCTTACTTTTTTCAAAGTATCAAAAGCAGTTGAACCGCTTAATTGACGTAAGATATTGTAGGTTGTATCAGCTTTGAATGAAATTCTGTACTTTGCATTTAATAGCTGAGTCTGATCGACAACAATTGGAATAACACCTAAATCTCTTCTGTTGGTAGTAATAGTATCTCCGTTTGAAAGATAATAATTTGTACCTGCTGTAGGAGCTTCTGGTCTAATAGTTATGAGCTGTGTTGATAATGAATTTCTTATCACCTTTCCACCGTTTAGAACTGCACTGTGGCCGGTTGAGTCAATTCTAGGATCACATACTCCATAAGCTACTATTGCAAATTTATATTCATTGCCAACTATGAATTTATCGTTTCCGTTATATTCAGAGGCATATTGAGTTTTATTTAAAGTAATGTTTCTTTGAATACCTTTATTTGGGAACCCTGCTGGTAACGGCATTTTATATGGCGGTACTATCGGGAATGGAGCAACCTGTTCAGTATCATGAATGGTTACGCCTGTTCTAAAGTTATCCAAAACAATTCCTATTGTATCTCTTAAATCAAAAGCATCGATAAGAACTACATCGTTATTGATTGTTTCAGGTCTGCTGAAATCAGGTAACTGAGTAGCAGATTTTTTAATTTCATATATCTCATATCCTTGGAATCTGTATGTACCCTGATTAAACAACTGGTCTTTATAATTATATTGCTCAGAAACATCTCCCCATGAAAAACTTACGTCTACAGTTCCGATAGTGCTGTTTGGTCTGTAAGCAACGTTTACAACCGGAGGAGGAGGAGGAGGAATAACTTTAAAGTTCAAATCAAAAACTTTTTGAGCAATAATGTCATTTCCTTTTAACTTTGTAACTGAGTTTTTATTGTTACTTCCTTTTGCAACAAACTGTGCAACAGTGATATTTTGTGTATCACCAGGTGCTACTGTAAAAGATTTTGCTCCTGAATTGAAAATAAATCTTCTGTCTCCGGGAGGACTTGCTTCTACCTGACCTGAAGTTACACCGCCGCAATTTTTAACATAACCAAAGAATTCCGTCCATCCGCCTGTTTCAGGATCGCCTGGATAACAGAATTTAGTTAATTGGCTTGTTTGTGCATTAATCCATGGAGTTCCATCTTTCTTTACACCTGTTAAATAATTGTAAGCTTGTGAAGGTGCGGAGCTTGGATCCTGCTCGCATAATGGTCCGCCCGCATCTGTATTTGAAAAATATACAAATGATGTAAGACCTAATTGTTTATAGCCTCTCTTAATTACTTTGTTCTCAGAGCCGGGAGGGAAATATGTTGTATCTGCATCTGCAAGATTTCCTGTAGGTCTTATAGGACTATGGAAAAAGTCCATTCCTGAAGCAGGAGGAGCAGTACCATATTGACCTGGAGCTCCTGTACCGTCTGTGTTAGTTGCATTATAAACATATCCCATGTTCTTTGATGTATCGCAGCCAATATAGTCATCTTTAGGGTAACCTAAATCAGGATCAACAACTACTCCAAAGTGTGTGGAATCCCAGTTTTTTCCGGATCTGTTAATAACTACCCAGTTTACAAACTGTAAATCTTCAAGACCCGGAGTTGTGTATGCCCATACTGTAAGGTGGGTTTCCGCAAAAATTGGAAGTGTACCACCTGAGAAACCTTCTGAAGTTGTGTGATTTGAAGGATCTGCATCTGTAAGACATACAAAGACTGTCTGTGAAGCATCTTTAATACCGGGACGGTCAATTGAAGGGTTATATTGACCATTTCCGTCGATATCTACATAAGGTGCACCGTAAGGAACCATTACACCCCAGTTAGCATAATCAGGGTTTGTATTGGCGTTATCTCCGGAAGTTACTTTGTATATTTTGAAATTTGAATTTGTCTTGTATTTCGGATCTGTCGGAACGGTTTGGTCAACATAACCAGGGGCATATTCCCCATTGTATGAAGCGTTACCCATTCTCAGATTTCCATTGATGTAAGTTCCAATAGAAAGACCCGTTGTAAATATGGCAAATTTGCCTGTTCCTTTCGGCCATTCAAAACCCGGAGTGTTGGTTGTCCTTAAATCCTGATTAAGAACACCGGTATTCCATACCCAGGTGCCAACATTATTGGGATTCAAGGCGACCTGTAATTTAATTACAGCATCTGTACTTGAAGGACGGAAATCGTAAGGATTTCCGGTAATAATCCTGACATTAGGCTTTGCTCCAATGCCAGAGATTATGAATCCCAGAAAAAATAGTATTAATAATAATTTATTTTTCATTTCTAAAATTTTCTGATTTATAAAAATTCAACGATTAATTTAAAATCTATTAGAAATTAACCTTTACACCAAATTGCACTTGTCTTGGAGCTCCCCAGTTAGAAATATTTCTAATTCTATCGTACCAGTTTGCTTTATAATTTTCATTTGTACCATTTCCGGTTGGAGTATTGAGCCATCCGTTGTCATCAGGTAATCCGGTTGCGCCGAAAACATTGTTAACGATTTCTGTATTGAGCAGATTTGTGCAATAAACGTAAAAATTCCAGTTAGTTTTCCAAATTGGCACAGTCTTATCAAGACGTGCATCCAATTTTAAATTCCAGCCTCTGTAAATTCCATTTTTTGTGGAAGTTGCAAGACCATCATCGGCAAAAGCTGTAGCAGGAAGTTGTCTTATTGTATATGGTCTTCCGCTGTTGAAGCTTAGTAAAACATTCATTCCCAGATTTTGAAGTATTTTACCTGCAAATCCTTTAGGTACATCTGATTCTCCGCCAAATCGGTAATCTAAATTAATAGAACCTGTATGACGTTGATCGTAATCTAATGGGAATACTACATTTGGTAATTCTCCACTAGGATTTGTAGCTAAAGAGAACTTACTATTTGGATCAGAACCAATTCCGGAAGCATACAATAATGTATAGGAAATATCAACCGCAAGTCTGTTTGTTCTTCTCATTGAAAGATAGAAGTCAAGACCTCTTGATGTGCTGAAATCTGAATTAAAGTATAATGCATATCCTGATGGAACTGTGGATGATCCTGAAATTCTTGCTGCACCTATTTGATCAACTGTTTCTTTATAGTATGCAGAAACACTTAAGTTTACATAATCGCCAATTTGCTGCTTAATACCTACTTCATATGAAGTCAATTTTTCCGGCTTCAATGAGGAGTTTTCAGCAACGTTTTGGACAGAGTTTGTAAAGAAATATTTAAATGCTAATTTATTGATATATAAATAATCAAGTGGTGGAATTTGAATAAATTTACCATACTGAGCGGTAAATATTGTATTATTTGTAACAGGGAATGAGAAACCTAATCTTGGGCTGAAAGTAATATCTGCTTCAGATTTTTTGTAGTCATCTGCTGTAAGCAATTCTCCGTCTGCTCCTAATAAATCTTTTGGATTTTTTAATACATCTGTAGCAACATCAAGATAATCCATTCTTACCCCTGCATTAACAGTAAAATCACCGAAGTCAATTTTATCTCTTAAGTATGCAGCAGCAACGATTGGATGTTTTGCTTCAATATCTTCAGCAGAAACGATTTGATTTCCATACTGGTCTCTAATATCATAACCGTATGAATTTAACAATACGTCTCTTCCGAACCACAAATTCTGCGGACTGAATGTCGGTAAACCTGTTGATGTATCAATAGGGTTAAAAGCTGTTGCAACAGGACCGAAGTTTACTTTGCGAAGTGTGTGATATCTGTACTCACCTCCAAATTTAAATTCATGGTCTCCTGATTTTTTTGTCTGAAGAGCATATGTTGCATCAAGTTTTGCACCGATATAACTGATTTCTTTTTTATCGTAATTATTATAAACTGTATTAGGTCTTCTGAAAACATTTTCAGTTAATGGATCCGGCTGTAATACTTGACCCTGACCCGGACCTGTTCCGCCTAAACCGGGAACGTAATTTGTATCACCATATTTAAACCAATCATCCTGGAAAATAGCATCTGATAATACATCTACAGTACTGTAGTAATTAGCCTGAAGCTCATAGAAGAACTTATTTGAAACATTGTGAGTTATTCTGCCATAAAACTGTTGGTCATCAATTTTTTCAAGAGGATTTCTCTCTGAATTTTCTTTCCAATAAGACATTGCAACTCTTTGCTGCTGTGTATTAGTGACAGAAGCTCCGAATCTGAAATTGATTGGAACCGATTTTTTAAGGTCAGTTAAATTGATGCTTAACCTTCCTGAATAAGACCATAATTTTTTGGAGAAATTAGGAATAATTCCGCCCGGGAATAATTGGTCTGCAATCCAGCTTGGGTTAGCGACTTGTAAATACTGTCTTTCAACCGAACTGTAAAAATTAATTATTTTTGATAATCCTTTGCTTGGAATAAGCGGACCACCAAAGGAAATATTATATAAATTATATCCTTGTGAAGTAGTTTTAAGCCACTTTCCTGCAAGAGCGTCAGTTTGCGCTTCTAAAGAGCCTGTGTATATATCAGAACCGCTTTTTGTTGTTACGTTAATAACACCAGAAAGAGCATTACCGTATTCAGCTCCGAAACCTCCGGTTAATACTGAAATTTCTTGTAGTAAAGAATTAGGGACTGAAGCGGTGGAGGAACCATCAACCGGATTAGTTGTGGCAACACCGTCAACAATAATAAGATTTTCTGAAGTACGACCGCCGCGAATATTTATCTGGCCGCCTCTTTCATCCTGAACAACACCTGCTGTTTTTGATACCAGATTTGTAATACCTCTGATACCTGAGTTTTCAATCTGTTCAGTTGTAATAAGTTTACCGCTTTGTTCAACAGGGATACCTTGTCTCTCTGCATTTATACCGATAACTTCAGTAGTAAATTCAGTTTGAGACATTTGGATAACACCCATTTTATTTTTAAGGTCAACAGATACTTTTACATCGCTGACTACTTTATCTGCATATCCTGTATAAGATATTTTAACAGTATAAGTACCTACGTCAAC
The DNA here is from genome assembly GCA_018266835.1 of Bacteroidota bacterium. NCBI lineage: Bacteria > Pseudomonadati > Bacteroidota > Bacteroidota bacterium. The sequence continues at coordinate 345,260 of JAFDZP010000004.1, read as the reverse complement.
GTTTAAAATAATAAAGTCTCCATTAGCGTCAGTTTCTGCGCCAAGTCCTGTTTTTTCGACTACTCTAACAATAGCGCCGACCAATGGTTGATTCTTTTCATCCACAACTGTTCCACTTATAGAGCCTGTGGTTTGAGAGTAAGCTGTGACGGATAAGAACAAAGTAAAAAAAACAGAAAGGGTAACAAATTTCAAAATTGTATTTACCCTCATTTTTCCCTCCGTAGTAAAGTTTAATAAAAAAAATTAATTTAAGTTAAAAAACCCTCATAATAAACATATTTGCTACTATGAGGGTTGAAATCATATTTTATAAATTTGTTTAAATCTTAAAATCAAGGTTGAGGAATTTTAAGATTATTTTATTAACATCATTTTCTTTGTTTCTTTGTAATTACCTGCGGTAATTGTATAGAAATATAATCCACTTGCTAAGTTAGAAGCATTGAATGATACTTCTGATACACCTGAAGAAACTAATTGGTTATTTACAACTGTTGCAACTTCTTGTCCGTTTAAGCTATAAACCTTTAACATTACATTAGATGCTTGTGGTAAGCTGAATCTGATTGTTGTTGAAGGGTTGAACGGATTAGGATAATTTTGTGATAAGCTGAAATTATCTGCAACACTTGAAATTGTATTTACGCCAACAGGAGCTGTATAAGCAACTCTCCAGAATACAGGATGTGCATCTGTTGCTGTGTTAGCTAAGTTTACGTTTGAACCAGGAACTACGTCTCTTTGCACCATCATGTTAACATAACCGTTTGTACCGGATACATCGTTTTTAGGAGAAATACTTGCGTATCTCCAGTCCATTCTTGGTGAAGTTCCGTTTACCATTTTTGGTCTTTTCCATGAAGAACCACCATTACCTGATGATGTTAAATAGATATCACCAAATGATGTTGTATCTGTGCTTCCTGTAGATGCACTTGCTACCATCATAGATATGAATAATGTATTTCCATCGCTTGATACACCGATAGAAGGTCTTGCAATTGAACCAAGAACGTCGTTTGTTCCCTGATAAGGAGCATAAGGTACGTTGCTTGAGTCAGCAACTACAACGCTGCTTGCTGCACCTGATGACCAGAATCTGATTTTGCTAGGTGCACCAGGGAAGAAGTTACCTGCTGTTGTTTGTTTAATTGTTTCAAACGTAACACAGAAAGTTGAACCCTTGTAGCATGATGAAATACCTCTTAAACCGCCTAAAGAGTCAGAAGCGAAGTTTGCATCAAATATTTTTGTAGGAGCTCCAAATGTAGCACCGTTATCTGTTGATTCCATAGCGTAAATGTCACCATAGTTTGCAGGATCGTTTGTACCATCATTAATATAAGCAATACCGATTCTGTTACCTGTGCCGTTTGAAACTGTGTAACACTCAGCAGGACTTGCATTCATTGGCTTTGGTGCACCAAATGAACCTGAAGTTAAAGATAAACCTGTTTGGTAGAATGCTGAATCAGCTCCGTTAGTTGATGTACAAAATACATATTTAATAGTATTACTAACGTTATCTGTGGCAGCAATTCTCGGCCAGATGTATTTGTTTGCATCAGCTAGGTTAGGATCCAATGAGTTGAATGACCCTAAACCAGGGAAAGCATCTGCGAACATAATTGTACGAACTGAGGTATTAGCACCGATTGCTGTATGACATGCAATTAATGCAGCTCCTGTGCTTAAACCTGTGATTGTACCGAAACCTGATCTGCCTGATGCTGGAACGTTACTGATAGCACTCCATGTAGCACCTCTGTCTGAACTGAAGAAATACTGGATGGTTCTATCTGACCAGCCTGTTTCCTGAGCTGAGAAAGTGTAGCAAACGTGAATATTATCAGGTGTAGCAGGGTCCTGCCAAATTTGCAATGGAGCTCCGTTACCTTCTAAGTCGTAATAATTTCTTAAAGTACCGATTAATGTTGTTGTTACACTGTTGTACCAGTCTTCAACCGGTGCGCTGTATGTATTGGCAACTTTGTAATCCGATACAAGACCGTTGTTAACGCCTTTAAATCCATCGCCGTCTTGAACGATTTTGTATTGAACTCTTGAAAATCTGTCAATTTGTTCCTTGGTGTAGATAGAGTTTCCGAATGAAACATTTCCCACCAAAAATACGAATAAAGAAAGAAGGAATAATCTTCTTAACATTTTATCTCCTTTTTGATTTTTATTTACTAACAATTGTTACGAATATACAATGAGGGGCTTATTATGTCAATGTAAATTTTGTTGTTAAAGAATCTTTAATTTTTTGTAAAATTTTAAGAATTCTTATGCGATTATATTTACTGCCTATGACATTTTAACCAAATATTATTGATTATTTCCGTTAAAGTCAATTTATATATAACGCACTAAATTTACGTCTCTTAAAATAAATTTACTGCGTGTTTTGTTATTTGTAAAAATTTACAATCTTAGAGAAAATTTCTTTAGCCATCTTGACGGCACTTTCTTCTGTCTTTCCGGCTATATGATTCGTGAGGGTGGTATTGCTGTAACTGAAAAACTCAGTATTTGGCGAGGGTTCATTGCTGAATACATCTAAACAAACATAACGCAGCTCATTTCTTTTTAGTTTCCTTAATAAAGCTTTTTCATCTATCACACTACCGCGGGAAGTATTTATAAATATAGAATCCCTTCTTATCTTATCAAATTTTTGTTGATCTATGAAGTGATAATTTTTTTCACTCAGTGGAATATGCACTGTAATGATATCGCAATTCTCTAATATAAAATTTAAATTTTTAAATTCTACATGGGGGTATTTTGTAATAACCTTTCTATCTGTATCATTTGCATATACTTTCATTCCGAATGCTTTGCACAATTTACCTACGTAACTTCCTACATGACCGTAACCGATTATTCCTATTTTTTTATTTAGCAGTTCATTTCTCCTGTAGTCATAGGTAAGAAATTTATTTTCGCGTACCAGTTTATCACTCAGCAGAATATTTTTCATCGCAGTTAAAATCAATCCCATCGTATGCTCAGCAGCAGATATTGCATTCCCCTTCTCGATATTCATCACAGTAATTTTCTTTTTCTTCGCAGCAGTTACATCAATATTATCAAATCCTTTTGAACATGTGGCAATAATTTTGAAATTACATTTTGATATAAATTTTTTATCAATGGTTCTTACACTTCTTATTACTAGCGCATCGAAGTCAGAGTATTTTTTTAATATACTTTCATTGGTAATTCCAAAGTCAGTAACTACTTCAAATTTATTTTTATTAAATAAATTTATTGAGTCAAGATTTATTTTATCTACTATTACTACTTTTATTTTTTCCTTCAATTTCTGCATGATGAAAAATAGAAAAATTAATATTTTATTAAGAGCGAAAAATAAACCACAGATATATTCATTTAAGCGCAAAGGACGCAAAGCATTCGCAAAGTGCGCAAATATATTAAAAATAATCTTACAATTTCTTTGCGATCTTCGCGTGAAACTTTGCGCTTCTTTGCGTTTAAACTTTGCGTGCGCAAAACAAAAAAGGCGGCATCAATAAATGATACCGCCTTTCATTTTTAAAAATTAAATTTAAATCTCTGCTTCTGTTTAGTCTCTTGGTTTTTCCAGAGCTTCGCTTATCAGCATTGTGATTTCATTCTTTCCTTCTCCGCTAATGATAGAGAAAGGAATGTAATCTCTGCAGAGGTCTTCGTTCTTTACTATCTTAGATGCTCTGTAAATCTGCTTCTGCATTTTGTTTGCAGAAATTTTATCGGACTTTGTCAGAATGATTGCGAAAGGAATTTCGTAATATTCCAACCAGCTTACCATAAGCTCATCAAGATAAGTTGGCTCGTGCCTTGAGTCAATCAGTACAAAAACCATTTTCACATTCTGTCTCTCGCTGATATAATCTTCAACAAGCTTTCTCCATCCTGCTCTTATCTGTTCCGGAACTTTAGCGTAACCGTAACCGGGTAAATCCACTAAATAAAATTTTTCATTTATCAAAAAATAATTCAATTGGCGTGTCTTGCCGGGGACTGAACCTATTTTTGCAAGTTTCTTTTTATTGCAAATCTTATTTACTAAGGACGATTTACCTACGTTAGATCTTCCGACAAAAACAAATTCAGAGAGTACGGATTTCGGGAGAGTCCGTAAGTCGTAAATACTGTTTATAAATTCAGCGGAAGTAATTTTCATATTTTTGTTTTCTTTCTATAAAAAAAAATCCCTAACTTTTAAAAAAATCTTTTGAGAATTCAATATTAAAAGTTAAGGAAAATTTTTATGGTTTTCAGATTTAGTTTTAGAAATCAGATTTTCATCCGGGGACTAAAAACATCCGAACAACGTAATTATTATTACAAAGAGCTTTAGACTTTTTGTTTGCTTTGAACTTTATTTGCTACTTTCTTTTCCTTAGGAGCTTTCTTTTCTGTCTTAGGAGCTTTAGGTGCTGCTGACTTCTTTGCCTTTGGTTTCTTCTCTTCTTTTGTTTCTGCAGGAGCTTCATCTTTTGCTGATGTCTTTCCGCCTTTTTTCTCTTCCTTAGCTGCTAAGTGTTCTTTCTGAATAGATACTACATCAAAATCTACAAACTCGATGATTGCAGTTTCACCGCCGTCACCCGGTCTTGTTCCTGTTTTAAGAACTCTTGTATATCCGCCGTTTCTTTCAGCAACTTTAGCTGCTATTTCACCGAACAGAATTGTAATTGATTCCTGATCTTTAAGGAATGCTTTTGCAACCCTTCTTAAGTGAACGCCTTTTTCCTGATTAGCATCAACAAATGCCAATGCTCTTTTTGCTTTTGTTACAAGCGGCTCAATAACGGTTCTGAGTTCTTTTGCTTTAGCAAGAGTTGTATGAATTCTTTTATGCTTTATAAGTGAGCAGGATAAATTAGCTAGCGTGGCTCTTCTGTGGCTTGCTGTTCTTCCTAATTTTCTTCCTTTTACGCCGTGTTTCATATTATCAATTAAAATTTTCTGTTGTTAAAAATTATTTTTTTTCTTCTTTGATGTATTTATCTACATCCATTCCGAATTTAATTCCATATCCGAATCCTTCAACTAATTCACCAAGCTCTGCTAAAGATTTTCTTCCGAAGTTTCTGTAGTGCAGCATTTCGGATTCATCTTTTCTTACTAAGTCATGAATGTATCTGATATTAGCTGAACGTAAGCAGTTCTGTGAACGTACAGATAAATCTAACTCATCTACAGGTGTTAATAATATTTTTTTGATAACTTCGAATTCTTCATCCTTCTCTTCTTTCTTCACAATCTCTTTTACTTCTATCTTCGGGTTCAGGTTTGAAACCATTGTAAGTAAGTCCTGCAATATTCTTGCAGCTGAAGTTAAAGCTTCTTCAGGATTGATTGAACCGTCTGTATTAATATCAAGAACTAATTTTTCGAAATCTGTTATCTTTCCTACTCTTGTATTTTCTACAAGGAAGGTAACATTGTTCACAGGTGAAAATAATGAATCAGTTGCAATAAAGCCTAACGGCAATGATGCATTTTTATTTTCATCTGATGGAACGTATCCGATTCCCTGACCGATTCTCAATTCTATATCAAGGTTTGCATCTTTGTTTAAAGTTGCAATGTGCTTCTCAGGATTAAGAATTTTGAAATCTGCAGTATGATTTTGAATATCTTTTGCTGTGAACGTATAAGGTCCTTTCAGCTTGAATTCAATCTTGTTTGATTTACCTGTTAAATCTTTAAAACGAATTTCTTTAAGGTTTAAGATAATCTCAGAAAGATCTTCAATTACTCCTTTGATAGTCGTAAATTCGTGCTGCGCGTCATTAATTCTGATAGCAATAATGGCTGTTCCGTGCAAGGAGGATAGAAGCACTCTTCTCAATGAATTTCCGAGAGTAACTCCATAGCCTCTTTCTAGCGGCTGGATAAAGAATCTGCCGTAAGTATCGCTGAAAGATGCTTCGTCTTTGTTGATATGCTCCGGCATTTGAATATAACTATTGCTCATGTATGTTATAGGTATTTAATTTTTATTTTGAATACAACTCGACAATCAACTGCTCGTTGCCTATGAACTGTACTTCGCTTCTTTCAGGAACCTTTAAGAAAGTACCTGACATATTTGCTTTATCTAAAGATAACCATTCCGGCATGAGCGTATCTTTCATTCTCTTCATTGCATCATGAATCATTTCCATCTTTCTGCTCTTCTCTCTAACCTGAATAACGTCACCTGCTTTCAGCAAATACGAAGGGATGTTCACCATCTTTCCGTTAATTGTGAAATGCTTATGTGAGATAAGCTGTCTTGCTGATTTTCTTGAAGGAGCAACACCGAGTCTGTAAAGAGTATTGTCAAATCTTCTTTCAAGAAGTTTAACAAGGTTATCGCCCTTAACACCCTTTTGTCTCGCAGCTTCAGCAAAGTAAGTTCTGAATTGTTTTTCAAGAACTCCATAAGTCTTACGGACTTTCTGTTTTTCTCTTAACTGAACAGCGTAATCAGAAAGTTTGAACTTTTTGGTTGCGCCATGCTGTCCCGGAGGATAGTTTCTTATTTCGATTGGACATTTGTCACTAAAGCACTTTGTTCCTTTTAAGAACAGTTTTTGTCTTTCTCTACGACAAAGCTTACAACTTGCGTCAGTATATCTTGCCATTTATAAAATGATTTTTTGTATATATTATTATTAAAAAATTATAGTCTTTCTTGTATATCTCTTAAACTCTTCTTCTTATACACGTCTTCTCTTCGGAGGTCTGCAACCGTTGTGCGGAAGCGGAGTAATGTCTTTGATATAAGTCACTTCAAGACCTGCAGTGTTAAGCGAACGTACTGCTGCATCTCTTCCTGAGCCTACGCCTTTTATCAATACTTCAACTTTTCTCAAGCCTGCATCATAAGCTGTTTTAGCAGCTGAATCGGCTGTAACCTGAGCGGCGAATGGTGTGTTCTTCTTAGAACCTTTGAATCCCATTTTGCCTGATGAAGCCCATGAAATTGTGTGGCCTGCCATATCGGTAAGCGTTACAATAACATTATTGAATGTTGCCTGAATGTGCGCAACACCATGTGCATCAACGTGAACTTTCTTCTTTGCTTTTTTAAAATTCTTAGCCAAAATTATTTTTTGTTTATAAAGTTTATAAAGTAATTAGGTAAAGATTATTTCTTAGCTGCGGCTTTCTTTTTACCTGCGACAGTTTTTCTCTTACCTTTTCTTGTTCTTGCATTTGTTTTGGTTCTTTGACCTCTTACAGGAAGACCTCTTCTGTGTCTTTTTCCTCTGAAGGTTCCGATATCCATCAATCTCTTTATGTTCTGCTGTACTTCTGAACGAAGAGCGCCTTCAAGCTTTACAGTTGAAATGATTGCTCTGATCTGATTTACTTCATCATCGGTAAGTGAAGAAACTTTTTTGTTTTCATCAATACCTGCTTCTTTCAGAATTTGCTTTGAATAAGAATTACCTATTCCATAGATGGATTGTAATCCGATAAGGATTCTTTTGTTCTTAGGTAAATCTACACCGGCTAATCTTGCCAAATCTATTACTCCTTTGGTTTAAAAATTTTATTGTTTACCCTTGTCTTTGTTTGTGCTTAGGGTTTGTGCAAATAACACGTACAACGCCTTTTCGCTTTATGATTTTGCACTTGTCACACATTTTTTTTACTGAACTTCGTACTTTCATAATGGTTATTATTTATATCTGTAAGTTATTCTGCCTTTGGTTAAATCGTACGGAGAGAGCTCGACAGTAACTTTGTCTCCCTGTAGAATTCTTATGTAATTCATTCTCATCTTACCGGAAATATGTGCAAGTATTTCGTGACCGTTCTCAAGCTTTACCTTGAATGCGGTGTTCGGAAGAATTTCCGTTATTACTCCATCAACTTTTATCGCGTCTTGTTTTGACATTTTTTTATATAAGGATTTTAATTAATCCCATTGTGTTAAAATTTCTGCTTTACCTTTTCTTACTGCAATCGTATGCTCAAAGTGAGCTGAAGGCTGACCGTCTCGTGTTGCAATTGTCCAGGCATCCTTCTTTACAAAAACTTCAAAGCTGCCGTAATTTACCATGGGTTCAATTGCCAGAACCATTCCTTCTACTAATCTTACCTTGTTATCAGGGTTATAATAATTAGGGACTGAAGGGTCTTCATGTAAATTTCTTCCTATTCCGTGGCCAACCAATTCTCTTACTACTCCATAACCGTTTCCTTCAACGTAGTTCTGAATTGCAACGGAAATGTCGTTCACAAAATTTCCTTCTACAGCTTGTTCGATACCTTTAAAGAGCGACTCTTTTGTTACCTTAAGAAGTTTTTTTATCTTCGGGCTAACCTCGCCGACTTCATATGTATAAGCCGAATCTCCGTGGTAACCGTTTTTCTTACTGCCTAAATCTACTGAAATTATATCACCGTTCTTCAAAACTCTGTCACCTGGTATTCCGTGTACTACTTCATCGTTCACCGAGATGCATGCGCTTCCCGGAAATCTTTTCCCTTTAACCATATATCCCTTAAATGCCGGATACGCTGCCTGGGAAATTATAAACTCTTCTATTTTTATATCAAGCTCTCTTGTTGTAACACCTTCAACTATGAACGGCTTTATTAATCTGAAGGTATTTGAAATAACATCGCAAGCTTCACGGATAAGATCTATTTCTTTCTCCGTCTTTATCAAAGACATATTCTCTTAGTATCTTCTGGCTTTTAATTTGCCGGTTTTCATAAATCCGTCATAATGTCTCATTAATAAATGAGATTCAATCTGCTGTAATGTATCAAGCGCAACACCAACGATAATCAACAAGCTTGTTCCACCGTAAAATGAAGCTAAGCCCTGGTCTAATCCTACTTTGTATAATAATGTCGGGATGATAGCAATGATTGCTAAGAAAATTGAACCCGGCAGTGTAATTTTTGTTAAAATGTTATCAATGTAATCCGAGGTTGGTTTACCCGGTCTTACACCAGGGATAAATCCGCCCTGCTTCTTCATATTATCAGATACGTCTTTCGGATTGAAAGCAATAGCTGTATAGAAATATGTGAAGAAAATAATTAATAAAGCATAAATTCCTGAATATGTCCAAGCTGTGTGATCAAAGTATTTTCCTAAGTTCTGCATTGCTTCATTGTTCGGGAAGAACGATAAGAATGTATTAGGAACGAACATGATTGACTGCGCGAAGATAATCGGCATAACACCTGCCTGATTCACTTTCATTGGAATATACTGTGTAACTCCGCCGAAAACTTTTCGCCCGACAACTCTCTTTGCGTACTGCACAGGAATCTTTCTTGTAGCAACCGTGACTGCAATTACACCCATGATTATCAACACAAATCCTGCTATATATAACAACTCAACTAATATGTTTTTAGTGCCTGAAGCAACTAAACCGATTTCATTAAACAATGCGTAAGGGAATCTGTCGATAATACCGACGAAGATAATAAGTGAAATACCGTTTCCGATACCGCGCTCAGTTATCTGCTCACCAAGCCACATCATAAATACAGTACCTGCAGTTAAAAGAATAACAGTAGACATAGTGAATATAAACGGAGTTATATCCGGACTTATAATTGACTTATCGCCTACGTGTCTGCTTGCAAGCTGAACCGATACTCCCCATGCCTGAAGCATAGCTACAGGAATAGTTCCGATTCTTGTTAACTGATTTATTTTCTTTCTTCCGTCTTCACCTTCTTTTTGTAACTTCTGGAAGTAAGGGAAAACTGCTCCAAGGAGCTGAATGATAATCGATGCGCTGATGTAAGGCATAATACCTAAAGCAAAGATAGCAGCCTTATTGAAAGCGCCGCCCACAAACATATCATAAAGTGCGAATAATGTATTATCTGATTGGTTCTTTGATGCTTCCGTTAAGGCAGCAACATCGATACCCGGAAGAGTAATGTGAGCGCCGATTCTGACCACTATTAAAATACCAATAGTAAAAAGAATGCGGGTTCTTAACTCTTCGATTTTAAATATATTTCTTATATTCTCGACAAATCCGCTCATACTGTTATTGCTTTGCCTCCGTCTTTACAGTATTCTTTTCTGATTCAATCACAATAGCTTTACCGCCATTCTTTTCAATTTTTTCAATAGCTGATTTACTGAAGGAATTAGCAGTGATTTCAATTTTTGCTTTCAACTCTCCGTTGCCTAAAACCTTTAGCGGCTTATTTCTTCCGCTGATAACTCTGTTTTCTAACAATAAAGCAAGGTCAATTTTATCGTAAGAGAAGTTACCCTTATCGATATGTTTTTGTAATTCACCTAAATTTATTGTTAAGTATTCAGTTCTGTTATGGTTTTTAAAACCTCTTTTAGGAACTCTTCTTAATAAAGGCATCTGTCCGCCTTCGAACCAATCTCTGTGCTTTGCACCGGCTCTTGACATTTGACCTTTATGACCTCTTGTTGAGGTGCCACCGTGACCTGAACCTTGTCCTCGTCCGACTCTTTTTTTGTTTTTTCTTGAACCTTCAGCGTATTTTAAGTTACTTAGAATATCCATTAATCTTGCGAATTTATTATGATGATTGAAATTTTCGAGAAATATTTACTAAACTATATAAAATCAAAAAAATTCCTCCGTGATTCTTCATCACAGAGGAATTTTATAAATCTAATTTTCTAAATATTAGAAGTGTACGTTTAAGATCACACTCATAATACCTGTACCAAAGCCTGTTGTAGAAGGACCTTTTGTAATTACTGAAGTTCCTGCTCCACCATTAGCATATGGTGTTACTGTTGTTTCCGGAGCGCCTGTTGTGTTGAAAGATAATGTATACTTTCCACCTAAAGACATACCAGGTGTGAAGTACCAGTCAAAACCAACGTTAACACCAGCGCCGAATGTCAATGTAGAGAACTTTCTTTGGAAAGCTGCACCTTGACCTGCTGTTCTGTCATCTGTTGTGCTTCTTGATCCAACATTAACGTTTAAGCCAATGTATGGAGCAACGCTGTACATAGATTTCATGTGATAATCAAAATCTACTGAACCACCGAAGTTAGTTGCAGAAGTTTTTGTTGTATCGTTTGTTGTTGAACTGGAAGTTCCAAAACCAACACCGAATGTTAAAGACCAGTCGTTGCTTACGAAATATCTGAAGCCAACGCCACCCATTCTTACTCCATCAGCTGTACCGGCATAAACCTGGCCAAGATCTGATTGGAATGGTGTGTATGTGAACTGCCATGACTTTGAACCTTTCCATACTTCTGGTTTGGTTCCGTCCCATCCTTTGTTAGCTTGACCGAATGTGGTTGAAGCTACAAAGAACAATGCTACAAATAGTAAAGAAATTTTTTTAAAAGTTGACATTTTTTCTCCTTTCGATTTTTACTCCCTGCTTTGACACAAGGAATATTACTTCTTAAATAATAGTCCGTCAACGGTGGACTACACTCGTATTATTTCACCTCTTCTACTCTAACAAGATGGTTTACTTTTGTAAGCATACCTCTTATTTGGGGTGTATCATTTTTAATGACTGTTCTGTTTATTTTTCCAAGACCTAACGCTTCCATCGTTCTCTTCTGATTCTCTATTCTGTCTATCGTGCTTTTTATCTGTGTTATTTTTAATGTCGACATCGCTGTGTAATTTTTACGTTTTAGTTAGCAAAAAGTTCGCTTAATGTAATTCCTCTTAAGTTCGCAACTGCCTTTGCATCCTTCAATGAAATGAGTGCATTCATAGTAGCTTTTACTACGTTGTGAGGATTTGATGAGCCCTGAAGCTTTGTCAAAACATCCTGTATTCCGGCTGATTCCAATACTGCTCTTACACCACCGCCGGCGATAATTCCTGTACCGGGTGCTGCTGGTTTAAGAAGCACTTTTGCTGCGCCGTATTTACCAATGATATCATGAGGAATTGTGCCTCTGCTTACCGGAACCTGTACTACGTTCTTTCTTGCATCTTCAACACTCTTCTTGATAGAATCTGTTACTTCGTTTGCTTTTCCAAGACCGATACCAACTGTGCCTTTACCGTCACCAACTACTGTTACAGCAGAAAAACTGAATCTTCTTCCGCCTTTTACTACTTTCGCAACTCTTCCGATGTTAACTAACTTTTCTTTTAGTTCGGATTCACCTGCTTTGTATTGTTTTCTAGGTTTTGCCATTAAAAATTAAGTATTAAAAATTCTTTGTTCTTGTTATCGTTTGTTCTCAGGGGAGGAGTCGAACCTCCACATGCGCCTCCAAAGGGCGTTGTCCTGCCATTAGACGACCCGAGAGGAAAAAAAGGCTAATTCTAAATAATCCTTTAAAAATACAAAAATTAATTAAAAAATTAAACCCCCTTCGCGGGCTCCATCGGCAAATGCTTTCACTCTTCCGTGATACAAATAGCCGTTTCTGTCAAAAACTACGTTAGAAATATTCTTTGATTTAGCTGCTTCTGCAAGCGCTTTTCCAACTTCTTTACTTTTACCAACTTTTCCTTTAACACCATCCAATTTTGCTGCAACATCTTTCGCTGTTGAAGAAATTGATGTGAGAGTGTTTCCTGTTAAATCATCGATTAACTGTGCTGAAACTCCGTTCAGGCTTCTGTAAACAACAAGTCTTGGTTTCTCGGCAGTGCCGGAAATCTTCTTTCTAATCTGGGCTTTTACCCTTGCTCTTCTTTTTTTTGCTGCTACTAAACTGTTCATATATATTAGTTATTAACTCTAAAATTTTAATTATTTAGATGCAGTTTTTCCTGCTTTTCTTCTTACAACTTCATCGCTGTACTTTATTCCTTTTCCTTTGTAAGGCTCCGGCTCTCTGAATGATCTTATCTTCGCTGCAACTTGTCCTACCATCTGTTTATCAACTCCTGATACAACTACAGATGTAGGTGTAGGAAGTTCTAGTTTAATTCCGGGAGGCGCATTGAATACTATCGGATGTGAATATCCGAGCATCATTACGAGTGTTTCTCCTTTTAACTCAGCTCTGTAACCGATACCGACTAAGTCAAGCTTTCTGTTGAAGCCTTCGGTTACGCCTGTTACCATGTTCTGCATCAAAGCTCTGTATAATCCGTGAAGAGCTCTGTTCTTTCCAACGTTATCTTTTCTTGTGAATGTAACTTCGTTGTTTTCTATTGCAACGGAAATATTGCTATCCATTTCCATTGAAAGATTTCCTTTTGGTCCGGAAACTTCCAATTTATTATCGGTATGGTTAATCTTAACTCCATTTAAGATTGTTACCGGTTTTTTTCCTATTCTGCTCATGTAAAAATTCTTTTTTTAAACTTTAAAGATTACCAGATTTCGCAAACTACTTCGCCGCCGACTTTCAATTCTCTTGCCTTCTTATCAGTCATTAAACCCTTTGATGTAGATATAATTGCTATACCTAAACCGTTTCTTACTCTTGGCAGATTTTCAGCGCTTACATATTTTCTGATGCCGGGTTTTGAGATTCTTCTCAAGCCCTGGATAACGCTTTCACCGTCAGCATATTTCAACTGAATAGTAAGCACGCTTCTGTTTGCTTCAGCTTCGCCTTCATTGTAATCTGTTATCAAGTAAGAATTCTTCAAAATATCTGAAATTGCTTTCTTGAATTTTGAAGCCGGGATTTCCACGGTTCTTTTTCTTGCTTTTATCGCGTTTCTTACTCTTGTTAGATAGTCTGCGATTGGGTCAGACATTGACATATTAATATCTCCTGTATACCTTACGAAAAATTTTTAAAATATAATAAACTACCAGCTTGCTTTTGTTACTCCGGGAATCTTCCCTTGAAGAGCCAGCTCTCTTAGTACTAATCTGGAAACGCCGAACTTTCTGTAGTAAGCTCTGCTTCTTCCTGTAACGTTGCATCTGCTATGAAGTCTTGTAGCGCTGCTGTCTCTCGGCAGTTTTGCTAAGGCTGCATAATCACCTTTTTCCTTAAGCTCTTTTCTCTTGGCTGCGTATTTCGCAACGATTTCCAGTCTTCTGTTTTGTTTTGCAATTAATGCTTTTCTTGCCATAAAAAAATATAATTAAACTTTATTGTTTAGCTGCTGTTTCTCTTTTTACAAACGGCATTCCTAACTGTTTCAATAATTCCAGTGCTTCTTCGTCTGTCTTTGCGCTTGTTACAAATGTAAGGTCCATACCTAATATTTTTGTAACGTTATCAACATTTATTTCAGGGAATATAACCTGTTCTTTAATACCTAATGTGTAGTTTCCTCTTCCGTCAAAGCTTTTATCGCCTAAGCCTTTGAAGTCTCTGATTCTCGGAACAGAAATGTTTATGAATCTGTCTAAGAATTCATACATTCTAGCATTTCTTAAAGTAGCTCTTACACCGATTGGCATGCCTTCTCTAAGCTTGAAGTTAGAAACTGATTTTCTTGCTTTAACTATTGAAGGTTTTTGTCCGATGATTGCTTCCATATCTTTAGCTGCAACATCGATTAACTTTGAATCACTTACTGCATCACCAACACCCATGTTCAAACAGATCTTTTCTAATCTCGGAGCCTGCATCTTATTTTTGTAACCAAACTTTTTAACAAGCTCAGGAATAACTTTTTCCTCGTAAGATTTTTTCATTCTTACAGGGACTTTTTCCTCAACAAAATTTGCATCAGCTTTATTTCCCTGATCACCGCCTTTTCCTTTTTTAGGAGCTGCGTCGTCTTTTTTTCTATCTTGTTTTGTCTTTGCCATTTTTTTAACTAATTAAAATTTCGCCTGATTTAACGCTTTTTCTCATTCTTCTTACTTTACCTGTCTTCTCATCCTTTATCAATTCTGTTCCTACTCTTGTTGTTTCACCCGACTTATCTAACAACATTACATTAGAAATATTTATCGGTGCTTCTCTTCTTACAATTCCGCCTTGAGGATTTTTTTGTGAAGCTTTTGTATGACGATGCATAATGTTTACACCTTCAACAATAACTCTTCCTTTTTCCCTGTTAATAAATAAAATCTTACCGGTCGTTCCGCGTCCATTGCCGGCAACAACCTTAACCATATCGTTTTTCTTTAACTTTGTCTTGAAAGCCATAATTTTTTGTTTTAAAATCTTTATTAGAATTACTTAAATCACTTCAGGGGCTAATGAAATAATTTTCATGAATGCCTTATCTCTGAGCTCTCTTGCAACAGGTCCGAAGATACGTGTACCTTTTGGCTCGTTGTTGGCATTGATAAGTACTGCTGCATTTTCATCGAACTTAATGAATGAACCGTCTTGTCTTCTTGTTTCTTTTGCTGTTCTTACTATTACAGCTCTGGAAACTTCGCCCTTTTTTACAGTACCGCCCGGTATAGCTGATTTAACGGATACAACGACTATATCGCCTACTCCGGCATATCTTCTGTCGGAACCGCCAAGTACTCTGATGCATCTTACACTTTTCGCTCCGGAATTATCGGCAACAACTAAATTTGATTCTTCTTGTATCATTGTATTAAGGTATTAAGTAGTAAATTTTCGTGTTAAATTTTTTCAGTTAAAAACCTATTTCACTTTTTCGACTATTTCAACAAGTCTCCATCTCTTCGATTTGCTCAAAGGTCTGGTTTCCATTATTTTCACTGTATCGCCAATAGAGCATTCGTTCTTTTCATCATGAGCAGCAAACTTTGTTGTCTTCTTAAAGAACTTTTTGTATATCGGATGCTTCACTTTAATCTCAAATGCAACGGTAATTGTCTTATCGGCTTTATTGCTTGTTACTTTACCGATACGTGTCTTTCTTGAACCTCTTTTAGATGCAGTTACCTCTGCTGAGTTTTTGACTTCTTCGCTCATATTCTATTATTTCTTCTTTTTGTTGTTAATGTTTAATTCTTTCTCTCTTAAAAGAGTTTTTACTTTGGCAATTGTCTTTTTTGCATTAGCCACTGCCTTGTAATTTTCAAGCTGTCCTGTTGCATGCTGGAATCTGTAATTCTCAAGCGCATCTACATTATTCTTCAAAGTAATCTGTAAATCCTTCTCCGATAATTCTCTTAACTGAAATGTTTTCATTGTGATTATTATTAAACTTTTAGTCTATTCTTGTTACAAATTTTGTTTTGCTCGGTAATTTATGAGCTGCAAGTCTTAATGCCTCTTCAGCAATTGTTCTTGATACGCCGCCAATCTCAAACATTATCTTTCCGGGCTGAACTACTGCTACCCAGAATTCTGGAGCACCTTTACCCTTACCCATACGTGTTTCTGCGGGTTTCTTTGTTACAGGTTTATCCGGAAATATTCTTATCCATACTTTTCCGTCTCTTTTCATGTGTCTTGTCATTGCAATTCTCGCTGCTTCTATCTGTCTGTCAGTAATCCAGATTGCTTCCATGCTCTTCAAACCGAATTCGCCAAATGCAACCTGATTGCCTCTGCCTGCCATACCGCGTCTGTTCCCTCTGTGCGCTTTTCTAAACTTAACTCTTTTTGGCATTAACATATAAAAAATCTCCTGTGGTTATATTGTAATTATTCTATTGTTGTTGTATAAAGTAAAAATTAGATCTGTTGGTTCTTTGTAAGCTTCTCGCCTTTGCAAATCCATACTTTCACACCGATAGCACCGTAAATTGTATGTGAAGTCACTGAAGCGTAATCAATATCAGCTCTGAGAGTCTGAAGAGGAATTCTACCCTCTTTGTACTGCTCGCTTCTTGCGATTTCAGCGCCGCCTAAACGTCCGCCGCACATAACTTTAATACCTTCAGCGCCCATTCTCATAGTAGAAGTGATTGCGCCTTTCATAGCTCTTCTGAAAGAAACTCTGTTTGCAAGCTGCTGAGCAATATTCTCTGCAACAAGCACTGCGCTAAGCTCAGGCTTCTTAATTTCAACAACGTTAATCTTTACCTCTTTGTTGGTAACTTTCTTAACTTCACTTTCAAGCTGGGTTATTTCCTTACCGCTTTTGCCGATAACGAATCCCGGACGTGATGTGTGGATGTTAAGAGTTATTTTTTTCAGGGTTCTCTCAATCATTATGTTGGCAATACCTGCCTTTTCAAGTCTCTTCTTAAGATAGTTACGGATAACTGAATCTTCCTTTAACTTGGCAGCAAAGGTGCCTTTTTCATCATACCAGTTTGAATCCCAGGTATTGATAACTCCAAGCCTAAATCCAACGGGGTGTGTCTTCTGACCCAAATTTACTCCTAAAAATTAATTTTTTAAAATAACTAAACCTTTTTTTCTGGTTCCTACGCTTCTGCGTGAGGACCTTTTCGTTGCGACGCTTCGTCCCGATAAATCGGGATTTTCAACATCTCAACGAGAACGTGAAAAAATCAACGCCCTCTTTTAACAACTATAAAACTATTTGTAAAACTTTTTTCTCTGTAATTATTTTTAATGTCACTGTGAACGCGGATGAGACGGTCCAATTAACATTAATGGTTATTTTGTAACTTCTTCAACTACTAATGTGAGATGAGCAGATCTTTTCTGGATTCTGTACGCTCTTCCCTGAGGAGCAGGTAAAACTCTTTTCATTCTCGGTCCTTCATTCACAAACGCTTCCTTTACAACAACTTCATTCTTGCTTAATCTTCCTGTATCCATTTTATTTACTAAATTGGAGTAAGCTGAGTTCAATGTAGCGTTAACTACTACTGCAGCGTGCTTTGTGGAAAATTTTAAGATTGAGTTTGCTTCTTCAACATTCTTGCCTCTTACTAAATCAACAACTAATCTCATTTTTCTCGGTGATGAGCCGATATATCTTTTAATTGCTCTTGCTTCCATTATATTATCTGCCTCCCTTTTCGTCTTTTTTCTGGCCTGAGTGAGCTCTGAATGTTCTCGTGTGTGAGAATTCTCCAAGCTTGTGACCTACCATGTTTTCGGTTACATATACAGGAATGAACTTATTTCCGTTATGCACTGCGAAAGTATGACCTACGAAATCCGGCGAGATTGTGCATGACCTTGCCCAGGTTTTTAGTACTTTCTTCTGATTGCCTTGATTCAATTTCTCAACTTTATCAGCGAGATTAAAATCAATAAACGGTCCTTTTTTGAGTGATCTTGACATTATCTAAAAAATTATAAAAATTACTTTCTTTTCTTAACGATGAATTTATTAGAAGGATTCTTCTTCTTTCTTGTTTTGTAGCCTTTTGCTGGTAATCCCCATGGAGATACAGGATGTCCGCCGCCTGAAGTTTTACCTTCACCGCCGCCCATCGGGTGATCTACCGGATTCATTGCAACACCTCTTACGTGTGGTCTTCTGCCTTTCCATCTGCTTCTGCCTGCTTTACCCCAGCTGATATTGAAATGCTCAGGATTGCTGACTGTGCCGATAGTGGCTTTACATTCGTTCTTTATTAATCTTACTTCGCCTGATGGCATCTTTACCTGTGTGTATGCTTCGTCTTTAGCTATGATTTGACCGGAAGTTCCTGCGCTTCTTGCGATTTGCGCGCCTTTTCCGGGCTTTAACTCGATGTTGTGGATAAATGAGCCCAAAGGAATGTTTACAACCGGCATTGTATTGCCCATTCTCGGGTCAGCATCTGCCGAACACTCTAATTTATCACCGACTTTTAAGCCGTCAGGTGAAATTATATAACATTTTGAGCCGTCTTCGTTCTTTATTAATGCTATTCTAGCTGTTCTGTTCGGGTCGTACTCGATAGACATAACTTCTGATGTTCCCTCAACGTTTCTCTTGAAATCGATGATACGGTACATTCTTTTGTGACCGCCGCCTCTGAATCTTGAAGTAACGCGTCCTAAATTGTTTCTTCCGCCCGATTTTTTCAAAGGAGCTAAAAGTGACTTCTCAGGAGTTGATTTCGTGATTTCGTCAAATGATGAAATACTGTAGTATCTCGTCGCCGGTGTTGTCGGTTTTAATTTACGTAGTGCCATTATAGTCGAAAATTATATCGTTTAAACTAATAAATTGATGCTTTTTTGGGCAAGCTACAAATTACGCATAATGCTTTAAAAAGTCAAGGTAAGGAGTTGTGGGGGAGGACGGAATTCCTACGTATTCTAATTTATTTGTTTTTACTTTGTTCTAATTCCGCCATAAATGCAGCCCAATTCATTCTTCGAGTTTCAAAAGTACCCACAAAATCAGCTATTTTTTTAATTGGAACTTTAGAAGTTAGTTTTTCTGCCAACCACATGACAGTGGACGATATTGAACTAAATACGCTTGCCTCTCTATGCTTGTTTAATAATATTTCATTTCTATAATTTTCAAATTCTATTTCTATTTTACTTACAATTTGATCGACTTCTTCAGTATTGTAATCATACTTAGAGTTAGAAACTTTATCTCTAAAGTCTCCCACATATTTGTTTTCCCTTAGTATATCTATTCTATTAAGAATGGGGCCTTCGATTCTGTGAATTTCTGGAATTCTTTTAATTAAAATTTTATGCGAGGTTTTTATCTCTATTTCATTATTATATCTCAACTGGACATTTGAAAAGCACTGGGTTGTGTACGAATTTGTAATTAATTCTATACTGTGGGAAGGATTTAACTGAATTAACTTCTCTTTTACTAACAAATCAATACCTACGTTAGATAATCTCCAACAATCTCCATATGCCTCAATTCCATTGGGGAATTTGATTGTGTGGCTATGATTATCAAAAGGATATTTACTTAAATCTAATCCAGTAATATTTGTTATGACTTCCCTTAGCGAGTTGTTAGAGTTGTAATTTATATTTAATAAATTTTCTGTTAATTGTGATTCAAAGGAAGTATTAAATGTAAAATAAGGTTGAATTTCTTTAATCTTATCACAAAAATCGCTCTCGTAGTTAAGAAATTTCACATAATTTTCTTTTCTCATAGAGTATGGACACAAAGCCTCATGAAAGAACCATATTTCATCATATAGTGTTGAAATACCTATTGGAGATTCTAAAACTGGGTTCCATTTCCACTCAGAATTTTTAAAAAGCTTTTTTTTATGATCGTAGAAATAACCGCTTGGTGAACTTAAGCCAACAAAAGCAATTCTCATCTGTTAAAATTTTATAATTTAATATTAATTTTAAAACTATTTTGTAATTTTTAAATCTATAGGAGTTTCTAAATACGGCACATTTGCAAGTTCACATTTTGATTGTAAATTTAAATCATTTGTAACAACTATAACTATTGAGTGTAAATAGTGCTTAATAATCTCCAATGTAGATGCCAAAAAAACATCGTCATCATTTTTTTGATCCAACCACATTAAAGTTTTATTGAAATCTGGTTCTGTAGCAATTCCAATTAAATCGATTTTATTTTTTACAAAAATAACTCCTTCTATTAATTTACCCCTTCTTCTGTATTCCTTAATCTTGTTTATAATTTTTGTAGCTTTGTCCCTTACTTCCTGTCGATTATGAGACATCTTATGCTTATCTAATTCCTTTAGTAAGGTTGGAACAAGTATTATTGTAAAATTTTTAAAAGCTTCAAATTTCCAATTCTCAATGTCTGGATTAATTAAAAAAGCATTTGTATCTGGAATTAATAGATAGCTTTTTGATTGAGCGCTTTCTAATGGAGTAAGTAATGATATTATGACGTTAAAATATTTTATTACAGATACTGCTGTCTCATCAATAGTTTTAAAATAAGTATTGTTACTCTGTGAAATAATTTCTAAAATTTGTTCATCAACTTCTTTAAATTCTCTAAGATAATTTTCAGGTAAGTCCTCAAATAGAAACAACAATAAATTTTTAAAGTTATTATATTCTTTGTAAATAATATTCTGAATCTTTATCCCTTCAGAATTTAATTTTTTCCATTTGTTCTCTGGTCCAAGATATATAAGAAAAGAGTTTGAATTAAAATGAATGTCTATTTGCGAATACTTAGTGAGTAAGTAACAAATTTCTTTGCTAAGTTCTTCAGATTTATTTAGTAAGCTTTTTATAAAAGATTCGATCATATTCAGTTTTTACTGTTTTTAAGTTCTTAAAAATCGTACTCTAATGTAGTTGCCTTTAAGAACAATTCAGACACGATTATCCCAGTTTACATTTACAGTTAGGGCAAACACTAGTATAGTCTTTCATAGTAGTACCCAAATAAATAAATAAAATTCCGATTAATACGGGAGTGAATATTAGACCTACTACTATCATTATTATTCCCGAGGTAGAAGTTTTACTCCAGCGTAAAGGAAAAACATTTTGCTTACAAAAGGGACATGTAATTTGACCTTGAGATAAGGTTGAATAGAGAGGATAAATATTTATCTGATAAAATTCTTTATCATGCTCAAAATAATATTTTGCAAGCTCATCAAAATATTGCCTGTTCGTATGATAATACTCTGCTAACTTCTGGGGAGTTGGCTTAATATCTGTTTCCATAATTTTATTTATTCCATAATTTGCCCTAAAATTTTATAAAAATAAATGGGAAAGAGGGGAAGAATGATACCGCCCCCTCAGTCCCCCTCCTTCAAAAAGGAGGGGGATGCCACACGCGAGCTACCGTAACCCCACCCTTAAGGGTGGGGTTAACACATGAACCTACTTATTCCCCTCTCCTTACGAAGGAGACTTGTCCAGATTTATCTGGAGGGGTTAGGGGTGAGGTATTTTAATGATACCGCCCCCTTCCCCCCTCCTCAAAAAGAGGAGGGGGCTTGATAAGAATGCTTACAAGAAATTTTTGTTTAACTTTATCCGATAAATGAAATAAAATGAAACGAAATGATACGAATTGAAACGGAATAAAATGAGAAAATTATATTGTGAGAAATTTATTTTTTCCCCAATCATTAACGGCTAATCCCCCCTCCTTCCCGCTAAAGCGGGACTTGATAACTGCTAGTTTTCTAAGGAGGGGGAAGAGCCTGTCCCGCACTTGTTGCGGGAGGGTGGTTAACAAAAAGACCTGACAGTCCGCCGTGTAGGATTTAATCCTGTCAGGTCTGTAACACTATCTCACTATTTGTAAACTAATTCCCTCCATGCTCAAGCCCTTATCAACACCTGCATTTTAACATGAATCTTAACATGCAACTTGCGAACTAATTTTGTATTTTTAAAGTTAAGGCTTTAAAAAAACTCTTCTCATGAAATCACAAACAATCCTGTTTTTATTTTTCATTTTTTTTGCATTCTCATTTCTTACATCTGCTGATAAAGCGAAGGCGCAGGGATGCAGCGATGCAGGCTTCTGCACAATACATTCATTAAAGCCCGATGAGCAGAACGGGGACCTTCTGCAGAATAATTTATCAGCAGGAATATCATACGGCAAGGGAGAGAATGGAATAAACGTTGTTTCCCCTTATTTGGAATATACCCGAAACATAAACAAAAACTTTAGTATTACAGGTAAATTTTTATACAGCGCTGTAAAAGGAGATATAGGCAGCGTAAGCGGGGCTGCAGACGGATTTATCAGCGTAAATAATTCAATTGGCGCAGGCACAGGCTTAACACTTGGATTGAAAATTCCTTTTACCGACGGAAACTCAACGATAAACAGTATTCCGCTTCCTATGGCATATCAGGTAAGCCTGGGTACGCTAGATATTATTGCAGGCATAAATCACTCCCATGAAAATTTTCAATTCATGGCAGCTTTTCAGCAGCCCTTGAGCCAAAATAAAAATCAATTTTTTACAGACCTTTACCCCGCAGGCTCTGATGCAAAAAATTATCAGACAACAAATAATTATAAAAGAAGCGGAGATGTATTGGTGCGCGCATCCTATACATTCAGTGCGGGAAATGGGAGTTTTAAAATCATTCCCGCCATTCTTCCGATCTATCATTTATCGGACGATAAGTTTACTGATAGAACGGGCATAGAGTACAGCATTGAAGGCTCACAGGGTCTTACCCTTAACGGGAATTTATTTTTAGTTTACTCAATAGATAGAAAGAATGCAGTTGAGCTGAGCTTTGGCGCCCCGGTGAAATCCAGAACTTCCCGCCCCGACGGCTTAACAAGAAAGTTTGCCGTAAGTTTAGAATATAAAGCAAGCTTTTAATTTTTTTACTCAGTAAAAGATTATAAAAAAAGGCGGAGATGATTTTTTGAAATTCATCTCCGCCCTTTTTATATATAACCTGCTTAATAAAATAATAAACTTACTGCTTATTATTTTTTGCTTCCTCAAGCAGCTTATCTGCATCAAGCCTTACTTTGTAATCCGGGTTTACATATTCATATTTTATTTTTCCCTGAGTATCCAGAATGAAAACCGATGGCACGGGCAGAATGTGGTTTGAGTTTCCCGAGGCAGCATCTAAATCAATATTATATCCTTTGTATTTTTCAACAGTGGCATCATCAACCTTGAATGCAATTCCGAATGCAGTTGAGGCATCGGAATTATTATCTGAAAGAATTGTGTATTTAAGCTCGTCATTAGTCATCATTTCAGATATTTTCTCGGGCTTATCAGCGCTGATAGCAACAATCTGGTAGCCGAGCGCAGTTAAATCAGATTCGATTTTCTGAAGCCCCATCAACTGCTTATTGCAGTACGGGCACCATCCTCCGCGGAAAAAAACAAGAATAGTCTGCTTCTCCCCAGCTAAAGTGGTGAGATTGACAGGCTCGCCCTTTACATTTTTTAAAGTAACATCAGGAATTTTTTGGCCGACCGCAATCGGCTTTACATCGGCTGCGCTGCCTGAAACCTGGCAGAACAGATTGCTTAGCGAAGCGCCGGAAATAAAACTAAGCATGAATAAAAAAATAAACATTTTTGTAAATCTCATGGTTTTGGGATTAGTTTAAATTTAGTTTGATAAAATTTGATGATACTGCTGTAACCGTTGAAATAAATATTTAGTTGCAGACTTTTTGAAATCTGAACTTGAATGGATTTATCCGGCAAAACCTGCTAAATTTTTTTTACCTATGCCTAAATATAGTGAGCTTTTTCTTGAAGAAAATACATTCTTATTATATTATTGGAAATAGTGAAATGGCAGAATAGTGAATTGCAATATAGTCTATCATAGGTAAAGATTTCGTACTATGCTTCTATGCAAATCCAACATTGTTAGTTTTTCAAAACAATTGGAATATTTCGCTATTTTTTTATTTTCACAACGAAGCCTTTCCCATCCTTCTAAAGGAGGGGGAAGCCAGGTGTAAGTTCCCCTCTCCTTACGAAGGAGACTTATCCAGATTTATCGGGAGGGGTTAGGGGTGAGTTATTTGAAAGAAACCTCCCCCTCCCCCCTCCTTCGCAGGAGGGGGAAAACCTATTGCTTAAATCCGCTGAAGATTAATAAAAAAGCTGCCCCTAAAATTGCGCCTGCAATTAAAACATACTTTACAATATCTTCCCCGACTTTCTGCTTCGTATCATGCTCAGTCTTATAGGTAAATTTACTGCACTCATCTTTCTTCTTATGGAAATAATCTTTTTCAAAATTTGTGTAAGTGGATGAATCTCTTTTTTGCAGTTCAAGATAGAGCTTATCATTGCAGGGCGAGTATATGTTTTGCGAAGTCTCCTGTGAAATATTTTTACTGCTTTCACAGGAAGAAAATCCTATGGCAAAAATGAAAAGCACTGGAATTAAAACTCTGAAATTTTTCAAGATGAAGATTGTAGTTTTGATGAAAAAATTTGATACCGCCCCCTCGGTCCCCCTCCTTCAAAAAGGAGGGGGAAGCCACGCGTAAGTTTTCCTCTCCTTACGAAGGAGATTTGTCCAGATTTATCGGGAGGGGTTAGGGGTGAGGTATTTGAAAGAAACCTCCACCTCCCCTTCGCAGGGGAGGGCAAAACTGTCCACAAAGTTAACTCATAATTCATAACTTATAACTCAAGCTCCTTAGCACCCATGCCCCATCATTCCCCCGACAAATAATAAAAACCCGCCGACTAACGTACCGATAGCTCCCAATATCACAAAGGCAGTTCCGACACCATCTTTCACCTGTGCTTGAGTTAATTCATCCTTACTTTTCTCTTTCAGTTTGTGAAAGTAAGATGCTTCAGTTTTTGTAAATTTAGTGGTATCTTTTTTCTGCAATGAAATATAAAGACTGTCATTAACAGCTGCAGTGACATCTTCTTTAAGCTCGCTCTGCGCAGTTGTGCAGGAAGAAAATATTATGGTTGAGATTAAAAGTACAGGAATTATAAATATTAGTTTAGAGATTTTTGATACTACTTTCGACGAGACTTTTTGGGGTGACATAAATAAGTTTAAATTAAACAGCAAAGAACAGTTGAGAATTTAACTCATGGAGTTGAAACTAGTTCCCTGTGCCTAACAAAAAATATCTGTCGCCAGCCCAAAGTAGGGGTTATTATTGTAATTCATAATTTTACATTCATAATTCATAATTAAAATCCCTATAACTGCTAATAGGGCAAAACTTCTTTGAATAAATTTTTAAACTTATTATATTGGCTTGGAATAGAACGAAACGCTTACATGCGTCTCTACTGAAGTAAAATGCGACAATAATGCGACTATCTTGGGCATCATAGAGAATCATAATATCCGTGTTACATTCCCGCTAAAGACGGGACTGAGCTTCACTCAGAATGCGACAATAATGTGACTATATTTGAAATAATATAAAACAGAATAGCATACTCTATAAATGTGACAATTATGCAGCAATTTTGGAATGACGAGTTTAGAAAAGCTCAAGTATTGTAAAAACAATATTGATTTTCGGAAAATCCGTCAAAAATCCATCAATTCAAAAAGAATTTTGAATCCTGTTTTTAAATATTAGGTGAAATGGGATAAAAAAAACCTGACTCTTATAAAAAGAATCAGGTCTCTAAATTTGAAGTGTAACCGGGAATTACTGAAGCAGTTCGAAAAATCCTATCGAAGGAGTACTTGACCTGATATTCATAAAGTAGTCCTGCGCGACTGCGGGAATCACAACTCCCGTACGTTTGCAGATTGAAGCATCAGAAATTTTAAATCCTTCCGGCGTTTGCGAAGCAGGATTTACAAAAGACGGATTGCCGGCAATGTTTACTGTTGCTATGTAAGAAGGTATATCTCCCGAAACAAAGCAATTGTTTGTGATAGTCCAGTACTGTGAATAGTCCCCGCTCGCTGTAAAATAATTCCGGTTAACAGAGCTGTAAACCGGCTTATAAAAAATGTTGTTACGGAATTCATTGGTGGTAGTGATGTATCTGCCCGAGAAATAATTGACATCTAAAGCAAACAAATCATAACCTATTGTATTGTAACACGTATTGAAAATAATTTTCATGTTGTAGTATGAATTTGCGGGAATAGGATTTGTTGCATCGTATCTCCACTCAAACGCAGTGCTTGTTCTTAGCAGGAGGTTATTATAAACAATCATGTTCTCTGTCATAGGGCTTGCAGTGAAATTATTCTTCTGATTGGTGAAAAGAAATCCCTGCATCGGCCTGTTATATCCCGTTGAACTTATGCGGTTGAATTCATCACCTGTAGAATAAATAAAATTATTGAAAATAAAACCGTCCCGTGAGTTATCAATCATAGCAGCAGCATTGTAGCAGTTATAAATTTTGTTATTGGCTATTCTGAAATTACTTGAGCGGGTAATATTAATTCCCTCACCCCAGTTATCGTGAATATTGTTGCCGGATATGATTCCGCTATCCCATGTATACTCTGCATTATAAAATGGCGCAGCACTGTATTTGAAATACGATTGTATCGCAGCATCCCAATGACCGTTATCACCAAGCGCTCTGTTTTTATTAGTCAGCGATGAGTTATATATTTCACAATTTTCAATTGATGTGTTTGAGCTTCCCATGTAAATTGCGCTGGAGCCTACATCATGAATAGAACAATTTCTGATCTTTATAAAATTACAGTACTTGGTTTCGCTTAAGATATTCAGTCCTCTGCCGTTTGTGTTATTCCTTATTTCAAATCCTGCAATATCAATGTAGGTAGAACTTTTAATAGTTAAGATTGCATCTGTGTTTGTATATACTCCGCCGGTACCATCGAGTATAACACTTTCTCCGGGATATGGTCTTATAAAAATATAACCGAATTCAGTGGGAGTTTTTATAATTTCATCTTTGAACGCCTGATATATACCGCCTTTCATAAAAAGAGTATCTCCGCTTGCGCAATAAGCGCTCGCTTTGAAAAGTGTTTTTACGGGGGAGGTAATTTCTCTTCCATTGTTATCATCACTGCCATGAGCAGGATCTATAAAAATTGCTTTTTGATATGACTGAGGTGTCGAAGAAACTAACTGGTCCGGCTCTTTAGAGCACGAAGAAAATAAAACGAGGGGTACGAAAAATAAAAATGCGTATATAGTTTTCATAAGAGAGAACTTTATTATACTTTCAAATTATGAAATAAAACTAATATATACAATTGTTAATTCTAAATAAACAAATCTAAAATCAGGAAAATTCTGAATTTAAACCAAGAAACCTTTTACATAATTAAACCGTCTAACCATATACCCTCGCTAAATTCTTTTCCTGTAAACCTTTAAGAATCTGCAAATGAATAAAATCTACTTTTTAATCCTGACTTATTTTTTATCTTGTACTTTTTCTGCTTCGGCTCAGACCAATGTAACAGATGTGAAAACAGCTAATCAATATGTAGCCAATAAAGACTGGGATAAAGCAATCGTAGCATTTACAGACCTCATTGCCAAAGATAAATACAATGGTCAATTTTATATGAGTCTTGCTGAATCATATTACAATAAAAAGGAATATAAAAAATCGATAGAGAATTATATAAAGGGAATTGATGTGGGATATGCTTCTAACTCTGCAGCATATAATATAGCATGCTGCTATTCTTTAATGGGTGACGCTGATAATGCAATCAGCTGGATAAAGACTGCTGCAAAATATAAATATAGCAACTTAGAAGATGCAATAAGGAAAGACTCTGACTTCGATAATATTCGGAACAATGAAAAGTTTAAAGATTTTATTTATCCGGGGAATCTCCCCGAGAGTAAAAGGACAGAAAGATGGAAAGCGGACATAACTTATCTGAAGGAAAGAATGGAAGAAACACACTATAGAATTTTTGATGTGGTGACAAAATCTCAGTGGGATAATAAATACTCTGAGCTCTTAACTAAAATTGACGATATGGATGATGAACATGTTATGACTGAAATTGCAAAGATTGTTGCAAGCGTAGGTGACGGTCACACAATAATGTTTCCTGCCGATAAATCTATATCAAAATTTCAAAGCTATCCGGTTAAATTTTATAAATTCAAAGACGGATTATATATAAAAGGAATTTCATCTGAATACTCTCAGTACACAGGTATGAAGGCTACAAAAATCGGAACGATGACTACTGAGGACGCGCTGAAAAAAATAGCTGAAGTTGTGCCGCATGATAATGAATTCGGTATAGACTGGCAGTGCATTAATTACCTTACCTACAATTATTGCTTATACGGTTTGGGAATAAGTGATTCTAAAGATGTTTTAAAACTCGAGCTGCAGGATGATAATGGAAAGAAAGTAAACGCAGCGATTAAAAAAACAGAAACGGATTTCTTCAAATCATTTCATTCGGGAAGTAACGATGGATTCGTTTACGCCAATGAAAAATCCGCTAATCCTCTGCCTTTATATTTAAAGAATGCCTCTGACCGTTACTGGTTTGAATTACTTCCCGACATAAATTTTGTTTATATGCAGGTGAATGCAATTCAGAATAAAAAAGAAGAAAAGCTGAAGGATTTTTATGACAGAGTTTTCAGATTTATAGACTCAAATAATGTTAAAGGAATTATAATAGATTTACGCCTGAACAGCGGCGGAGATAACAACAACAACAAATATTTAATAAATAATTTTATAAGGAATCCGAAAATAAATCAGAGGGGGAAAGTATTTACAATAATAGGCCGCAACACATTTTCTGCTGCAATGAATTTAACAAGCGATCTGGAAAACAATACCCAGACAATTTTCATTGGTGAACCAACGGGTTCAAAGCCAAATTTCATCGGAGAAATAAACTTTATTGAACTGCCCTATAGCGGCATTAAAGTCAGCGCATCAAGCAGAAACTGGCAAAAGTCTGTTTCAGAAGATAGAAGGAAATGGGTATATCCGGAGATATATACTCCGCTGAATTTTTCAGATTATAAAAACAACATTGACCCTGCTATGAATGCAGTATATGATTATATAAATTATCTGAAAAAATCTCAGTAAGATTTTTATTCTTTGATAAGTTTATCAATCAGATCCAGAACAGTTAAATTATCTGCTTCTGCATTGAAGTTTAAGATAAGACGATGGCGCAGAACAGGTTTTGCAACTGCTTTTACATCATCGATGGATGGTGAATAACGTCCGTTTAAAATACACTGAGCTTTTGCTCCGAGTATAAGATACTGCGAAGCTCTGGGGCCCGCGCCCCACTGGACGTAATCCTTGATGTATTTAGGAACATTGTTATTATTAGGTCTCGTTTTGCCGACGAGTGATACTGCGTAGTTTATTACTTCATCTGCTACAGGAACTTTTCGTACAAGCTCCTGAAACATAATTATATCCTCTCTGGAAAATACTTTTTCAGGAGTGGGTTTATACATGGTGGTTGTCTTTTTTATAATTTCAATTTCATCTTCAAAACTTGTATAGTCCAGCCATAAGTTGAACATAAATCTGTCCTGCTGCGCTTCCGGCAATGGATAAGTTCCTTCCTGCTCGATAGGATTTTGTGTAGCAAGCACGAAGAACGGCTCACGGAGTGTATATGTAATTCCGGCAGCTGTAACTTTATGCTCCTGCATCGCTTCAAGCAAAGCGGATTGTGTTTTAGGCGGAGTTCTGTTTATCTCATCCGCTAAAAGCATATTGGTAAAAATCGGTCCTTTAATAAATTTAAAATTATTCTTCCCGTCGCCAGATGGTTCAAGAATTTCAACGCCTGTAATATCAGAAGGCATAAGGTCAGGAGTAAACTGTATCCTGTTAAATTCTAAATCCAGAACTTCAGAGAGAGTTTTAATCAAAAGAGTCTTTGCAAGTCCGGGTACACCGATAAGTAAACAGTGTCCATTAGAGAGAATTGTAACCAGTATCTGTTCAATTATTCCCTGCTGACCAACAACAACTTTTGCAACTTCGCTTTTTAATGAGAGGTATTTTGTATTTAGTTTTTTGACAAGCTCTACGTCAGACATTTTTCAATTAACAATTTGTAATTAACAATTAACGGACAACTAATAACGTGCAACTGACAACTATTCAACTTCATCGAATACTTCAACATCACCAAACTGCATCATATCATTTTTTATTTCATCGGGATTACCGCCAACAGCTATGGTCAGTTTATCGGGATGTAAATATTTTTTTGCTGCATCGTTTATATCGTGCTTAGTTACTTCATTAACTTTAGAGATGTATGTATTGTAATAATCTTTTTCGATGTCATAAATTTTCAGACTTATAACTTTCGATGCAATTGCATTTGGAGTTTCAAGCTGAAGCGGGAAATTTCCGGTCAAATAATTCTTTACACTTGTGAGTTCTTCATCTGATACTAATTCGTTCTTCATTTTTTCAATTTCGAAAATCATTTCTTTAACTGCAGGAGCGCTGAAACTGTTCCCCACTTCAGTCTCAACAGCAAAGTCACCGGAATATTTTTTCCAGTCGAAGAATGAACGGGCTCCATATGTAAAGCCGTTTACTTCTCTGAGGTTTTTGTTGATACGTGAAGTAAAACTTCCGCCCAGCAGAGTATTCATTACGCTTGCAGGAATGTAATCAGGAATGTTTCTTTTGAATGCAAGATGTCCTACTTTCAATGATGACTGTACTGCACCGGGTTTCTTAACTATGTAAACTTTTTTTCCGTTGTTTACGCTTTCATCTTCAATCTTTGTATTATTCACAAATTCACCGGTAAAATTACTGAATTTTTCTTCAACTAATTGAACAGCTCTAGCTTCATCTATATCTCCAACGAATGCAATTATAAGATTGTTCGGTTTGTAATAATTGTTATAAAAACTCAGCATATCATTTCTTTGAAAAGAATTGAGAGTTGTCTCAGTTCCTTCTAAAGGTTTTGAATACGGAAGTTTATGATAAATATTTTTCTTGTAAATTCTTGAAGCGAGATAATCACCTTCATCTTTATAGGAGATAATTGAATTTATCTTTTGCTCGCGGAGTCTGTTAATCTCGTCCTCTGAAAATGCCGGCTGTAACAAAACTTCAGTTGTTACATCAAATATCTTTTCAAAATACTTTTTGAGAGAGTAGCAGCTTACAAACGTTGCATCAAAGTCACAGCCCGATGATAAAAATGCACCATGAAAATCAACTAACTCAGCAATTTCCAATGCGCTTTTTGACTGTGTGCCTTTAGTAAGCATCTCAGATGTGAAAGAAGAAATACCATATTGCTCTCCGTCAAAAAATGAACCTGCTTTAAAAACAAATCTTGCTGATACTATAGGAAACTTTTCATCTTTTATAACGATAACGTTTATTCCGTTCGGGAGGGTTGTCTCAAAGTACCCGGGAAATTTTACATCTTTCGGCGCACCGGGAATTGGTTTTTTGCTTCTGTCTAATTTTTCTGTAATCATTTTATATGTACAAACTTTCTAAAATTTATTTTGGTAAATAATCAAGCACGACTCTCTGATTTTTCTTCAGATATTTATTCGCAGCATCAATTATATCTTGTTTTGTTATGGAAAGGAAATTATAGATCTCCGTATTAATTCTATTCGCGTCATCAAAAAGCAGTTTATCATTGGAAAGATTTTCTGCTAAAGAAACTATAGAAGATTTTCTCAAAGCAGTTCTTGTTTCAATTTTATTTTTGACTTTCTGAATTTCTTCGTCTTTAATATTTCCGTTTCGTATTTCTTCCAACGTCTCATCAATTGCCGCACCGATGATATCTAAATTTCTCCCTTTTAATGAGATTGCATTGATACCGAAAATGCTGGTCTGCTCCATTCCTGTGACCGAAGTGTCAACGTCATTTGCAAGAGTTAAGTCATATACGAGTTTTTTATAAAGTAAAGAACTTTCACCTTTTGAAAGTATGCTGCTTAAAATTTGCAGCGCATAATAATCTTTAGTACCCTGCTCAGGAACTCTGTAATAAATAAATTTTGCCGGTAATTGAATGTTATCGTAGATAGTATCTTTTATCTCTTCAACTATATCGTATTCTTTAAATTCCTGCCTTGTAAAAGGCTTTCCTACCGGAATATTACCGTAATATTTTTCAACAAGCGCTTTAGCTTCTTCCATATCGAAGCTTCCTGCTAATGCAATCACTGCATTATTAGGAGCGTAGTATTTTTCAAAGTGATTTTTTATATCTTCAATCTTCAGCTTTTTCAAAATAGCCATATTGCCGAGAATGGAATTTCTATAGCCGGAAGTTTTAAACAATCTAAGGTTGCTTTCTTCTTCAACACTTCCATAAGGTGTGTTATCAAAGACATACTTTCTTTCTTCTGCAACAACATCCTGCTGAATTTCCAGCATTTCTTTTGTTACTGCAAATCCTGCAAGCCTGTCTGAGTCCAGCCACAATGCAACTTCCAGCGCGTTGGAAGGAATAGTAATGTAATATGATGTCACATCCCAACTTGTAAAAGCATTGCTATCACCGCCAAGGTCATGCAATATTGCATCAAATTCTCCATGAGGAACATTCGGAGAACCTTCAAACATAAGGTGCTCGAATAAATGCGCAATACCTGATTTCTCGCCGTCATCTTTTGAGCCTACATGATAAGTCATGTTCACACAAACGCTTGGGATTTTATCTGTTTTGTAAAATACAGCTCTCAAGCCGTTTGCCAATGTCATTTCTTCGATATCCAATGCCTTCTGCACTATACCGGGAAAATCTTCTGATTTGTATCGTATTATGTTAGGATTATTTCTCAATAAATTTAATTGTTGTTCTTATTTTTTTTAGGAATGTAGTTCAGTGTTACTTTCTTTGCATCGACAAAATATTTTTTGGTAACTTTTTTAAGATCTTCCTTAGTTACGGAATTATAGCGTGAAAGTTCTTCGTTGATTTTATTTACATCTTTGTAGTACATTCTGTTGAAAACACTTGCAACATTTATCCTGTTAAGAGAAATCATCTTGTTTACCTGTCCGAACTCAAGCTCATTTTTTATTTTAGCCATATCGTTATCGTGCACTTCACCTTCCGCAAAATTTCTTATTTCGTCAAGAATAATTTTCTGTGCATCTTCCCTGCTTTTGCCTGGGTTTACTGTACCGATAATAATAAAAACTCCCGCATCCTGTATTGAAAATTTGAATGAAGAAATATTCTTCAAGAGCATTTTTTCATATACAAGTTTTTTATAAAGTCTGCTGCTTTTATTGTTGAACAAGAGTTTTGTAAAGTACTCCATTACAAATTCTTCATCGCTGCCAGCTTTAGGAATTTTAAAAGACATATAAAACTTTTCAAGCATTACATTATCTTCTATTGTTTCCGTTACATCTTCCGTTAGTTCTTTGAACTTATTTTCCTTTCTAATAATTCCATTAGCTTTCGTAATATCTCCGAAGTATTTTTCAATCAGTTTCTTCGACTGGTCAATATCAATATCACCTGAAATAAGAAGCTCTGCATTGGCAGGTGAATAAAATTTATGATGAAAATCTATTGCATCCTGTCTCGAAAAATTTCTGATATGTTCGGCTTCACCGATTGTAGTATGTTCATAAAGCGAACCGGGGAATATATTCTTCATAGTCATTGCAAGGAACGTTCCATATGGTGCGTTATCATACCTCTGAAGCTTTTCTTCAAGCACAACTTTTTTCTGGTTATCAAGATTTTCTTCAGTCAAATCAATTGCATTCATTCTGTCGGATTCCAGCCACAATGCTGTTTCCAGAAAATTCGCAGGTACATCTTCGTAATAAACTGTTGCATCCTGCATTGTGAACGCATTTGTTCTGCCGCCGCAATCCATTACTATCTGCTGATGTTGTGATTTAGGAATATGCTGTGAGCCTTCAAACATCAGATGCTCAAATAAATGAGCAACGCCGAACTGTCCGGGCTCTTCGTCCTTTGCACCGACTTTATAACCGAGTGTAACATTTACCAGCGGATTACTTGTATTTTTGTGAAGGACGCAGTGTAATTTATTGGGGAGAGAGAATTCCTCAAAGATTAATTTCGTGTTCAAATATTGTCAAAGAATAGAATGTGTAAACAATAAAATTACTCTATTTAACAGTGAATTACAAAGTAAAAAGAGTGGGAAAATCCTAAAATCAGAGATAAGAATAAGAGTTTAAATTTATTCCATTCTGATTTATATTCTGCTCAAATTTAATTTCATTCTACCCCAAATGAACAGCAAAATTGTAATAATATCTTTGATATTTTTAAGTTCTTTTATTTTCAATAGCTGCAGTGATAACACCGTTACAAGCGGAAATCCCGAAAATCTGACAGCTTCTTATGAATGCCCAGTAAGTTCAACTACAGCACTAACTCATTTCTTTTCAGTTAACTTAAAACATTCAGGTTCTACTCTATCGGGCGACGTCCAGTCTTATGATTCCTCTGATACCCATAAAGGTGTGCTTACGGGTACATTTGACGGAGCAAGTGTTTCAGTAACAGGAGATATTACCGGTACTAATTATGATTTTACTTTTACCGGCTCATTAATTTCAACTTCACCAAAGAAAATTTCAGGTAATCTTGTATTTTCTACCGGTGATGCCGAGCCTATTCCGGTTGAATTTGTAGAAACAGTTGCAGTAGATACTTCAATTCCTCCAAATCCTTACATGTTCGAATCAGTCTTTACAACTCCAAATCCAACTGGTCCGCCCGTTATCTTTGTACACGGAATGGGAGGCACAATACGTGAATGGGATTCTGCCATGGCATCGCTTCCTGCTGACTTTAAATTACGACATAATGTATATCGCTATCAATATGACTGGCAAAAACATATAGAAGTAAACGGAATAGTATTAAGAGATTCAGTTTTAGCCCGCGGACTTGTAAATCCTATTATCGTTGGTCACTCCATGGGAGGACTTGTATGCAGAGCATATGTTAAAAATGGCGGAGCAATAACAAAGTTGGTTACGTTCGGCACTCCGCATTACGGTTCACCACTTGCTAAACTTAAGAATTTTGTTCCTTGGCTTGGTTTAGACGGACCCCAGGATATCGTTCCAAATTCTCCGTTCTTAACTGCGCTAAATAATGACCCGGTTGATATTGCAAACAGGAGCAAGTATTATTTACTCGCAGGCAGAATGGGTGGAAGTATTTCAGGAGTTAAATGGGTCTGGAAAGAAAGTTATTATTCTCAATTTGTAAAAATTGCATACTATGTAATGAAGCTTTATTATCCGAATAAAGATAATGACGGACTTGTATCGGAAGATTCTGCATTACTAACAGGCGGGGGCGCAAATAATCCGTTACCTGTTCAGCTATGGGTTGACCACATGCATGAGCAGTATCCGATTATCTCTTCAGGTATGTATAATTATGTGATAGGATTGTGAAGAAAATTACAATAGTAAGTTAATTAAAATTCAATAGAAAAAGTGTATGGAAATTAAAAAATGGAAAGCTGAATTAGAAACTTCATTAGTCAACCTATCAAAAGCCAAAGAAATTCCGTATAATACATTGCAAATTTCTACAACTCCTAAATGCCCAGGAGTATATATGATAGTTGAAAAAGAAAGAAAAGAAATTTTATATATTGGAGAATCAAATAATTTATCTGAAAGATTATATAGAAATCATCTTATGGGAAACAAATCAAGTGCTAATTTCAAAAAAAAGTTAGTTAACGATAACACTTTAATGGAAGTAATATGTAATAATACAGCTAAGAAATTTTTAAAAGATAAATGCTCTGTGAAGTGGATTTTAGAAGATGAATTTATAAAAAGAAAAGCTATAGAGTGTTATATCACAGCCCTGCTTTTGCCTAAATATGCTTTTACTGAAAAAATTAAATCAATATAGTTTTATTTCGTAGTATTATCTTTATCCGTAACCTTAGACAAATAATCAAGAATTAAGTATGTTCTTAAAACATTTTTCATTGTTCCATATTTTAAATTTTCGCCATGCATGATTTTATTTCTATTGTAAAATACTTTGTTTTTTATATTCTGTTTAGGAAAAGAAACACCAAAAAGAACATTTTCAATAAAATCAACTATAGAATAATATTGCAAGTTAGTTTCTTCCTCTTGTATCCATTCAAATTTCTTTACCGATCTATTGTTTTTATGAATTCTAGTTCTATCAAAAGTATATCCTTTTTTTTCTAAAAAATCATAAACAATCCCATCTATTTGTGCAATTAAAAATGGAAGGACAAAATTGCTAATATTTATCTTTTCTTGTTTATTTGAAATGACTAATCTTAAAATATTTACTGAATCAATTAAAGATTTACTCCTTCGTTTAAAAAACTTATTTGAATTCCATGATATCACCATTTTTTCTAAGTGATAAAAACTTTTCTTCGTTAAGAAATCTTGATAATGTCTATCAAGTTTCTTTGTGTTATCTATTTCACTTAAAAACTTTATGCTAAAATACTTCTGATTTTTTTCGTTAAGTAAATATGGTGACAAAACCCAACCCTTCTTGTAAAGGGATTTATTTAAATCAATTATTTCTAGATTTGGCTTAAATGCCTCATATAATTCACTTCCTAATTCAGTTAACTTGCTATTGAATGTTCTGATAGATTCTGAAACAATCTCAACAGCATGTTTAACAATTTTTGCAAAATTGTTTATATTTTCTTCTAAGTTGGGGAATTCTTTTTCTAAGTATTCTGCAAAGAAAACTTTAAAATCTTCATCTGTTTTTAAAAGCTTTTGAGTTTCCCTCAAAGTTAAATCTGATAAAAACTCTTTAGTATATTTTGTGTTCTTCATAGAATCTTCCTCACTCTCTCCGCAACTGCTTCTCCCAAAATCTTATATTGGTCAGGCATCGGATGCAAGCCGTCCACACTATCCACTTTTATAAAATCATTTGAATCCATAAAATCACACAGAGCAGTCTCTGCTACAATCTTTTGGGCAGCGGGTAATTTTTTAATTTCTTCTTCCGCGACGCCAAATCCTTCACGACTGAAATCAGACATTTTACCGGGAACAGGAGGAGCAATTATCAATATCTTGGGAGGAGTTCCTCCGAACAACGGTGTATAAGCAATACGAATAAGTGAAAGCAGTCCCCACGCAGATTCATCAGCCGTTTTTCCGCTTAGATGCATTAAATCATTTATGCCGAGCATTATTATTACCATATCAAGCGGAGCGTGAGATTCCAGCAGCATCGGTAAAAATTTACTTCCGTTTCTATCGGGAGCGTAAGGCAAGTCCCAGCAAGTTGTGCGGGCTGTAAGCGCTTCCACAATTACTTTATAGCTTTCTCCCAGAGATCTTTCCATAACTCCTGGCCAGGTTTCGTGATAAGCAAATCGTGTTCCGTCAGCGGGATTGTAACCCCATGTTAACGAATCGCCATAGCATAAAATTCTTTTCTGATTTTCATTTTTTGCTTTAAGCATAAATAAAATTTAATGTGAATCATTTTACAAATAATATTTTTTTAAAACGAGTTACAAAAAATTTCAGAGTTAAATCAGAAACGAAAACCAACAGGAATATTTTAAAACTTTCTTTAAGAGTTTGAATGCAGAGATGTTGCAATTAGTTAACAGTCTTAAAAGTAGAATTTCCTTTTCATAAAAATCCCACCACCAGACTTCTCCAAGAATAATTGAAAGAATTTCTTTTCTAATTCTATGCAAGGAAATTTGAACTTCAGGAACTAACATTTTTAAGAATTCGTTATTGTGATTTTCAGTTGAAGCAAATTAAAAATTCTATATATTACGTGCAGGAAGATTAATCCTTATTTTTCCTGAAAAATCCCCATTGATTAAATTCGTTGCAAAGATGTTATTATATGAATTATCAGTTAAATAACCTTTAACAATTTTCCCGAATTTATGCTGCCACAAAACACTGTAGAAATATTAAAAACACTAAGTAAGCCTGAGTTAAAATCCTTAGGAGATTTCATCAATTCCCCATATTTCAATTCTATTGAAAAGTTAAAAGAATTGTACACTGAAATAGTAAAGACTTATCCCGATTTTACGGGCAAAAAACTTGAGGATGAAGCAATTCATAAGAAATTGTATCCCGGTAAAGAGTTTAAGCAAAAATCTATATTAAATCTCTTTTCAGATTTTGGTAACATCCTGAAGAAATTTTTATCTTATGAAAAATTTGCGCAACAGAATGATTCAATTGATCTGAACCTTGCTAAATCATTATCGGAAAGAAGATGTTACGAGCAATCACTCAAAACAATAAGTGATTTCAAAAAAAGAAAGACGGGAGATGATAAATTTCATGAAGACCATTTCCATTACTTTTATAAAATGGAAAGACTGATACACAGGAATCTTGTTAATATTCGTCCTCTAAATAAAAAGAGAATAAACGATGCTTTGAATTCAGCTGCATCTGCTCTTATGCTGGATTTTCTGAATAAGTACTCATCCCTTGCATACTACTTATCTATTATTAAAGTTGTAAGACCGGAGGAAGAAAATAATAAAATAATTAATTACTTTTTAAACACGGTTAAGCCTGAAAATTTTTTAAAATATATAAACTCTACAGAGGATAAATTTGGCACTATAGTAAAAATGCAGTACATGTTAAATAAATTTGTTAAAGAAAATTTTACCGATGAAGAATACTTTGAAGTAAAAGAATTACTGCTAAGTAATATAAATAATTTTTCTGCTGAAGATATTTGTATTCATTTTAAAGAGCTGACTGATTTAGGAGGATTGAGGTCAATTCCTCTTGAAGAAATTTTCGACCTTCGCAAAAAATTTTGTGAGTTAAAGATTTATCCTAACAATACTATCCCCAATTTTTCAGCGGCAACGTTACAGAATACTTTTGTAAATGCTATGGGCTTAGGTGAATACGAGTGGGCAGAAAATTTTCTGGAAGAATATATAAATTATATTGATGAAGACCTGAAAGTTAATGAATACAACTACAGCATGGCTCTTTTAAATTTGAGACTAAAGAAATATGAAAAATCACTTGAGCATCTCAATAAAATAAAATATTCTGAATTAGTCGAAAAAGTGAATGTAAGATTTTATTATATGATGAACTACATTGAATTGGGAATGTACGAATCAGCGGCATCAATGGTGAAATCAATAAAGCAGCTTGAGCGTGAAGGGAAAGAAAGAGTGAAGGTGGAATCAGATGCAACAGAAAACTCGCTTAAATACTTTAACGAAATTATAAAAAGCCTTATGAGTAATACTAAGCTTGATATAGCAGTTTACAAAGAAGCAAAGAAGAATACTCAATATTTCTACAGATACTATATATTGGATAAAATGGAAAAAATGATTTGAGACAGAAAATAAAACACCGCTCTCAACTCCCCCGAAAGCGGTATTATCATTATTTTTACGAAAGGAAAATTTATTTTTATATAAGGTTGTTATTCAAAATATCTGCAAGTTCTAATAACTCATTTTTCTGTCCGTATGAGAGTGTGCGAATTTCATTATTTGCAAATCTTTTAAATATCTGCTGAAATTCTTCTTTAGTTCTTACGTTCATTATTCTTTTCACAACTGCAGTGAACTTCAATTGCTGTCTCTTCCTGTAGTTGATATGTACAAAATAGAAGGCAATAAGCCCCATTATTTGTACTCCGGATGTCAGTATTATGTAAGAGAGTGAGTTCATTTTTTTATATTCTATATTACACTTATTCAAACCCCGTGCCAAAAATTTACAAACTGCTATTTGATTGTTTTTAGCTTTAAATTGTACTTTTCTGAGAATCAGTTACTAAGTTGTTTAAAATCTCAAAAAAATTAATAAAAATATTTATAAAAATTATCAGTTAGATTTTAGAAAAAGTTAGTTATTTTATTGCACTTCAAACCCCAAATTTATCAAAAAATGAAAACCCCTAAATATTTCATTATCAGTATTTTTTTAGTATTCTCATTTGTCCTTTCTTCCTGCTCGTCTTCCTTCATGGTAATTGATTCTCCTAAAACTATGCCGCCGCCCAGAAAGCTGGATAAAAAACCCCGTGTTGCTTTGGTACTTGGCGGAGGAGCTTTTTTAGGAATGGCACATCTTGGCGCTTTGAAAGTTTTTGAAGAAAATAATATTCCCATTGATTTAATCGTAGGCACAAGCGTCGGAAGTTTTGTAGGCGCAATGTATGCAAATAATCCTAATAGTGATTCGCTGAGAGTTTTAGCATCTAAAGTAAAAGCAGAAGAAATTTTTAACGCATCTATTTTTAATTCAATGGTTGGTTTTGTAACCGGAGAAAACCTCCAGGAGTACATAAATGAACATATCAAAATTAAAAATATAGAAGATTTAAAAATTCCTTTTGTGGCGATAACTTCAGATTTAATTAGCGGTAAAACTATTCCTCTTTCGTCGGGACCCATTGCACCATCCGTAAATTCCTCATGCGCTATTCCTATGGTTTTTGAACCGGTAAAAATGTATGGAATGGTTTTAGTTGACGGCGGAGTATGGAATAACGTTGCAGTAGATATTGCAAAAGAGTACAACCCCGATGTTGTAATTGCAATTAACCTGATGTCAGTTCTTCCCCCCGGTAAAGCAAGCGAAATAAAAACTTTCATCGATGTTTTAAGAAGAGGCGGACAGGTAAATGCCATCAATATCGGTAATCATAACGCAAGTCTGGCCGATGTTGTTTTAAATCCAAAGGTTGACCAGTTTCCTCCATTAAGTGACCAGTACGATAAACAAATATATGATGCAGGATATAAAGCAGCGAAAGATAAAATTGAAGAAATAAAGAGAATCATATCTGAAAAAGTAAAATAGAAATTCTAAAAATTCCAAAATCAAATTTTAAAAGCCCGTCATTTAAACGGGCTTTTTTTATGCAAGAGAATAAATTAATTTACTCCTTAATCTCTGATAAATTTATGAAACTCCAAAAACATCTTTTTCTCATTTACTGTTCGATGTTCGCATTTATTCTTTCTTCCTGTTCATCTTCTTTCATGGAGATTGATACTCCGAAAACTATGCCTCCCCCGAGAGTATTAAAATCAAAACCAAGAGTTGCCGTTGTGCTGGGCGGAGGAGCATTTCTGGGAATGGCGCACGTTGGAGTTCTTAAAGTGCTTGAAGAAAATAATATTCCAATTGATTTAATTGTCGGTACCAGTGCAGGCAGCTTCGTGGGCGCAATGTACGCAAGCTATCCAAACAGCGATACCGTAAAGAAAATCGGAATGAGTATAAAATCAAAAGAGATTTTTAATGCTTCTTTGTTCAATTCAATTACCGGCTTTGTAACCGGAGAAAATCTTCAGCAATATATTACAGACCATGTTAAAGTAAAAAACATAGAAGATACGCAAATTCCATTCGTTGCTGTTACAACTGATTTGATAAGCGGCAAAACTATTGCACTCTCATCCGGACCTCTTGCTCCATCTGTAAATTCTTCCTGCGCAATCCCAATGATATTTGAACCCGTGAAAATGTATGGAATGATTTTAGTGGACGGAGGAGTGCTTGACGGTGTGGCAGTAGATATTGCCAAAACTTATAACCCTGATGTAATAATTGCAATTGATTTGATGAGCATACTAAACACAACTCCTGAAGTTAAAAACTTTATAGATGTGTTAGCGAGATCTTATCAGATAGCAGCTTACAGAGTAAAAGAAACAATTGTTCCGGGAGCCGATATTTTGCTGGAGCCAAAACTTTCACAATTCCCTCTGCTGAGCGATGCGTTCGATAAACAAGTTTACGATGCGGGATATACCGTCGCTATGGAAAATATTGACTCAATTAAGGCTATCATCAAAAGAAAAGTTAAGGAGTAAAACTGCCTTTTAAACTATTATAAAAACATATAGCGAAACTTACGCCCCTTCGTAAGTTTTCATCTAAATTGTAGTTTTATCAGTGACGCACCTTTTTATATTAAAGAGTGCGTTTTTTATTGTATTGCCGGAGAAATTTTTTATTAAAGAACAAAGCATATGTTAACATTCGTTTCTTAAATCAAGCATGAGAACAGCAGCTATGAAAATAATAATCACAAAAATAATTTCAAACGTAGAATAATTTTTTTACCTATTAGCGGGTGAGAATTTCGGAATGGTCTTGACCTGATTTTTATTTTAAACAAAGCCTGATGGCAGCATAAAAAAAACGGCTGCGGAAGTTTTTCATTCCGAAGCCGCCTATAACTTAACTCAACTCAGTTAATTTATTTTATCCAGTCAGGTACCGATATTCCGCTCTTGATGGAAATCGTGCTGCCCTGCATCGGGTCATTATTATCCTTAAATATTCCCATATTGCCCTGAGGCGGCGAGCCTGATTTGCGCGGCTCATCCAGCGCTTCCATTAAAAATGTAGGCACGGTTTTTCCATGAGCTTTATACTGAATATCCAGCTGCGATAGAAGACCGTTTATTACAGGAAGCTCAACAGCATCACTTGTAGAACCTTCAGCGCCTGTTTCTCCTATGAAAATCTGAAGCTTTGGATATTTTGTCTGATAATATTTTGTTACTCTCGACTGCCAGTCAAATACTCCTGCGGGATTTCCGATACCGGGCGCATCCGGATACGGGTCAATAAACACAAACGGAAATCCGCCGTTCCATTTTGCATCCCAGTTATTTACAAGGACTTCAACTAAAGCCTCTTCAGTAGTTCCGCCTGCTTGCGGAGCTAAATTTGTAACTGAAAAAGTAACAGGTATATTCAGATCTCCTAAAGCGCTTTTATAATTATCCATTATTGTTTTTATATCATCGGGACTGAAGCCGTTAGCGTTTACTTCATTACCTATAAGAATACACTTTACCTGAGAAATATTATCACCCAGCTCATCTTTTAATTTTGATACCCATGTATCTACGTTATCAGAATTTAAAAACCATCCTTTATCATTTGATGTACCGATAACTCCTTCCACATCCTTATCGGCTTTCATTACATTCATCAGTGCTGCTGCGTCCGGGTCAAGCGTTCCGGTATTCTCAAATCCGCCGATGAGAAATGAGTAAATTCTTACAAGCTTAAATCTTTTTGTGATTGCAGTTAATCTATCCGTAGCGCATTTGTTCTTTTTATCGGCATCATACATTATGCTGGGGTCCTGAAGCCAGTTTGTAAACAGTACGTTAAATGCTATGCCTGCCTGATGTGTGAAAGGTGACTGCGCAGGAATTGAATAATTGTTTTGAGCTGATAACTTTACCGATGAAAATAACAGAAAGAATAGAAGAACGAATAACAGAGTTTTTGTTTTGTTCATTTGGGGTTTGGGGGTTTATTTATTGATTAAAAATTAATTCTTATTACAGGATTTATTTCACAAGCACCATTTGTTTTCTTTCAAAAAAATCTCCGGCTCTGAGAGTATAAAAATATACTCCGCTGGCAAAAGTACTCATGTTTAAATTTAAGTTGTATGAGCCCGGTGATAAATTCTCTTCGCCCGTTTCATAAACTTTCATCCCTAAAATATTATAAACTGAAAATTCATAAGAAGATTTTTCAGGTAAATCAAATCTTATTGTAGTATTGGGATTAAATGGGTTAGGATAGTTCTGCCCTAAATCATATTTTGAAGGTATGCCGGTAGTGTTATTTTCTACGCCAACGTTTATTCCCAGCGCAAAGTCATCTATCTGTACCATATATCCGTCGCCGCCTGTGCAGTCCATAAAATATCTGAAGCCGATATAAACCGTGCCCGGCGTTAAACCGTTAAGTGAATATGCATATCGCGTAAATTTTCCATACTGGCTTCCCGGCAGCCATTTAATAGTTCCAAGCCTTCTTGTAAAACTTGATATTGAACCGTTCGTTGTTGAGACCCATATCTGTAAGCTATCCTGATTGTTATTGTAGCAACCTGTTGCAAAAAATCTTAACGAATCACCTGCAATAGTGCTGAGCGCGGGAGAGATAAGCCATGCATCTGAAGTACCAAACATATTAGCAACTGAATCTATGAGTGCAGAATAATAATTTACACTTATAGCCCTTTTACCGCTTCGTGAACGGGTACTGGTGAATGGTGATAAGTATGAAATATACTGCCCCGAATCTCTTACCTGCCATTGCGCGCTTGGGCGGATTGTGAATCCCGAATTATTGATTGCCTGCCATCCTCCTGGTAGAGAACCTGGACTAACTGCATCGAATGTCTGGATATATCTCGGCTGGGCGAATACATTATGAGATAAAATTATAAATATAAAAATGTAAAATATTTTTTTCATAGGCAAAATTGGGATGCAGCTAAAAAAAAGGGAGCTATAAGCTCCCCTTCTATATAATTTCTTTATACTTTAAACCTTATACTTTTTATTTTACAAGCATCATGGTTCTTATTTCTGTCTTTTCATTTGTAATGAATTTATAGAGATAAGCGCCTGTAGCAAAATTTGATGCGTCCCATGTTACCGCATACTGTCCCGGAGAATAAACTCCGTTGGCAAGTACTGCAACTTCTCTTCCCGTCATATCATAAATTTTTAATGATACAAAACCTTGTGAAGAAATATCAAAAGAGATATTCGTTACAGGATTGAAAGGATTAGGATAATTTTGCTTTACCGTGGAACCTTTTGAAACGTTATTATTATTTGGCGCAGGTCTGTTACCTAAGTCTGAGCCTGATTTAACATGCTGAGCATAAATATCATAACCGCTTGAACCGAAGCTTCTGCCGTCTGCCCAAGCAATGTTACAACCGCTCATGCCGCCGTCAAATACCATTGACGGTCCTTTTACTAAATCAGTTGTAGTTACAAACACACCGTTTGAGCTCCACATTGTATTGCCGTAATAATCTATTCTTTGCGCAAGCAAACCGTAGTTTGTTAGAGCGTCATCGCTGTAACCAATCCAGCATGCAATA
Organism: Bacteroidota bacterium; assembly: GCA_018266835.1. Taxonomy (NCBI): domain Bacteria; kingdom Pseudomonadati; phylum Bacteroidota; species Bacteroidota bacterium. The sequence goes on along the minus strand of JAFDZP010000004.1, from coordinate 300,262 downwards.
AGTCCGCCAAGAGCATCTACTGCAGCAACCTGAGGATTAAATCTTCCGTCGGCAGTAACTGTGCCGTCAACTCTGTATGAAATTCTTTTTCCGTTATTGGTCCATTGGGATTGCCCGTTGTGATTTACATTTTGTCCGTATAAACCATGACCGGCTGCAGGCTGACTTCTGTCATCAAGCCATACTATATGCGCGCCGCTGTGCGCATCTGAAATACAATAAGGTCTTGTCTGATTATCTGAAGTTGTGCATATTGCTTTTC
>JAFDZP010000003.1:104823-378344 GCA_018266835.1 Bacteroidota bacterium | reverse complement strand
AAGCACTAATTATTTTTTTGCAGGCAATTATCCAAGCACCCGAACAGATACTTCGGAAGACGGACATGGTAATTGTTTTACAACTAATAATTTTGGATCAAGTATGGACAGCGCTCATGTAAAGTATAATGTAACACTCAGTAATTATACAACACACGTTTATTATAGACTGCTTAATTTTAACTGCCCCAGCTCAATGATGCTTACTAAAAATAATCAGCAGGATAATACAGATGCAAAAGATAAAAAACACACTGCTCACCAGAAAACAGAAAAAGCAACAGGGACAGAATCATCATATAATAATGACATAAAATCTTCAGAGCTTTATACAGAAATGAAGACAGCATTAAAGAAGAATGATTACTCATCGGCAGCAAATAAATGTAAAAGCATTCTTGAACTTGGAGTAGAGAACATGTATTCAACCGATGCAGTAAGAAAATTATTTCACTGTGTGACATTATCCGGCGGTACGCTAAATAATATAAAGCAGACAATAATGAATACGAGCAATGTTCAATCCGATTCAAAAATCAAAGTCGACAAGCGGACCAAACTGGAAAACCCAAATGTAAATCAGGAGAGCAAGACTTTGTCGGGTAATGTTGTAAGCAGCATGTCTGACTTAAAATCATATTATGAATCATACATACAAACTCATCCTGAGAATAAGGTAATAATTAGTGAGATGTTTTTTTATATACAGAAATGTAAAGTAAATCTTGGAGAATATGAGTCTGCGCTAAGCGGATATAAAGCAATAATGGAAAAAAATCCAAGTTCTATGGCAGGTCTTGGAGCAAAGTGGGAATATGCAAATCTTCAGCTGCAAATATCTGCCAAAGGAACCGGCAAAGGCGGCGGAGAAAGTGAAAATACATTCAGTAATATTGAGCAGTTAAGCGAAGAGCAGCAGCATGAAAGACTTGTAAGCCTTATTGAAAATACTATAGAGGAAAATATCCAAGGAAACATTGGAAATAATGACGGACCTAAAGACGGCAAGGACAAGAACGGTCAAAAGAAATTTACAAAAGAAGACAAGAAGATAATAACGAACAACATTGTAAACTCTCTTGAGATAAACGGACAGAAAGAAAAGACGAGATTAAAATCACTCGAGGAAAGAGTATTAAACAATCAGGCAAACCAAAGTGAGGCAGCTGAATATAAAAAGATGATGTTATTAAAAGAGCTGATAAAAGCAGAGAAGATAAATAACACAGACGAACTGGTAAACATGATGCAGAGTGATTTAAAGAAAATACTGGATTTGGATAGTCATTCCTCAGATATACCACAATCAAAGACAACACCTGAAGTAGCGTATGATTACAAGCTGAATCAGAATTATCCGAACCCGTTCAATCCTACAACAAAGATAAATTACGAACTTAAGAATGCAGGATATGTATCTCTTAAAATTTATGATTTACTCGGCAGAGAAATAGCTGAACTTGTGAATGAAACGAAAGATGCTGGAAGATATACTATTGACTTTAATGCAAGTAAGTATATGATGGCAAGCGGAATATATTTTTATCGCATTAAGGCAGGTGAGTTTGTGAATACAAAGAGAATGGTGTTAGTTAAGTAAGAAAGAATTGTCTTTACAGAGCTAAAGGGAATTCCTTTAGCTCTGTTTTTTATAAATTATTTACGAAAAGTTAACAATAATATCTTGACAATATTATAAATAACTTATAATTTGTCAACAAAATAAATAATTCTTCATCTCCTACTTGTTGAGGAATCAAAGTACAAACCACACCGAGACGGCGAACCGGTAAAAATTGAAAATTCCATGTTGAATTTATTTTTACATTCGCGACAATCATTACAAAGCAAATTTATATTAAATTTAAGAAAGTACATTAGTGCATATTTTCATTTAAAAATTTTTCGGTGTAATATTTTTTAAATTTTATAGGGGAAGGAGGGTAAAAAAAGTTATGCAGTTACTTACATCAGTAATCTATTCTTCTTATTTATAAGCCTTACGATTTAGAGATAAGTTTTTTAATGGAGTGGCAGCAACATTTTAAAACTTAAATTTAAAATTTTATGAAGAAGAAATTTTTTCTCCCGGTAATAATGTTATTATGTGTTTTCGGGTTATTTTTTACTGCGTATAAGTTTCAACCGGGCTTAACTGTTCCTACTTCTTATCATACTATACGAGAGGATAATAAATTTTTACTAGGGGCAATGGATGATGCATATGACTCGTCTTATACATATTTATATGATAGTCTTAAGTTCAATTTTTGGCATAAATATACAAACCCTCCCTCTTATTCAAATAGTGGTGAAGTTACATGGAAATATTTCGGAGTACCTTTAGATGAATATGCATCAGATCCTTCTAACTATGCAACTCAATTGGGCAATAAAATTGCAAGAAACACATGTGAAAGTCTCTACACATTTATGGATAGAGCCAAAATACAATATGCTTGTTTCGGACAGAGAAGCGATTATCAGTGCGAACGTATTTCTTCCGACGCTGACTATTGGTTCTATGCTTATGATAATTCGCTTCCGGACAGCGGGGCTTTTAAAGATACTGTAGATAATTTTTTTAATGGAAATGGAGCAATAGTTAAACGTTGTACGCATACTTTTGCCGGCAAAGATTCTACTTACATAGTATCTGGATTAAGAGCAAACCGAGAGCAAACAAATAACTTTTGGCCTTACCCGCATATAGGAGATCAATTATATGACTGGTATATAATGCCCAGAATAAGAATTGATACTGCTTTTGCTAACGATACATCTAATTTTAACATTCCTGTATGTAAAATTGCAATAATAAGGATGAACGGTACTGATACTATATATCAAGTTTTAAAAGTTAAAAATTTTAAAAATGACAAAGATTCTTTATATAATGGAAATTATTTAGAAACATATTTCGATTATCCCACTGACTCAGTAAAAAACTTGGTAATTTCCCGCAATTCGCATGATACATTGTGGTTTAACAAAAATAATTATACAGGCAACTCGCATGTCGATTTTAAAGTATTTTGGTATGACAGATGTAACATGTGGATTGATTATGTAAGAGTTGAAAATACTCCGGCTCATCGTTTGCTAACGATTAAGGATACTACTTTGATTACACAACTTGGAAAAGAAATTAACATTGCAAGAGATGCACTTTATGCAGGGAAAAAAATTTCGGATTTCTATATTGAAGAATTTGAATTTAATCACATGCCATGCATGAAATTTATAAATAAAATGATTTTGGATGCTACGGGGGGTCATCTTTCTTTAATGTGTAATTATCAGCATGATATGTTCAAGGACTTTAGGGATAGTTCAAATACTTTTGAGTTTACTGATGAGCAAATAAAGAAGTACTTAATAGATTATGTTGGGACAAAGTCTATTTTTATGTGTTGTTATAACTTACTAGGTTTCCATACAAATTCGGATTACTCTTCCAAGAATCCAAATACTTTACCTATATATACAACGCATGTACCTGTGCATAGTCCTGACTATGATTCAAGTAAATTTCTTCTAGCAACTGCAGTGCCGCCAGGAGAATATGATGATTGGCTACAGCATAATATTGATAGTATCGGTAACGGACAAACTTATATGCATGCTATGAATTTTATTTATGTTATGAAACGTTCTTCGTCAATATCCCAAAAGGCAGGTGTACCTTTTTACTTTATGCCTCAGGCAGATTATTGGTATGAACCCGATGGTGACCATGGATTCAGAGTGAAAGAACCTACAAACGAAGAAGCGGAAATGATGAACAATATTGCAATTAGCTATGGCGCTAAAGGAATTTTATATTTTATTTATAGTGCATATGGGAATGACTTAAATAGTGAAATCGTGAGAGGACTTTGTGATACAACAGCAGGTTTTCCCGTTCCAAGAGTACAAAATGCTTATGGGCAATTAAAATTTGAAAAATATAAAGCTTTAGGTAGACTAATAAGGAAATGGGAACCGTATCTAATGAGTTTTCATGACGATGATACGAAGTCTTATATTTATCGTTTAGAAAAAATCCTGATGACTTCAGAAACTTTCCTAAACGATTTCATTACGAGGGATTCTGCATCGCATCAGGACAGTTCTTCAAGTCGGTATATTCAGGCATCTGTATTTAATAATGACAGTGCAGATACAAGATATTTTATGGTAGTTAATAGAAGATGTTCCCCTTTATCGGCAGGAAATCCCAGCGGTGGAAGAACAGTTCAGATAAAATTTAATGCAAACTCAAGTTCATTCAACCATTTCAATAACTGGAAAATTATAGATGTTGAAGCTGATACAACAGTTGCTACATTTGATAAAACGGTTTCAACATTTATTAATTTAGGATGGTATAACCCGGGACAGGGAAAATTGTACAAAGTAGTTCCTGTAATGAAAGCTGGTGGAACATTTGTAACAAATGAATATTTAAGTAATAAATCTTTTAACTGTAACGGCACTGTTCTGACTAATGGATATAATCTTACATTTGAGCAAGGTGTAAATATTGACTTTGCCGATAGTACTCAGATTATAATGCACAGAGGAACATTTACCAGCGGTGTTTTGCCTTCACTGGCCAATAATCCTGATCCTACTATTGCATTTTCAAATTTAAAAGCAAAGACCGGAGCAATGTGGTTGGGAATGAAGTTTGACAGCACAACTGTTAATATGAACTACACGAGGATATCAGACGTGCGAAAAGAAAACAGTGAAAACCACGAATACACTCTGTATATAATAAACTCTCCAAGTATAAATATTACACATGCCAGAATAAGTCCGGTTAATTCTGAGAGTACGAGTGCCAGTGGTGTACTGGCAATTTATACAGGGGGAGTATCGAGTCCGGTATTAAATATGGACCATGATTCGATTAATTGCCATAACTATTATTACTCAGTAAACATAGCATCCAACTCCTCACTATCAGGAAGCTATAATCTCAGCTACAATTATTTTAATAATGAAATAGGTGCAGGAGTTGGAGTAATAACTCAGTATATCAATCATGTTTCTATTTATAACAATCAGATTAAGAATAATAGTTATGGTGTGTATGCTTATCATTCCTCAGTTGATTTGTGGGGTAACTATATAACCGCTTATAAACCGGTTCTCACTGAAAGTACTTCAATACTTGATGCAAGCTCAAATATCGGAGGGTTCAATACTTTTTATACAAGTACGGGAAGATGCGTTGATATGATTGATTCTTATATGGATGTTCATAATGGTGGAAATATATTTAATAAACAGGATACAAGTACTAATTATTTTTTTGCAGGCAATTATCCAAGCACCCGAACAGATACTTCGGAAGACGGACATGGTAATTGTTTTACAACTAATAATTTTGGATCAAGTATGGACAGCGCTCATGTAAAGTATAATGTAAAGCTCAGTGATAACACAACACCGGTATACTTCAGACTGCTGGATTTTAACTGCCCCGGCTCAATTATGCTGGCTAAAAATAACCGTCAGGATAATGCAGAAACAAAAGAGAAGAAACGAACAGCTCCGTTAAAAACAGATAATGCATCCATTATTGGAACATCATCAAATGAAGATAAAGATAAAAAATCTTCCGAGCTTTATGCAGAAATGAAGACAGCATTAAAGAAGAATGATTATTCCGTAGCGGCAGATAAATGTAAAAGTATACTAGAGCTGGGTGTAGAGAATATGTATTCGGTGGATGCTGTAAGAAAACTTCTTCACTGTGTTGCATTATCTAATGGTAGGCTTGTAAATACCAAGCAGACAATAGTGAAGACAATTAATACACAGTCCGACTCGAAAGTAAGAAACGGTAAGACGACAAAGCAGGAGAATATAAGAAGCAATGCTGACAGCAAACCACAAAGCATCATCAATACAGTAAGCAGCATGTCTGATTTAAAAACTTATTATGAATCCTACATACAGACTCATCCTGAGAATAAGCTGATAATAAACGAGATGTTCTATTACATACAGAAATGTAAAGTAAATCTTGGAGAATATGAGTCTGCTTTAAGCGGATATAAAGCAATAATGGAAAAAAATCTAAGTTCAACAGCAGGTCTTGGAGCAAAGTGGGAGTATATAAATCTTCAGCTGCAAATATCTGCCAAAGGAACCGGTAAAGGAGGCGGAGAAAGTGAAAATACATTCAGTAATAATGAGCAGTTAAGCAAAGAGCAGCAGCATGAAAGACTAATTAGTATGATTGAAGATAATATTGAAAATAATGACGGTCCGAAGGATGGTCCAAAAGACGGTAAAGATAAAAACAGCGGAAAGAAATTTACAAAGGAAGACAGGAAAGTGATTACAAATAATATTGTAAACTCACTTGAGATAAACGGACAGAAAGAAAAGACGAGATTAAAATCACTCGAAGAGAAAGTATTGAACAATCAGGCAAACCAAAGCGAGGCAGCTGAATATAAAAAGATGATGTTATTAAAAGAGCTGATAAAAGTAGAGAAGATAAATAATACAGACGAGCAGGTAAACATGATGCAGAATGATTTAAAGAAGATACTCGCTCTGGACAGTCATCCGGCAGATATACCACAATCAAAGACAACACCTGAAGTGGCGTATGATTACAAGCTGAACCAGAATTATCCAAATCCGTTCAATCCTACAACAAAGATAAATTACGAACTTAAGAATGCAGGATTTGTATCAATGAAAATTTATGATTTGCTCGGAAGAGAAATAGCGGAGCTTGTAAATGAAACTAAAGATGCCGGCACATATACAGTAGACTTTAATGCAAGCAAGTATATGATGGCAAGCGGAATATATTTTTACCGCATACAAGCGGGGGAATTTGTTGATACTAAACGTATGGTACTTGTGAAGTAATTAGAAATAAAATGTGATGATATTGAAAGAGCTGAGGGTTAAGTTCTTCAGCTCTTTTTTTATTAATTGCAAGTCTAATAATTGATAATTCTAAGTTATCATTTATCCAGAATTTCAGATTTATGAAGGGTAACAATAAACCATTAAAACTTCATTGTTGTCATTCTTTCGTATAAAATTATCCGTAGCGTTCGTTTTTCAATAATAAAATTGTTATTACCTGTCAGATTTTCTTAATATCGAAATAAGAGTAATGAAATTTCAACAGTATTTTATTCAATAATTTTAAAAATTTAACTTATCTATTTCTCCTCTAAATTCTTTAGTTATATATTTCGCATAGTGTTTTTCAGTGATAGATAGACTTGAGTGTCCCATTTGTTGTGATATCCATTTTAAAGGAGCATCCGCATTAATTAGCCAAGTAGCATAGATACTTCTTAAATCTTTAAATGTAAAATGTTTGAGTCCTGCTTTTTTACAAGCCTTTGTAACTCCATCTAATAATGCTCTCGCAGTAAATTGCATATTCGTATTAGGATTCAAAAAAATAAATTCTTGAGATTTATATTTTTCAAATATTGGAATTAATCTTTTATGCATTTCGATTTCCCTGGAGTCTTTATCTTTATTAGGGTTTGAAACAGTGGAATAAACTTTCATAATTCTTTTGTAAACATTAACATCACTTGGCTTAGCTTTTATTAGTTCAGCTTCACGTACACCGGTGAAAACTGCCCATGTAAAAGCATCTTTTAAAACTTCATTATCGCAATATGCAATCATTTTCTCAAATTCTTCTTTAGTGAAATATTTAGGGTCGGGTTCGGGAATATTTATTTTCAAACTATCTGTCCAAGGATTAGTTTTTAAGTATCCCCATCGAATAGCTTTTTTAAAAGCCGGACGTAGAGTTCTTCTTATTCTATGAGCAGTATGAACACTTGTGTGATTAACTTTGTAAGATAAAAAAATTATCTATATCCCGATTAGTAAATTCATGTAAGTATTTATCTCCGCAAACTCTAATGAATTCGTTAAAGCAAGCTTCGATACCTTTATATGTTTTAGGAGTTTTTATTGGAGGAAGACAAGATTCCAGATATTCTTTTTTTAATCTTGAGCAAGTACTTTAGATTTTAGTTTAACGAGTTTTTCTTTATTGCGAATATACTCATCTTTTTTCTCTATAACTTCTTTTGGAATTCGTTTAGAATTATTTACATAGGGAATTCCTGTGGAAATTTGGTTAATAAATTTCCCATGATTCTTTTCTAAAAGGTAATAATGACCTGACTTTTTTATGATATATATGCTCATACGATATATGCTCATACGGGAAAAATTTTTTTAGTAGCTATCAAATTGCTACCAAATTATATGAAAATAGTTAGAATTAATAAAGCAACTATTTAGTGGAGACAAATGCTCACCAAATATAGGTATTAAAAAAACAGTAATTTAAATGTTTTGAAATTTGACTAAAAAAAGGCTTTTTAATGTGAAAAAGGGGGCGGTGAGATCCTAAGTCTAGTGCGTCTGCCAGTTCCGCCAATCGCGCCTTAGGAAAAAATTTAATTAAAATAAAAAAACTGTAATGTAATTACAATCTATTTGAAATTCTTATTGTGGTTTTTTAATAAAAAAAGCGAAACTATATTAAGCTTCGCTTTTTAAAAAGGAAAATGAATGGTAGAAATTATTTAACTAAATACATTTTTTTTACTTCAGTAAACTCTGCGCTTTGCAGTCTGTAAAAATAAACTCCGCTTGAAAGTGCATTACCTGTTGAAGCTGCATTGAAATCAACTGAGTAAGTTCCCGATGAAAGATTTTCATTTACAAGATTGCTTACTTCATTTCCAAGTATATCAAATACTTTTAACGATACGTAACCTGCTTTTGGAATGCTGAAATTTATCTTTGTTGTCGGGTTAAATGGATTAGGGAAGTTCTGTGCAAGACTGAAAACATCTGCAATTGAAGTAATTTCATTAACACCTGAAACTGTTGCTGTTATATCGCCTGCCATGCTTGGCCCGTGCACTGTGCAAATATAATGATAACTTCCTGCAGTAGTTATTTTATACATGAATATTGGATCTACACTTGAGACTGGAGCATCCCAATCAGCAGCTCCGGGAGGATGTGATGTACCTCCGGTGTTATTGCACGTTGTTGTATGTACGCGTGTTCCGCCGATAACAAATTTAATTGTATCTCCTACGGATGCACTTAAATTTGCGGGAGTAAAAAAGTTATCCATAACGCTGACTGTCCTGACAGTTGCAAAAGAGCTGGAGACAGTTAACGCAATAAAAATACACAGCAAAAGTATTTTTTTCATGTCAGTTGATTATTTATGTTTCTTTGATAAAAAAAATATATCCCGAGGTTTTGTCAGAAGGATATATTCGTTTCTTAGAAAATTATTTTACAATAAACTTCTTAGTAAACTTGTTATAGAATTTTTCAAATACAAAAAAAGCGAAGTTTTATATAAAACTCCGCTTTTAAAAGGAAAAGAACAATAATATTATTTTACTAAGTACATTCTTCTTACTTCAGTGAAATCTGCGCTTTGTAATCTGTAGAAGTAAACTCCGCTTGAAAGTGCATTACCTGTTGAAGCTGCATTGAAATCAACTGAGTATGTTCCTGATGAAAGATTTTCATTTACAAGATTGCTCACTTCGTTTCCTAGTATATCATATACTTTTAAAGAAACAAATCCTGCTTTTGGAATGCTGAAATTAATCTTTGTTGTTGGATTAAAAGGGTTCGGGTAGTTCTGAGCAAGGCTGAATACATCTGCTATTGAAGTAATTTCGTTTATACCGGATACTGTTGCAATAATATCACCTGCCATATCAGGAGCATGAGGTAAACATACATAGTGATAATTTCCTGCAGTAGTTATTTTATAAAGAAATGTCGGTGTGCTGCTTGACATAGTTGAATTCCATGCAGCTGCTCCCGCAGGTCTTGTTGTACCGTTTGTTCCGTCACAAGTAGTGGTATGTGAACCGTTTGACCATTGAAATTTAATGGTATCGCCAACAAAAGCATTAACTGTTGAAGGAGTGAAACTGAAATTAGCAACTGTAATAGTTCTTGTTGTAGCAAATGAGCTTGCAGAAACTATTACGGTAAAAACAAGAAGGAATAAGATTTTTTTCATGATAAATATATTGTATTGGTTAAATAAACTCTTTTAAAAAATGGATATACCAACCACAATAACTTCTGCAATCGGTATATCCTCGTCCCCGAAAATTATTTCGCGATGAAACCTACGACTAAAACCACTAAAAGTGTGATTACTACTAAGATAGAACCGTATTCGAAACTATCTTTTTTTAAACTTTTTTGAGTTTTCATGGGTCAAAATTTTTTGAATTAATAAATGGTAAATCTAAACGCTGTGCCCCTAAGTTTGAGTTAGTTTCAATGTCGTAGCTCAAACTACAACAAACATATAAGATTTAATTTTATTTGTCAAGAGATTTTTTTTGCTATCCATTTATCTATTGGAAGTTCATTGTAAAAGACTCTCTCGTATTTATTTTTTTTAAGCAATTGAAATTTTTTATAATACTTTTTTAGAACGTATTCCTCATCAATTTTATTTTCTGATATCAGTTCAGAAAAAAAATTAAGAATTATTTTTTCGCTTAAATCTTTTTCTTTATGAATGGAAAGTTTTCTTGTTAGGGAGCGAATATAGCTGGAGACTAACTGATAATTTTTTAATTCGTAATGAATGAATAACTCAAGAAAATGCGCATAGGAAAGTATATCATACCTGACGTCTTTGTATTCATGAGTAATAATTATTCCCAATACTTCCAAAGCCTTTAAATAATTTTTACATTCAAAGTTTATTTTTGCATAGGTAAAATAATATGAGAGCAGTTCGTCTTTATTTTGTATTGCTTCGTCACTTCTGAGATAATCAAAAACTTTATCTGCAAATGATAAACACTCCTTCATTTTATTTTGCTTATAATATAATTCACTGAGAAGCTGCAAATAAAAATAATTAGATTCAGATTGAACTGCTAAATTTTTCTCATTAATAAACTTATATTCAAATTCTTTAATGGCTGAATTAAAAAAAATAATTTTACCGGCTATCAGGGAGTAATGCAGCAGATTATAACTGAGGCTTAAATCTTTATCTTCCGGGTCACTCTTAAAAACATCTTTATTCCTTCTATATGATTCATATCTTTTACCTGAGATCTCAAATAAAGCTGCATTGTTCTCTAATAGTTCATTCTTATATAATAATAAAAGGTAATACAAATCTTTTGCAGTTTCAGATAATGCATATTTTTCGGATGATAAAAGTTTATTATCGAATATTTTTAAAGCTTCCTTATATAATATCTTGCTTCTGGCATAGTCCGGAATTTTTGTAATACTGTAAAATGTATTAAGCAGCTTGCTATATGCCGAAATATTTTCAATCTTTTTAATTGCTTCCTGCTCTTCGTTATACAGGTTTCTTCTTTTGTATTTTTTTCTGCTTTTTAATCTTACAAGTTTCATCTGTTGTTTAATAACTTCAATCAGAGTTCCGAATTTTTCAGTCCGTTCCGCTAAGATTTTTGCTTTCTCTAATGCTATGAAGTAATCATCAAACAATGATTTTTTAAAAAATATTTTAGATGCTAAAATTAGATTATATAATTCGCTTTCTAAATTATTTTTTGAATAAAAACTTATAAGGGATTTTACTATAAGATTGTGAAGATAATTTTTTGTAAAAGTTAACTGTTTAATAAATAGTTCATTTTTAAACTTTCGTTTTATCTCTTCTTCATCGTATTTTACCTTCACGGATTGCAGCTCTATTTCTTTGAATAATTTCCCATAATTCTTATCATCGGATTTTTGCAAATAATTAAGATTGAAGTATCTTTTTTCTGATTTTGTAAGGGATTTTATTAAGTTATAAAGGTTAAGTGAAGCTTTCATTGAAAACTATGATAAAATTACTAAAAATTATAAATATCTAACTAAAATTGATAAAATATATATAATATTCATATTAGAAGTATATGAATAAAGGCAGAATGTTATTAATTCTCTGAATGAAAATTTTTAGATTTCGTCAAATTAAAATTAAATGAAAATATTACTATTCTTATTGCTGTTTACCCTCTCAAACGCATATTCACAATCATTTACAAAATTAACAACGGCTGCCCCAAGTCTGGATGGCACAGCCTCTCGAAGCGTTAACTGGGTTGATTACGATAACGATGGCCTTCTCGATTTATTCATCTCTCGTGGTCCCTCTGCAGGAGCAACTCCATACCTCTATCACAATGACGGTAACGGAGTCTTCACAAAGATTACAACCGGTCCTATTGTTACTGCTTCCATGAAAGCAGATGGCAGCAGCTGGGGTGACTTTAACAATGATGGCAACATCGACTTGTGTGTTGCGACATGGTGGAATCAGATAGATTTTCTATTCCAGAATAATGGCAGCGGAAATTTTACATTTCTCAGCACAAATCCGATTTCTTCTGTTGCAGCTTTTTCAGAAACATGTACATGGGGAGATTATAACAATGATGGTTTGATTGACTTGTATGTTACAAATAGCGCCGGAGCTTCCAAAAATTTTCTTTATAAAAATCTTGGCTCTTCAAATTTTCAAAAAATAGATACAGGAATAGTTGTGACAGAAGTGGATTCATCCCGCGGCGCAAACTGGGTTGATGCAGATAACGACGGTGATGCTGATTTATTTGTATGTCACGAAAATAATAATATAAATTCTTTTTACAGAAATGATGGGGCAGGCGTTTTTGTAAAAGTAACTACAACTGCCCTTACTCAAACACAAGGTAACTGGTGGAGCGCAAGCTGGGGGGACTATGATAACGATGGTGACTTTGATGCTTTCCTTGCAAACTTTGGACATAAAAATGCCCTATATAATAATAACGGAAACTGGTCTTACACTTCTGTTACAAACGATACTATTGTAAATGAAGTCGGTTACAATGCTATTACAGGATGGGGAGATTATGACAATGACGGTGACTTAGACATGTTTGTTACTCAGGCTTATGGAGGTTCACAATTGAATAATAAGCTATACAGAAATATGAAAATGGAAACGGGGACTGCTTCCTTTCAAAAAGTAAATGCTGGTCCATTAACCTCAGATGGCGGATATACTTACGGATTTGCATGGGGTGATTACGATAGAGACGGCGATCTTGATATAATGTGTGCAAAAACTTATCAGGAAAATGAACTGAATGCCTTATTCAGAAATGATAATTCAAATGGAAACAAATGGGCAGAGTTTAAGCTGCAGGGAGTTACAACCAATCGCTCTGCAATTGGAACAAAGATAAGAGTAAAAGCCACAATAAACGGAGAAAGTGTATGGCAGTCACGAGTAGTAAGCGGTCAGGAAGGTTATTGTACACAAAATCTTGAGCAGCATTTCGGTCTTGGTAATGCGACAGTAATTGATTCTGTAAAAATTGAATGGCAGTCAGGCAATACAAGTGTATTTACCAATGTAGCTGTGAATAAATTCTATAAAGCAATTGAAGGACAAAGCGCTTTAGTGGGAGTTTCAAATAATACTAACATTCAACCTGAAAAGTATAAACTTAATCAAAATTTTCCAAATCCATTTAACCCGGCAACTAAAATTTCTTTTACCCTGCCTAAAAAAGATTTTGCTTCTTTGAAGATTTACGATTCACTGGGAAAAGAAGTAAGCTCGCTTATTAACGATATAAGACCGGCAGGGTATTACGAAATTAATTTTGACGGGACAAATTTATCTTCAGGAGTTTATTTCTATAAGTTCATTACTACAAATTATTCAGAAACGCGGAATATGGTTTTAGTAAAATAAATCAATTGTGATTTGTCTCTTCTGAATATTCTGATAAAATTCTTAAAAGCTCGTCTTTATTGACGGGCTTTGTTAAATAATTATTCATTCCTGCCTCTTTGGTCTTTGCCTCAACACCTTTCATTACATCTGCTGTCAGTGCTATTATAGGAATCGTTTTATTAAATCTTCTTATCTCTTTTGTTGCTTCGTATCCGTCCATTTCAGGCATGAGCAAATCCATAAATACAAGGTCGTATTGATTTTGCAAAACTTTTTCCATGCCTATTCTTCCGTTATCGGCAATATCAACTTGCAGTCCGGAGTTCTTAAGCATCTTTTTCATTACAAGTTGGTTTACATTATTATCTTCAACAATAAGAATTTTTTGTAACCTAACTTTTTTGTCGGGCTGTTTTATTGCCTTAACGGGAGATTCAAATTTCTTTTCTGAGTTTTTTAACTCAATTTCGAAATAGAATTTTGAACCCTCGCCGCTTTTGCTTTCTACATATATTTTACCGTTCATAAGCTCTAATAATTTTTTTACGATTGAGAGACCTAAACCCGTCCCCCCGTATTTCCGTGTTGTATCAGTTTTTTCCTGTGTGAATGAATCAAAAATATTGGCAACATTCTGAGGAGATATTCCAATACCTGTATCCTTCACTGAAAATCTTATTAACGATGAGTTGGATTTAATGCCAATCTTTTTTATATCAACTGTAATACTTCCGCTATCAGTGAATTTAACAGCGTTTGCCAATAGATTACTAATAATCTCTGCTATTCTTGTATCATCACCAATGAATGCATCTCCTAATGTTTCATCGTAATTATATATTAACCCCAATCCTTTCTGTTTAATACTGTAAGAAAAAATCTTAAAGAGTTTATCCATTAACTGCTTCAATGAAAAATCTTTTTCTACAAGAATCATCTTACCTGATTCAAGCCTGTTGTAATCAAGTATATCATCAATGATTGAAAGAAGATTCTCCGCAGAAATTTTCATTGTTTCAAGATTTTCAAGCTGGTCTTCTCTTGGATTTTCTTCCATTATTACCTGAGTCATTCCCAGTACTGCATTCATCGGAGTCCTTAACTCATGACTCATAATGGATAAAAATTCAGATTTTATTCTTGCGTTCTTTTCAGCTTCTTCTTTTGCCTCTTCCAGCATTATCATACTCAGTTCAATCTTTCTGTTGTTTTCATCAATTAATTTATTCCTGTCCTGCAGGACTTTTAAATTTTTTCTCTGTAGTCTGAATGCAAAGAATATAACAACAAGCAGAATTAAAATTGTAATAATTATAATTAGCAGTAAAGTATTTCTTCTGTTCTGATTTTCAATAGTCAATTGCTTTAACTGATTTTCACTCTTCATTGAACTCATTTCGCGGTCGCGTCTTTGAAGTTCATTGGAGAATTCAAGATTTACGATCTTTCTTTGCGCTTCCTGCTGCGCTAGCGAATCTTTCAGGTCATCATAAATCTTCAGATAGCGGTAAGCTTCTTTTGTATCGCTGTTTGTAAAATAAATTTCTGAAAGGAGTTTCAGAGAGTTCTTTCGGATTGATGTATATTTATTTTCAGTTGAAATTTTATACGCTTCAAAGGAGTGGCGAAGAGCTTCCTGAATATTTTTATCCTGAAGATGGAACTCTGCTAAGTCAGTCATTGCATCAGCTGCAGCGTATAGCTTGTTGTTATCAAGAAATAAATTTATAGCATCGTTTCTGTAAGAAACTGATTTTTCCTTTTCGCTTTTCTCATAGTAAAGTTTTCCTATATTCATCATTACTTTACCCATATCAGCATAGTCTTTTATTTCTTTATACAACTGAATGGACTGATTATAATAAGACTCAGCTTTATCAAAATCTTTTAAGCTTGTATATATGCTTCCTATATAATTATAAGAATGGGCAATGAGGTTTTTATCGTTCGTCTTTTTTCTTATTTCTAGAGCTTCTTCAAATTTTTTAAGTGCATTATTGTAATCTTTTACCTCTCTGTAAATCAATCCTATATTATTCAGCGCTACAGCCTTAGCTATCACAACATCCTTCTCATCAGGCATTGCTACAACTTTTTCGTAATATTGTTTTGCCACATCATGTTTGCCTAAATCAAAATAAATATTCCCTACATCGATATTTGTATAAGCGACTGCTCCGGTTAAATTCAGTTCTTCATACAAATACATTGAGCTGAAGTAATAATCGATTGCTATTACAGGCAAACCTTCATCACGGTAATAATCTCCGAGATAATGATATGCATGTGCAATACTTCCTTTATCATTATAACTTCGTGCGGTTATTAAATATTTATTGGAGTATTCCAGAGTTTTGATGGGGTCATCCTGATGATAATACTCGGCAAGTTTTTCAAGAGTCCCTAAGGCAGAGCTGTCAATTTTATCTCCCTTAGTCTTACTTTCTAAATCGCGCATAAGGCTATCAACTGATACCTGCGAAAAGGATACATTAAAAAGTAATACTAATATTAGGGGTGAGAAGAATTTGAACATAATGAACGTTAATTCAATAAATATGCCCTTTTTTGAGTAAATTTATTTTTTTAATTTTTTGATGTAAAACACAAACAATTATAAGTATTTACAATACTTATGTGAGATAAAATATGGATGAGAATTAAGAATTATAAAGAAAGATTTTCCATAAATTTTCTTGCGTCTGCGTATTCATTTGGGATTTCGCCTTCTAATATGGCTTCTTCAATTTTCTTCTTTATAATACCTACTTCTCGGGAAGGGGGAATATTAAAATATTCCATAATTTCTTCACCTCTTACCGGTGACTGGAAATTACGGAGATTATCTTTTTCTTGTACTTCTACAATTTTTTTTTCTACAATTTCGTAGTTCTTAAAGAACTTACTAACTTTTGTAATATTTTTCGAGGTAATATCTGCTCTGCATAATGTCAGTAAATCAACTAAGTCTTCTCCCGCTTCTGCTGCAAGTCTTCTTATAGCTGAATCCGTTACTTCATCCTTAGCAAGTGGTATTGGACGCAGATGCATCCTTACTAATTTTTCAACATAAGGTAACTGAGTTAAAGGCAGTTTCATACGCAAAAAAATCTTCTTCATCATTCTGGCACCGACTTCTTCATGTGCGTGAAATGTCCAGCCGATTCCTTCTATAAATTTTTTAGTCTTTGGTTTTGCAATATCATGAACTAATGCGGCAAAACGGAGCCAGAGATTATCCGTCTTTTTAGAAATATTATCAACTACTTCCAGTGTATGATAAAAAACATCTTTGTGATGATATTCTTTTCTTTGTTCAACTCCCGCCATTACGGACATTTCGGGAAACACAATTGCCATAACTCCCGTTCTGAACATCAGATCTAATCCTATTGATGGCTTATCAGTCATCAGTATCTGTAAAAACTCATCGGTAACCCTTTCAGTCGATACAACTTCAGCTTCTTTCAATCTGTTTTTCATTGAAATAATTGCGTTGTAAGTCTTTTCTTCAATTTTAAAATTCAGCCTTGAAGCAAATCTTATTGCTCGCATTATCCTTAACGGGTCGTCATCAAAAGTTTTAAGCGGGTCTAACGGAGTTTTGATAATTCCGTTTCTGATATCTTCGACTCCATTGTATAAATCTACAAGCTCCCCGTAATTTTTTTTGTTAAGTGAAACGGCGAGAGTATTGATAGTAAAATCTCTTCTTGAAATATCTTCTTCTAAATTTGCATCAACAACTTCAGGTTTACGTGAATTCCTGTTGTAGCTTTCTTTTCTTGCCGAAGCAAACTCTATTTTGTATTCAACATTGTTATCTGTTACCATTAATAGAGCAGTTCCGAAATTTTTATAAACTGCATTAAGTTCTGTTTTAAATTTTTTCGCAGCAAGATGTGCAAAATAGGTTGCATCTCCTAATACCATTATATCAATATCAGTGCTCTGCTTTCCTAAAATAAAATCGCGAACATATCCGCCGATAACATAAATTTCATAGTCAGATTTATCTGCCTCCGCTCCTATAATTTCTAATATTTTATCTTTTATTTCTAATTTCAATTAAACTTTAATTATAAATTTATTAATTGCACATCGAAAGCGAGCTTCTTTTTATCCTTCGGAATTTTTATGATATGATATTTCCTAACCTTGTTTTGTGTGAAGGGAATCACACTTGCAGAACTGTTTACAAACAGACTTCCTTTTCGTGTGTATGAATCCGTTATGTGAGTATGTCCGTGAAGGACCATATCAATTTTAGCTTCTTTAAACAATTTGAACAATCTTTTTTTGTTGTGAAGCTTCATAGTTCTTCTTTCAACATATAGCCATAACGAATGAACTATATTGCTGGCAACTTCACTCGTTTTATTAAAGTGATGATGAATTAAAACAATTTTTAATTTATCTTTTATCTCATCTGATTTTAAAATCTTGGAAAGCTTCTTAAATTGCTCGTCATACACTGCTCCGTTTGAGCCGATTGGATTTCTTATCTTCGACCAGTGCGCATTTGAGTTTACTCCTATGACTGCAATCTTATCAAATAAAATTTTACAATAAGGAAACGGATTATGTTCATTATTTATTTCCGCTCCTTCAAATGCCGGCTTGAAAAACTCATAAAACTTTTTTACCTGCGCGTTATAATCGGTGTTCTGACATCGGGTAGGAAACATAAACACATCTTCAGCAGTCTGAGTGCCTCCGTAAATTTCGTGGTTACCGATTGTAACTGAAATTTTATTCGTATCCATCAATCCGAACTGATTAAGAATTTTTATCAGTGTTGTATAATCTTTATCTTCGCCGTTATCGATTAAATCTCCCGTAATAAATATATGGTCGCACTCTCTTCTCTTGATATCTTCAAGCAAAAGAGTTAACTGCCTCTTATATCCTTTAAGGTCAAGACTTTTAATGTGAAGGTCAGTTATGTGCGCGATTTTATACATGTGGATGGTACATCAGATTTTAAATTTTTGTGTTTCTTCAATTTGATTTACAATCATCTCTGCAACTCTTAACGCTTCCATTCCGTCTTCAAGTGTTACTTTCGGTTCTGATTTATTTTTTATCGAATCAATGAACGAGTTCAATTCAAACTTCAGCGGATTTATTTCTTCATGCTTCGGTTTCTCATAGTATATATCTAAGCTTTCACCGTTCTTTTCAATCTGTCCGACACTCATTGCAAATCCGCCCGAACCCTGCGGAGCGTCTTTAGTAAGTCTGAAAACTTCAGAAGTATTCTCTGCGAAATCAACTGAGATATATGCATTCTGCTGGAAGATTCTCATCTTGCGCATTTTCTTCTGCGAAATTCTGGAAGCAGTTACATTTGCAACACATCCGTTCTCAAATTCAATTCTGGCATTCGCAATATCAATTTTATCTGTGATGATTGCAACTCCGTTTGCAGAAATATTTTTTACTTTTGATTTTACTAAGTTCAGAATTATATCAATGTCATGTATCATTAAATCTTTTATTACCGATACATCTGTTCCTCTGGGATTGAACTGAGATAATCTGTGTGATTCAATAAACAAAGGAGTCAGATTATATTTTTCAATTGCAAGCAGAGCCGGATTGAATCTTTCAATATGTCCAATCTGAACAGTCAGTTTTTGCTTATTGAAAATTTCAAGCAGCTCATTCGCTTCTTCAATTGTATCCGTTATAGGTTTTTCTATGAAGCAGTGTATTCCTTTTGATAGCAGCTCTTTAGCAAGCTCATAATGAGCGCTTGTAGATGTAACAATTACACCGGCATTTATTTTTTCAATCAGCTCGCTTCTGTTCTCAAAAGCTGTAACTCCAAACTCTTCTGATATTTTTGATAAGTTCTCGGCATTTATATCATTTATTCCAATAATCTCTAAATCATCTCTTTCGCCTGCAAGCTCTTTCAGTAATTTTAAATGGACTTTGCCCAAGTGCCCGACGCCAAACAACCCTAATTTTATTTTCATAATAGTGTGAATGTTTTTCTTTTAATTGTTAATTGTATTTGGTTCCGCATGTATAATTACATTAGAAAGCTTCGGATATCTACTCTTTAATTCCGCTAATATTTTACTTTCTAGCAGAGTAACAATATCATGCACTTCATCCAGTGAATAATGATAATCGAATGTGCAGTTTAGTGACACTCTTATTTTTCCGTTTGTAATAATTACATTATAATCACCGCTTGATGTAACATCGTTGTTCAGACTTATGATTTTTTTAATTTCAATTATCATATCTTCTGACTTTCCTGTTATATCAGTCGTGTCATATAATATATTGCTCGGCTCATCTATATGAATTTTGACATTCGAAATAATCCCAATCTCTGATTTTATTTTTTCTTCCAGTTCAGTTATTCTGTCGTGAGCTTTTATTAAGTCATTTGTATCAGTAACTTCAACGTGAAGCTCGGAAAAAATCTCATTGCCGATTTTATGCGAAAAAATATCGTGACACTTCAAGCCGTAACCGTTCACTATCATTTTTATTTTATCGTTAATAGTTTCTTTATCTGTTTCAACTGGCTCTGAGTGGATTACAATATCGGCATTATCAATCAACTGATTCAGTCTTCTTTCAACTGCGTCCATTATATCATGCGCTTTTGAGAATGGAATAATTCTGCTGATAGTTATAACCATATCAATAAAAATCTTCGGTCCCGTGCTTCTTATCCGGAAATTTTTTATTCCTTCAACACCTTCAATTAATAAAGTCTCATATCTTATTTTCTCCGATAACCCGGGAGGCACTCTATCAAGTAATGAATCTATTGCCTTCTTAGACATCTTTAATCCGAGAATGATAATTATTATAGCAACAACAAATGCGCTGATTGCATCAGCTTTATCATATCCGAAAAAGCTGAATATCAATCCCACTATAACAATCATTGAACTTAAAATATCAGAGGAGAAATGCAGAGCATCGGCTTTTAATGCATTTGATTTTGTTTCATCGGCAATTCTGTTCAATGCTCGTGCTCGGAAAAAATCAATTCCGATTGATAAAAGTAATGCAGCAAATGTCCATGCTGTTATATTCAGCTCAGGGTGTTTGCCTAAAAATATTCTTTGAACAGCTTCATAAATAATAAACGAACTTGTACCGAATAAAAATAACACCTGAATGAGAGCAGAGATGTTCTCTGCTTTTTCGTGTCCGTAGTTATGGTCATCGTCTGCAGGTTTCGCTGCATATTTTACTGAGAAAATTGTAACAAGACATACGAATATATCGATGCCGGAATTCACTACTTCAGTAAGGATTGCCAAGCTTCCGCTGAAGTAAGCAGCAAGTATCTTTATCCCTGTAATAAATACCGCGGCAAAGAGAGAATTTAATGCAACTTTAACTTTTATTTTAGATGTTTCTTCCAATGTTTTATAAATTTGTCACCTCTACCTGATCTTTTGGTGGTTCATTGTTTTGTTTCTTCGTATTTTTTTGCTGCATAGTCATTAACTGCGTTAGGAAAACTCCTATGAAGGTTACTACTGCGCCAATCATAAAAAAATAAGATAAACTTTCCTTTAATAAAATCCAGGAAAATATGAGTGTAAAAATAGGAGCCATATTTGTAAGCGTAGTAAGCGTGCTTGTATGAATAAACTTTGTTGTATAAGAATATAAAAAGTAACTTGCAAAGGCAACGATTATTGCAAGATGAAAATATCCCAGCCAGCCGAAGAAATTAACTTCAGAAAAATTTATGTTATGCATATCCCAGAGAAAAATGGGAATGTACATAACGCTTCCCACTGAAAACGAAACCGTCTGTGCTTTTAAAGAACCGTATTTTACTATTAACGTTTTGCTGAACGCAAGATACATCGCAAATGATAGCACTGCAAAAAATAAAAGTATGTCTCCGATTAAAATATCGTGTCCGTCTTTGTGTACATTCATTATGTTCTCATAAAATATCAGAAATATACCGACTATAGTTAAAGAAATAGTAAATATCTTCTTCGCCTGAAATTTTTCATGCTTCAGAAATATTGAACAAATGTAAACTATCATTGGAGTGCAGGAGTACAAAACTCCCGAGTGCGAAGCTGCCGATAATTTTATGCCGACTAAAAAAACAATCTGATTAAAGGGGATTACTAAAAATCCAGTAAAGAGAAATTTTAAGTAGTCCTCTTTTTCTATTTTTAAATTAACTTTTCTGTGAGCGCACACAAGAAGCAGCAATGCAGTTGCTAAACCGAATCTTAAGAATGCTAATGAAAGGGGAGATATCTGCGCAACTGTGTATTTGGCGGCTATCGGAGTAAATGCCGCTGCAAATGTGAGGAATGCTACGAGAAGAATTTTTTTCATTAAGGATTATCGTGCTACGATGCAGAACAACTCCGTCCCAAACCCCTGTTTGGGACGGGAAATAACTTATTACATTAACTTATATTCTTATGCAATCCCAAACAGTCCGCCGCGGCGGATTGAGATTGAGAATAGAAATTGTTACAATTTAAAAAGGGGCTTTCGCCCCTTGATAATCTGAAAGACTTAAGCTTTCTTTTTTGCTAAAGAAGCCTTCACAGCTGCTTTAACTTTTGCTTTTGTTTTTCTGTGCTTTTTTAAAGCAACTTTTTTTGGTTTGTTCATTTTTTTGTTTTGTTATTTATAATATAAAAAATATTTTTAAGCTATTGTTACTTCTTTTTCAAGATATACATCCTGAATTGCATTTAGCAATGCAGCACCATCTTTCATTGGGCGCTGGAATGCTTTTCTTCCGGATATAAGTCCCATACCGCCTGCGCGTTTATTGATAACGGCAGTTTTTACTGCTTCTGCTAAATCAGATTCTCCTGATGAAGCGCCGCCTGAATTAATTAATCCCGCCCTGCCCATGTAGCAGTTTGCGATTTGGTATCTTGTTAAGTCAATCGGATTATCTGTTGTCAGCTTTGAATAAACATCTTTATGTGTCTTTCCGAATTTCAATGCATTGTATCCGCCGTTGTTCTCAGGTAATTTTTGTTTAATGATATCTGCCTGAATTGTAACACCTAAATGATTTGCCTGTCCTGTTAAATCAGCCGATACATGATAATCTTTATCGCCTTTAACATTGAATGCAGAATTTCTTAAGTAACACCAAAGGATGGTTACCATTCCGAGCTCGTGTGCATAAGCAAACGCTTCGCTGACTTCCTGTATCTGTCTTGTAGATTCATCTGAACCGAAATAAATTGTTGCGCCAACTGCTGCTGCGCCCATATCAAATGCCTGGTCAATATCGCCGTACATTATCTGGTCATATTTATTAGGATAACTTAAAATTTCGTTGTGATTAATTTTTACTATGAAAGGAATTTTATGTGCATATTTTCTTGCGCATGAGCCAAGCACTCCGAATGTAGATGCAACTGCGTTACATCCGCCTTCGATGGCAAGTTTAATTATATTTTCAGGATCAAAGTAAATCGGATTCGGAGCAAAAGAAGCGCCTGCTGAGTGTTCAATTCCCTGATCAACAGGAAGAATTGAAACGTAGCCTGTGCCTGCAAGTCTGCCTGTGTTATAAATCGATGCCATGTTTCTTAATACATTCGGGCTTCTGTCGCTGTCTTTCCATACTCTGTCAATAAAATCGTTTCCGGGCAAATGAATATCGTTCTTTGAAATTGTTTTGCATTCATGGGTTAAAAGAGCTTCGTTTTCTTTGCCCAAAAGTTCTTTAATTTTATTAATCATATTATTAAAAAGTTAATTAAAGGGTTAATTTAAATTTTTTACTAAATTAAATATTAATTCAAGCTCAATTTTTTCTCCGTTCACCTGAAACTCTTTAGAAGGTTCAAGCGCAGCGCTGCGAATAAATGCCAGCCCTAAGTTATCTGAAACGCTTGAGATGAATCCAACATCTTTACCATCGGAAAAAATTTTGTCGCCTTTGTTTATTGATTGTACTGTTTTAACTCTTACCATCTGCTTGGGAATTTTTCCCTGCGCATCTAAGCGGGCAATAACTTCCTGCCCAATGTAACATCCCTTTGTATAGGAAATATATTTTTCAAGTCCGCATTCCTTCGGATTGATTAAATCGTTAAATTCGTTTTCACCTTCTGCTATTCCCAGTGAAATCCTTAAATTTTCGTACTCACTGTCTGTAATTGCTACGGCATCAGAATATTTTTGACTGATGTTTGTCACTTCAATTCCGTCTGTAAGATAAATCACTTTTTCAAATCCGAAATCATCTGCGAATAAAAATTCTTTGTCAGAAAGTTTAAAAAAATTATCACTAGAAAGATTTACATTTTCAGCTGCGTTCACTTTGTTGACTACGTCATCACCCCAGAGCATTACAAGTTTCTGGTCCTCGCCGCTTTTTTCTATTTCAACATCATCCATGATAATATATTTATCAAGATGAGTTTTTATTCTGTCTTCGTAATTTTCGGTCGTGATTAAAATAGAGTAGTCGTCAAAATTAAGAATTGTTATCAGGTCAATTATTCTTCCTTTATCGGAAGTCAGTACGGTTTTTTTATAGTGGTAGGGTTCAACTACGGTCAGGTCGTTCGTGGACATTCTGTTCAGAAAATCAATTCTATCTTTACCTTTCAGGAGAAGTACGCCGCAGTTTTTTTGATATAGATTTAAACTCAAATTGTGTTTACAGTATTAAAAGATTTTAATGCCAATAAGATAAAAACTTATTCCGAGAAGAATGATGCTTAAAAATCCCAGTCCCGATAAAATTAATAATCGCACAAGATTTTTTTTATAGCTTAGAGCCGAAGTATCAGGCAGCAAATTTTCCTGCAGCTGAACTTCTATATGCTCTTTGTTTTCTTCGGGATTAGTATTTATTTTATTTTCTTCCAAAATTCAAAATAGCCATAATTAAACACAATTTAAATCCATAAATTATTTGCCTATTAGTAGGTATAGGTAAGTAATGTTTGAGTCGAAAATATTATATTAGTATATTGTATCTGTGTTCTATTATAATTCTGCTAAAGCAAAATGTTACTTTTTTGCGACGAAAGAAATTGTCAAGAAAAAATCTTTTTGGAATTTAAAATTCATCATTAAAGAAAATTTGAAAATTATCGGTATTGAAAAAACAATACAGGTACAGGAAAATCCGTCAAAAATCCGTCATTTCAAAAAAAATGAAAAAAGTAAATTTTATTTCTGATGAAAAAATTTAAAAACAATACTTTCTTAAAATTGATTTATTCGGAGTTTACCTTCAATTTTTAAATATATTCATATATTATTAATTGCTTTAACAGTATTTTTTGTATATTTTATAGTAATAGGTTAGCGTTATGAAAAAAATTCTCTTTACCCTTTTATTTTTACCCTCGATTTTACTTTCCGGTAGTTTTCCTCAGACTTCAATTATAAAAGTTCAGGCATATTTAAAATCTAACAGTTTTTCAACTTCAATCTGGAACACAGGAATCTTCAATCAGAATGTTAATTTTGAAAATTCCCCTTCACTTCAGTGGCATGATAATTCTGGAAAATTTTTAGGTCTTTCTGCAGGTTTATGCATCGGAGCTTACTTTAATGGTGAGCTAAGATTGGCAAATGCTACATACAAAGGAGAATTTTCACCTGGTTATATTATTAACAGCTCTGTTCCTTATGCAAAAACATCCGAATCATTTCATTTATATAAAGTTTCCAAAGGAGATAACGCCTCTAATAACCCTGATTATATGTACTGGTATCTAATGACTGAACTTGGAGCTCCTTATAATGATGTGAACAATAACGGAATCTATGATATAGGAATAGATTCACCCGGAGTAAAAAATGCTGCACAAACAATTTTCGTTTGTCTTACCGATGGTTTTTTAGCGAACCACTCAATTTCGGAAGGATTTTCAGGAGGAACTGCGCCTCTGTTTGCCGATATTCATTTAACAGCCTGGGTTTATGATATTCCCGGTTATGAAGATATTCAATTTATAAAATACGTTGTTTTAAATAAGAGTTTAGTTGAATGGAAGAAGACGTATTTTTCAATGTTTATGAATCCGCAGATAGGAGATTCACTTGATGATTACGTCGGATGCGATACAATAAGGAGACTGGGTTACGCATACAATAAAGATAACAATGACGGAACAGGACAGGGAAATAGTTATGGAGCTGCTCCTCCTGCAGTTGGTATAAAGTTATTGGATCAAAATGATGGACTGTCTATGACATCTTTCCATTATGTAATTCCTGAACAAATTGAACCAAGTCCGCCATGTGAAGAATTTCCGTATACACCATTAGAAGCTTATAATTTAATGCGCGGATATAAAAAAGATAATACTCCCTGGCTTGACCCCACAGCATCTCCGCCGAAAGCAACAAAGTTTACTTTTCCCGGCGACCCTGAAACCGGCAGCGGATGGACGGAATATACCGGTGTTATAGACAATTGCTTTGGCTCAACTTCAGGTCAAGTTACGCCTAATTATTCAAACAGACGAACATTTTTAATGAGCTCAGGCTCTGATAGTTATAGTGTACCATGCCCGTCATATATTCAGTTTCAATACGCACAATTAGTAGCACGCGGTACAGATAATAAAAACTCAGTTACAAAGTTAAAACTGCTCGCTGATAAAGCTCAGAATTTTTATGAGCATGGATTTATAATAGGCATTACTCCTGTCTCCACAGAAATCCCTGATAAATTTTCTTTATTCCAAAACTATCCCAATCCCTTTAATCCCTCAACTAAAATCAAATTCGAAATTGCCAAAAGCGATTTTGTGAATTTGACCGTATTCGATTTAAGCGGTAAAATTGTAGAGGAGCTTGTAAATGAAAAATTAAATGAAGGCGTTTACGAAGTGAACTTCACTGCAAAAAATATTTCTTCGGGAATATACTTTTACCGGTTGAGTACAGATAACTTTACACAAACAAACCGGATGATTTTAGTAAAATAGTAAATTTATAAATAATGAAAACAAATAAGTACTTATTAGTTGTTTTATTTTTACTGGTATTGAATGAACTTTATGCACAGCCTTATTATGACTGGTATCAGCTTAATATTCCGACCAATAATAATTTGCTTTTTGCAAAACAAATTGCCGATGGCAGCGAATTTATTTTAGGAAAAAACGGAACCATTCTATACAAATCTTTTAATACAGCGCTGTGGGTTTCTCAGAATTCAACTACAACTTCCGATCTGAACTCTTTCGCTGTGAATGCTACAACAACATTATGGATATGCGGCAATAATGGAGTAATACTTAAATCTACGAATATAGGAACTAACTGGATAGCGGTGAATTCAACTACTACTTCCAACCTTAAAACAATTCTCCGAATTAATAATGTTACTATTGCTGCGTTAGGAGTAAATGGAGCTTATGTTCAATCTAGTGATGCAGGTGTAACGTGGAGCGTGAAACCAAACTTTACTAACCAGACACTTAATTGTTCAGCTACAGGGGGTGCAGTATATTATGTCTGTGGAAATGCAGGTGTGATTTTTAAAACCACAGATTTTGGTTCTACTTGGAATAATGTTTCAATTGGTTCCACTAATTTAAATTCAATTAATTTTTATGATTCAAACACAGGGTGGATAACAGGAGATAATGGATTAATTGCTTTAACAACAAATGGCGGAAGTTCATGGGTTCAGCAAAATTCAAATGTTACTACCAAATTAAATTCGGTCAGTATAAGTTCATTTCCATCAGCATTTATATCAGGCAATGGAGGTCTTGTGTTAAAAACATCTAACATGGGAACAAACTGGATAACTCAGAATTCTTTTACATCTCAAAATCTGAATGCTGTTGCGTTCTCTGCGGAAATCGGTTATGCATGCGGTGATAACGGAACTGCATTCGTCAGACGAATAGATACTACTTATACATTTAATACGTCACTGACCTATAATAATTTTGCAGAATATTTTAATGACAGACTTGTAATAAATAAAAATTCAAGCATTAATGGCAGAGGTTTGGAATGGCCAAGAGGTGCCGGAAGGTTTCTTTCTGATGCATTCGGTTTAAACATTACGGCCAAAGTAAACGGAGTGTTGAGGACTGCTACTACTTTTCAGAAAAGCGAATTTGCTCCCGGTTACGTACAGAACGGAAATTATACATTCGATAGCAGATTCAGAATTTACAAGGTTAAAGAAAATGATTTACCTTCCAGTTACAATTGGCAGAAATGGGGGGAAGCAGTGCCTTTTGGAGCTCCCTATGTCGATATAAATCAGAATGGAATCTATGAACCTTTAATTGATAAACCCGGTGTAAAAGATGCGGGCGAAACTAATTTCATTTGCGTTACAGATGCTTCAGATACTGCTCATCATTTATCAAATGGATATGGGGCGGGTACATTACCATTAGGTGCTGAAATTCACTTTACTATTTGGGCTGCTCATTTTATCCAGGATACAGCAACTCTACATTTTGTAGATGATGCTGTTTTTATGAAGTATGAGATTTTTAATAAAAGTAATACTCCCTGGACGGGTGCATATTTTTCATTTTTAAATGACGGGTATCTTGGGAATGAAACGGATGATTACATCGGAAGTGATTCCGTCAGAAAAATAGCTTATTATTATAATTCGACTAATACAGACGGGACGGGAGCTCCGGGTGAGTATGGAGCCGCGCCTCCTGCTTATGGAATCGCAATGTATAAAGGAGCTTTTTTAAATTCCAATCCTACTGTTGATTTGGGTATGACTTCGATGGGATATTTTTACGGAACTACCGGCTGCACATCAGATAATATGACTTCAGATGAATTGTATAATATGGCTAAAGGTTTTAAAAAAGACGGAACACCATGGATAAATATTCTAAATAATCAGCCTACAAAATTTAATTATACCGGTGACCCTCAAACAGGTATAGGATGGACCGAATTTAATGGAAGAGTTCTTAATTGCGGTGGAAGTACTACCGGGCCTACCGAAGTTCCTTCAACTCCTTCTCAAAGAAATATTATCTTTTCTACCGGTTCGGATAATCTTACAATGAATCCGGGTGATAAACAGGTTATTGTGTTAATGCAGGCGGTTCAAAGAGGAAGTTATAATAAAAACTCCGTTACTAAACTGAAGGACTTCGTACAGACTGTAAAAGATATGTACTACATTCCAAGATTTTCTGTGAATCTTCAGACTATAAATACATTTACT
Source organism: Bacteroidota bacterium (assembly GCA_018266835.1). Taxonomy (NCBI): domain Bacteria; kingdom Pseudomonadati; phylum Bacteroidota; species Bacteroidota bacterium. Next base: position 349,398 of record JAFDZP010000003.1, on the reverse strand, counting down.
CCGGAAAAATTTTCATTGTATCAGAATTTTCCAAATCCTTTTAACCCCGATACACAAATAAAATTTGATATCAGTAAGACGGGATTTGTTTCACTTATTGTATTTGATATTAACGGTAAAGAACTTAATAATTTGGTTAACCAAAATCTGGCTGAAGGAACTTATTCCTATAAATACGATGCTTCAGGTCTTCCGAGCGGAGTTTATTTTTATCAAATAAAAACTTCTTCATTCACACAAACAAAGAAAATGATTTTACTGAAATAATATTTTCAATTAAAATAAAAAGTTCGGCTCATAATTACTTTTAGAAGTAACCTGAGTATATTTAGAAACATAAATATTCATAAAAATGAAGACTCTATTAATTTTTTTCTTCTGCATCATTTTTACAATTTCATCATTTTCAAAACCCAATGATGAAATTCAACAACTACCATATACCGTAATTAAAGCACAGTCAAATTCAAACAGTAATAATGTTTCGACCTGGATATGGAATACGGGTGTATTTAATCAGGACCTGCGCACAAATAATACACCGGGATTTGAATGGCCCAAGAACTCCGGAAAATTTGCTATTTTTTCAACCGGATTATCTATGGGGGCATATGTTAACGGAGGCTTGAGATTGGCAAGTGTTTCTTATAATGGAGAGTATGGTCCGGGATATGTTCTCAACGGAGTCTTTACTACCAATTCAACATTCAAACTATATCGGGTAAATCGCGGTGATAATAACAATACAAATCCTGATTATGCTAACTGGGGATTAATGGTTCCATTTGGCGCGCCTTATGAAGATGTTAATAACAACGGAGTGTTTGATCCTGCAACAGATAAACCGGGAGTAAAAAATTCTGCTCAAACAATTTTTGTATGTCTTACCGACGCAGATGCAACTAATCATACTACTGCAGAAGGATTCAGTGGAGGTACGGCCCCTTTATTTTCTGAAATGCACTTTACAACATGGTCGTATGACAATGTTGCAGGACTTGAAGATGTTCAGTTTCTTAAAATGGAAGTTGTAAATAAAAACAGTTCACCATGGACAAGAACGCAGTTCGGAATAGTAGCTGATCCTGATTTAGGTTCTGCAAGTGATGATTATGTTGGATGTGATTTAGCGAGAAATTTAGGCTTTTGCTATAACGCTGATAATCTTGATGGTGATGGAACAGGACACTCTTATGGTGCAAATCCTCCCGCTGTAGGAATTGATATGCTTAAAGGTGCAGTGAACAGAAGCGTTACACCAAATACGGATTTATATATGACTTCGTTTATTAGTTTCTTTGGAACAGGGTCAGGAGGAATAATATGTGAAACAGATCCATCCACTGCACCAATTGCTTCATATAACTATTTAAAAGGAACTAAAAGAGATTCAACTCCATATATAAATCCTCTGACAATGCTTAGAACAAAATATTGTTATCCCGGTGACCTTGAATCAGGGAATGAATGGACAGAATTCGTAGGGAAAATTAATAATTGTGGCGGTGATACAACCGGACCAATCGTTACTTCTGTTCCTTTTGATAGAAGATTTGTTATGAGTTCGGGGGCAGAAAATCTCACAATTGTCCCCGGTGAAAAGCAGACATTTGTATTTGCTCAGCTGATTGCAAGAGGCGCAAATAATAGAAATTCTGTTACAAAACTCAAACAACTAAGTGATATGGTACAACTGTATTATAATGCTAACTTCAGTGTGAGTGTAAATACTGTTTCAAACCAGGTTCCGGATAAATTTTCTTTATTCCAAAACTATCCCAATCCCTTTAATCCCTCAACTAAAATCAAATTCGAAATTGCTAAAAGCGATTTTGTGAATTTGACCGTATTCGATTTAAGCGGTAAAGTTGTAGAGCAGCTTGTAAATGAAAAATTAAATGAAGGCGTTTACGAGGTGAATTACACTGCAAAAAATATTTCTTCGGGAATATACTTTTACCGGTTGAGTTCAGATAACTTTACACAAACAAACCGAATGATTTTACTAAAATAAATTCTGATTATATCTCATATGAAAAAAGTTCTTCTAATTATTTTTCTAATATTTTTATTTAAGAATTTAAAATCTGAAATTCATTCACCGTATTTACTTTTTCCTTTTTCAATTCCTATTACACAGGCATCTTTAAATGGTAGTAATATGTCAACATGGATATGGAATACAGGAGTATTTAATCAGGATGCCCGGACTTTAAATACTCCGGGATTTGAATGGCCAAAAGGAAGCGGGAAATTTGCAATCTACAGTTCCGGCTTAAGTATTGGAACATATATTAATGATTCTCTTAGGTTGGCATCTATATCCTATAATGGAGAATATGCCCCGGGGTATATAAATAATCACGCAGGCATTACAAATTCACTTTTTAAACTATATAAAATATCCAGAGGCGATAACAGTTCAAATAATCCTGATTATGCCAATTGGGGATTAATGGTTCCATATGGAGCCCCGTTCGTGGACGTTAACAACAATAATGTCTTTGATCCAGATGTGGATAAACCAGGTATGAGAAACGCTTCCCAAACTATATTTATTTGTCTGACTGATGCCTTTCCTGAAAACCATAATATAGCAGAAGGTTTTAGCGGAGGAACTCTACCGATATTTTCTGAAATGCACCTGACAGCCTGGTGTTATGATACTGATACGTCTTTACATAAAGCTCAATTTTTAAAATTTGCTGTAATCAATAAAAATGTTTCCTCATGGACTAAAACCTATTTTGGAATAGTATGCGACCCTGACTTAGGAGATAAAACTGATGATTATATTGGATGCGATTCGGTTCGAAGTTTTGGATACTGTTACAATTCAGATAATCAGGATGGAACCGGAGCAGGAATAACTTATGGTCTTTCTCCCCCTGCAGTAGGTGTAGATTTATTAAAAGGTGCAGTGGATAAATCAGGACCAACCCCTGTGGATTTAAAAATGACTTCCTTTACTTATTTTACAAAACCAAGTGAAGGTGGGATATCATGCGAACAAGATCCCCAGCTGCCAATTGAAGCATACAATTATCTTAGAGGACTGAAAAAGGATAGTACGAGATGGGTAAATGCCCGGACAGGAAATCTTACAAAGTATTGCTATAACGGTGACCCTGAAATTGGGGGCGGTTGGACTGAGTTTATGGGAGTAATAAAAAATTGCGGAGGCACTACTACAGGGAATATAAATGGTAGTAATCCTGGCGATAGAAGATTTGTAATTGGTTCAGGTTCTTCTAATTTAACTGTTTCTCCGGGTGATACTCAGACTTTTATCATATCACAGTTTGCAATAAGAAAATCAAATAATAAGAACTCTGTTACCTGGCTGAAAAATTTAGATGATGAAATACAAAATATTTACAACTCAAATTTTTCTGTAAACGTAAGAAGTATTTCATCTTCAATCCCCGAAAATTTTTCTTTATTCCAAAACTATCCCAATCCCTTTAATCCCTCAACTAAAATCAAATTCGAAATTGCTAAAAGCGATTTTGTAAATTTAACTGTATTCGATTTAAGCGGTAAAGTTGTAGAGCAGCTTGTAAATGAAAAATTAAATGAAGGCGTTTACGAAGTGAACTTTACTTCAAAAAATATTTCTTCGGGAATATACTTTTATCGTTTAAGTTCATCGAACTTTTCACAAACAAATCGCATGATTTTAGTTAAATAGAAATGCCACATAAATACATGTATTCTCAGTAAAATATTTTTCAGAATTTTGCGAAAAATAGTCTTTGCTCCGTTTCCCTTTTTGTTCTAAATTGTAGTAAATAAAATTTAGCAATGAAAAAATTAATTATAGTATTTTGTGTTTTATTTTTACTTCAGTTCAATGAAGCGCATCTAGAGCCTTTATTACTGGATTCTATAACACCTTACTTTATTATAAGGACTCAGTCAGGTCTGAATGCAAATAATATTTCAACATGGGTTTGGAATTCAGGGGTTTTCAATCAGGATTTGAGAACCACTAATACTTCGGGATTTCAATGGCCAAAAGGTTCCGGCAAATTTGCAATTTATACTGCAGGGTTAACTATCGGCGCATATATAAATAATAATTTGAGATTGGCTGCTATATCTTATAACGGTGAATATGGACCCGGCTATATAGTAAGTGGAGTTGCACTAGAAGACTCAACATTTAAAGTATATAAAGTAAACAAAGGAGATAACTCCTCAAACAATTCCGATTATGCAAATTGGGGACGTATGGTTCCTTACGGCGCCCCATATCTTGATGTCAATAATAACGGAGTTTATGATGCAGGAATTGATAAACCTGGAGTACAAAATGCCGCACAAACAATATTCGAATGTATTACAGACGGGTTCCCTGACCTGCATTCAACTTCAGAAGGATTTTACGGGGGAACTTTGCCGTTGTATTCTGAAATGCACTTAACCGCGTGGTGTTATGATAATATAAACGGATTGAGTGATGTACAATTTCTCAAAATGGAAATATTAAATAAAAGCGATTATAATTGGGAGAAAACTTATTTCGGTATAGTTTGCGACCCTGATTTAGGTGATAGTCATGATGACTTTACCGGCTGCGATTCAAATAGAAACCTTGGATACTGTTATAATGCTGATAATATGGACGGTAATGGAATTGGTGCAACATATGGAGCAAATCCTCCTGCTGTAGGATATGATTTTCTTAGAAGCGCAGTAAATAAACATGTCTTTCCAAATGTTGAATTAAGGATGTCGTCTTTTCATTTTTATCAAAAAGAAAGTCAACCAAGTCCGCCATGTGAAAATGAAATTTTAAATAGTCCTGTTGAATCTTATAATTATTTAACGGGGGCAAAAAAAGATTTAACACCTTTTATCAATCCTTTAACAATGCATTCTACAAAATTTGTATATTCAGGTGACCCGGAAACAGATGAAGGATGGACACAGCATAAAGGAAAAATAAATAATTGTGGCGGAGCCTTGTCAGGACCATTTGATACAGCATACGCTGGCGAAATAAGATTTGTTATGAGCTCCGGTGCGGATAACTTAACAATATTTCCCAATGAAAAACAAACTTTTGTAATTGCTCAAATGATTGCAAGAGGGACAAGTAATTTAAACTCAGTAACAAAACTAAAACAGCTTGATGATTACGTTCAGACGGTTTACGATAATAATTTTGCTATAGGTATAAGACCGATATCAAATGATGTCCCTGATAAATTCTCTTTATTCCAAAACTATCCCAATCCCTTTAATCCCTCAACTAAAATCAAATTCGAAATTGCTAAAAGCGATTTTGTGAATTTGACTGTATTTGATTTAAGCGGTAAAGTTGTAGAGCAGCTTGTAAATGAAAAATTAAATGAAGGCATTTACGAAGTGAACTTCACTGCAAAAAATATTTCTTCGGGAATATACTTTTACCGGTTGAGTACAGATAACTTTACACAAACAAACCGGATGATTTTAGTAAAGTAATTTTTCTTCATAAGATATTGTTTTGTATGCATTTACACGAGGGTAAAAAATGAAAAAAATGTCTTTGCCCTGAACTAATAAATAAAGTAACTTGTAATAGATTTAACAAATTAAACTTTAAATGCTATGAAGACACTGTTTATTTTCTTCTTTTGCGTTTTCCTTGCAGGTTCATCCTCAGCAAGACCTAAGGAAAATTTTACACCAAACCCTTTTACAGTAATAAAGACTCAAGTAATTACAAACAGTAATAATATCTCCACCTGGATTTGGAACACAGGAGTCTTTGACCAGGACTTACGTACCAGTAATACTCCCGGTTTTGAGTGGCCCAAAGGTTCCGGTAAATTTGCACTCTTTACAGCAGGTTTATCCTTAGGCGCTTATGTTGATGGAGGCCTTCGTTTGGCTTCTGTATCATATAATGGAGAGTACGCCCCGGGTTACGTATTGAACGGAGTATTTACAACCAATGCAACTTTCAAGCTTTATAAAGTCAGCAGAGGCGATAATGCTTTAAATAATCCTGATTACGCAAACTGGGGACTGATGGTCCCGTATGGCGCTCCTTACGATGATGTTAATAATAATGGAGTATATGATGCCGGTGTAGATAAACCCGGTGTAAAAAGCGCTGCACAAACAATTTTTGTTTGTTTAACAGATGCAGACCCTTCAAATCACTCAGCATCAGAAGGCTTCAGCGGTGGTACAACTCCAATGCTTTCAGAGATGCACCTGACTTCATGGAGCTATGACAACGTAGCTACATTGATGGACGTGCAGTTTATGAAAATGCAGGTCATTAATAAGAACAGTTCGCTTTGGGATAGCACCTATTTCGGAATTGTAGCAGACCCGGATCTTGGTTACGCTCCGGACGATTACATTGGCTGCGATATTACACGTAACTTAGGTTATTGTTATAATTCAACAAATCAGGACGGAACAGGAGCCCCGGGCCAGTATGGAGCAAATCCTCCTGCAGTAGGTATTAAATTATTGAAAGGTGCAAGAAATGGTTCTACAGCTGATATTGGTATGACATCTTTTGACTATTTCTCAAACACCAGTTCCGGCGGTCCTGTTTGCGAACAGGATCCCAGCAGCGGACCAATTCAGGCATATAATTACCTGAGAGGATTAAAAAAAGATGGAACTCCATGGTTGAATCCGACATTAGTTCCTCCATCACCAACAAAGTTTTGTTATCCCGGAGATCCGGAATCAAACGTCGGCTGGACTGAATATACAGGTATGATTAAAAATTGCGGCGGAGTTACTTCCGGACAAGTAGAGGCAAGTGCACCGGGTGACAGAAGATTAATAATTTCATCAGGCGCATCTAACTTAAAAGTAAATCCGTTAGATACACAGACATTTGTAGTAGCTCAAATGATTGCAAGAGGTACTAACAATAAAAATTCAGTAACACTTTTAAAAGCAATGGCAACAAATGTACAGGCAGCTTACAATACAAGTTTTGTAATCGGGATAAATTCAATTTCAACTGAAGTACCTGAGAAATTCAGCTTATATCAAAATTATCCTAATCCGTTTAATCCATCTACTAAGATAAACTTTGATATTACTAAATCAGGTTTTACTTCACTAAGTATTTTTGATGTTACAGGAAAAGAAGTTGCTAAGCTTGTAAATCAGAATCTTAATGCAGGAAGCTATGAATTTGAGTTTAATGCTGCAAATTTACCTAGCGGAGTTTATTTTTATAAACTTGAAAACCTGGGTTCAACTGAAGTTAAGAAAATGTCACTTATAAAGTAATTTTTTGAATCCACTTTCAAGAAAATACTCCTTTCGTATAGGGGCGTCAACGAGGCGCCCCTTTATTTTTTGTCCCTTATGTTTTGAATGCCTCTATCAATAAAATCAAAAGCATCAAGAGCTTTGTACTGTGAAAGCTTACTTCTTTTTATTCCGGATTTAAGTTTATAGAATGTGCCTTCCTTAAAATATTTATCCATAATGTCGTCGTTTTCTGTCATACTGTTCTCAAGTTCAACTAATAATACCCAGTAAGTTTCCTGTTCACCGGAAGTGTTCGATTTTGTATCGGCGCATCCGCAGCCGATTGAAACTGCTCCGCGGCTGAGCAAAGTTGTATTATGTCCGGGGCTGCCTTCCCACGCATTGAGAACATCTCTCCACGTGTAACCAAGGCTTCCGGAAAAAAGATTTTCGGCAAGCATAGTAAAGACAGGTTCTTCATTGGCATAAAATAACCTATTCATTGAAGGAATCCATCCGTCTTTAATAGCACGCATTGTTGGTCCTTCTCCGTTAATGATATGGTCCCATATTGGATATGTACCCTTAGCAAATTTTTCCGCTGTTAAATTTGCAGAAGTAATAAGGTCTTTGTTTATTGGTAACTTTAAGATTCCTCTTTGTTCTTCATTTACGCCGCCTAATGTAAACTCAAATTGGGTAACATTAGAGTTCCAGTTTTTGCTGTCTGACCTGTATTCATTTATTGCTTTGAGGAGGTCTTCAATTGCCTGCTTAGAGCATCCTGTTGTTCTGTTTGTACCGCTTGAAATGAGTTCCTGTGCATTTATGTGATTTGTGAACAGTAAAATTACTGTGAGAAGAGAAGCTGAAAAGAAGTTTTTAATATTCATAGTTTTATTAACATTTGGAAATCCATAAACGTTTATTTTAACCTTTAATTAAAGATAAAGATACCTAAAAATTCTCATTTAAAAACATAATATTATTCACTATATTTATTGTTTACCAAATTTTAAATTTAAAAGATTACAATGTCAGATAATCCATTTGCAGTCGTAAGCGATTATTATAACAGGAATAAAAACCAGGTAATGATTATTGCAGGAGCAATAGTTATTATAGTTGTTGGTATAATTTTATTCACGTCTAAACGAGCATCACAGAACGAAGACGCAGCTGTAGCTATCGGAAAAATTAAAGCTGTATATGAAGGCGGAAATTTCCAGGCAGCTATTAACGGAGATTCACTTGGCAATAAAGGTTTATTATTTATTGTTAATGAATACGGCTCATCTGAAAACGGTCAACTTGCAAAGCTTATGCTGGCTAATTCATATTATGCATTAAGAGATTTTCAGAATGCTTTAAAATATTATGATGACTTTGGAGGGAGCAATAAGCTTTCAAAAGTCGCAGCTATATCAGGTATTGCAAGTGTAAAGGAAGCACAGAATGATTACATTGGCGCAGGAAAAGAATTTGAACGCGCAGCAAATTATGATAAAGAAAATCCTTTCAGAGATGAATATTTATTCTACGCAGGAAGAGATTTTGCAATGGGTAAAGATAATGCATCAGCAAAAAGAGTTTTTGACCAGCTGAAAAATGATTTCCCAAAATCAAAATACATTGCACAGTCACAAAGATATAATTATAACGTAGATTAAATTATCGGACATGAGTTTAAAAGAAAAAATTAACGAAGATTTAAAGAATGCAATGCTTGCAGGTCCAAGTATAAGACTGGACACTATCCGTTCTATCCGCGCTGAAATTCTGAAAATGGATAAGTCAGGCATGAACAGGGAAATGACTCCGGAAGAGGAAATTGCTCTTCTCACCAAACAAGCAAAGCAAAGAAAAGAATCGATAGAGATGTTTGCCGCAGCAGGACGACAAGACTTAGTTGATAAGGAACAAGGACAACTTGATATTTTAATGGAGTATCTTCCAAAGCCGCTTTCAAAAGAAGAAGCTGAAGAAATTATAAATAAAATTATTGCAGATACAGGTGCATCGACACAAAAAGATTTTGGAAAAGTAATGGGCGCAGCCTCTAAAGAATTAAAAGGAAAGATTGACGGAAAAATAATTCAGGAAATAGTTAAATCGAAGTTAAGTTGATAGATAAGAAAATTTAATTTTTTACTTATAAATCCGCTTAATGCGGATTTTTTTTTATATGAATAAACTTGATATTTTAATAGTAGTTCTCATTGCAATCCCTGCGTTGATAGGGCTTTCAAAAGGATTTTTACGAAAGGTGTTTTCATTGGTCTCGCTTATTTTGGGTTTGTACCTTGCAACAAAGTTCAACACTGAGCTAACCACATTTATAATGAAGTTTTCGGGAATGTCGCTGAAAACATCCAACATACTATCATTCGTGGTAATTATAATGGGTATTTATACTCTGGGGATTTATATCGCGAAGAAAATTTCAAATATAAATTCTTTAACTAAGTCAGTCGATAAAACATTGGGACTTTTTATAGGAATAATACAGGGGATGATAATTGCAAGTTTATGTGTTATTGCAGTAAATAATTTTGACCTGGTGAACAAAGAAACCATAAACAATTCCAAGCTGTATGTTTTTGTGAATGACTTTGCTCCGAGAACTTTTAATACAATAGCTTCATTTTTGCCAAACTATAAATCTTTTTACGAAGAGATAAAATCACTCACTAAGTAGATATGAACGAAAATATATACTCATTACTTGAGTTTGAAAAAATATTAAACAGAATTCAATCTTACGTCTATTCCGGTCTCGGACATCAACTGACTGAAGAGATTTCATTTTTTACAGATAAAAATTTACTCCAGCTTGAACTTGACAAGACATCAGAGATGAAAGACATTCTTACACGTGAAGAGTATCTTCAGCTTGACGGTTTGCAGGATATAAGAAAAACCCTTTCAAAGCTAAATGTTGAAGGAAGCTATATTCCCTCAACTGAATTTTTAGGTATACTTACTTTTTTAAGAATTTCCAGATTAACAAAAGGATATTTTTCACGGCTGAATATCGGAAGTGAGTATGATTATAAACTTATTCCTAAAATTACTTCCAATTTATTCTCCGATAAAATCCTCGAGAGTAATATCGATTCTACAATTGATGAAACGGGAACTGTAAGAGAAACTGCTTCCGCAGAGCTTAAGAGAATAAGAATTACAATCAGGAAAAAAACAGAAAGCTTAAGAAAATCTTTAGAGAAAATTTTAAAGGATATTTCAGATAAAGATTATTCACAGGATGATATTATTACTCAGCGTGACGGACGATTTGTTGTACCGGTAAAAGTTGAGAATAAAAGGAAAGTCCCTGGACTAATTCATAGTTCATCCAATACAGGGCAAACGGTATTTATCGAACCTGCTGCTACAATCGAACTGAACAATGATATCACTGAACTTCAGTACGAAGAGAAAAGGGAGATTGAAAGAATACTTGCGGAACTTGCAAAAAAAGTCAGAGTGCATGTGACTGAATTAAAATCAAACTGCGAAATTATGGCAGAGATTGATTTTCTTCAGGCGAAAGCAAAGTATGGAATTGAGATACTTGCAGAGAAACCTTTACTGAGCGATGAAAAGTATGAAATAAAGCAGGGATATCATCCTGTGCTAATGCAAAATCATAAACGCGATGAAGTAGTTCCGCTAAATTTTAAAATCGGGAAAGAATTTAATTCTATTATTATATCCGGTCCGAATGCAGGTGGTAAAACAGTGTCGCTTAAGACTGTCGGATTGCTTGCGTTGATGGTTCAGTCAGGGATTCTTGTCCCTGTTTATTACGAAAGTAAGTTCAGAGTTTTAAACCAGATTTTTGTAAGCATCGGTGATCAGCAGTCACTTGAAAATGATTTAAGTACATTCAGTTCTCACATTGCTTATCTGAAGAAAATTCTTGATGAAGCTGATGATAAATCATTGGTGCTTATCGATGAAATTTGTTCAGGCACTGACCCTGTTCTCGGCAGTGCATTATCTTGCTCAATTATTCAAAATCTTTCGGATAGAAATTCATTATCAGTTGTTACGACACATAATTCTGAATTGAAAGCATTTGCATATAATCATGCCAAGATTGAAAATGCTTCGCTAGAATTTAATAACGAAACGCTCTCACCGAATTTCAAATTTAATATCGGGATTCCGGGGCAGAGCTTTACATTTGAGATAGCAGAGAAATATGATTTCCCGAATGAAGTTATCACTGAAGCAAAATCATATCTGACTGACAGTGAAAACAAACTTGAAGATCTGTTAAAAGAGCTAAATGAAAACAAACAGAAATATTCTGAACTAAAAGATGAATATAACAGAGAAGCTACACGATTAAAAGGCTTGAATTCTCTGTATGAAACCAAAGTCAGTCAGCTAAAAGCAAACGAGAAGGAGATATTAAAGAAAGCGAAAGAAGAAGCCAAAGATGTTCTTCAGAATGCAAATAAGCTGATTGAAAATACTATAAGAGAAATAAGAGAGAAGCAGAATTTTTCAGCGAAAGAAATAAAGGAATCGTTCCAGTCACAAGTTGAGAAAATTACTGAAATAAAAAAAGAAGATGCTGAAAAAGAATTAGTGGAAGAGATGTCTGAAGCCGAAAAGAAAAGTGTAAAGGTCGGTGACTTTGTGAAAATATCCGGTACAAACTCCATGGGTGAGCTTATGGAAATAAAAGATGACCATGTTTCAATTAATATGAATGGCTTGCTGGTAAAATCAAAACTTTCCGAGATTGAAAAAGTAAAAAGAGCAGAAGCAAAAAAAGAACATGCAAAGACTTCGACAATAGAAATTAATGAAGGACCTGTTGAAAGAAGTTTAGACCTGCGGGGCAAATACACAGAAGAAATTTATGATATGATTGATAAGTTCTTAAATAAATCAATCAACAACGGATTAAAGAGTGTGGAGATTATTCACGGAAAGGGAACAGGTAAGCTCAGAACAGAAGTTCAGAAATATCTGAAATCAAATCCGGTGGTATTATCTCACAGACTTGGCAATTGGAATGAAGGCGATACGGGAGTAACAATAGTGGAGTTATCAAAGTAAGAGAACTTTCACAAGAATATATCGTTTAATATATTAGAGGCTCCAATCCTAAACGGAGAAAAATATGAACGATAATGCTATAAGCTTGAAAGGAAGATTCCTCTATTTGAAAGGCACGAGTGACATGCCAGTAGGCGGAAACACTTTTATCTTAGATCTGAACAGAATAATCTATATAAAGAATGATACAAAAATTATTGATAACCGTGAATTTTTCCTTATAGAATTCTTTTACGATTTTCGCGGTCTGTCAGGTTCTACTTCAAACGTAGATAAATTATTTGAACTGGTATTTTTTGAAAAAAGTAAAAGAGATATCTATTTCGAAAAAATTGTTACGCTTTTGACTGCAATGGATGTTTTGCTGCACCCTGCATTCTGATTCTGTTATTAATATTGTTTTAATCCATATTCTCCGGAAGCAAACTGGAGAGTATGGAATTCTATGCTCTTTATACTCCATAATATACAAAAAAATATACAAATCCTATCTGACTTTTTATTTCAATCATTCTTGTTAAATTTGCACTATGAGCAAAATTTTAATAGTAGACGACGAGCGAAGCATTGTTGACAGTATCTCTATGATATTAAGTCAGGACAGCTATGAAATTGACAGCGCGAACGATGGGGTAACTGCAGTCAACAAAGTAAAATCCAACATATACGACCTCATCTTGCTTGATATAAAGATGCCTAAGATGGACGGACTGGAAGCACTTGAAAAAATAAAAGAGATTGATAAAGATGCAGTTGTGATTATGATTTCCGGTCACGGCACAATTGAAACAGCGGTCGAAGCAACTAAAAAAGGCGCATATAATTTCCTTCAGAAACCTCTTCCTGACTTATATGAGTTTAAGCTTATAATAAAAAATGCCGTTGATTATAAGATGTCGCTAGATGAACTAAAGTCATATAAATCAAAAGCTCTCGAAGAAAGTAAAATTATCGGTTCGAGCGAAAAGATAAAAGAAGTAAACAGTCTCATTGATAAATATTCTAAGGTGAACTCTCATGTATTGATTTGCGGAGAGAGCGGGACGGGCAAAGAGTTAGTTGCCAGACAGATTCATTACCGTTCATCAAGAGCGGATAATAAATTTATTGAACTTAACAGTGCAAATCTTACCGAAGAGAATATTGAATTAAAACTTTTCGGAGGACTAGATGACAACAACGTTATCAAAGGTTCGCTTGAACTTGCCGAGGGCGGAACGGTTTTCATAGATGAAATAAGTAACTTATCTATGGATTTACAATCCAAGCTGCTGAAGGTGATTGAAGACAATGTTATAACCCGTGAAGGAAGCAATATTTCGATAAAGCTTGATGTTAGATTTATTTTTTCTACGAATAAAGATTTAATGCCTGAGGTTGAAGCAAAACATTTCAGAGAAGATCTGTATCACAGAATAAATGTACTTCAGATAAATTTACCTTCACTTCGTGAACATTCAGAAGATGTAAAAGAACTTGTTGAGTATTTTGCGAAAACAATCTGCACTCAAAATGGATTACCTGTGAAGAAATTTTCCGATAAGGCATTGGAGCTGTTAACAACATTCCGTTATCCCGGAAACGTAAGAGAGTTAAAAAATTTAGTTGAGAGGTTGATTATTACCAGTGACAGAAAAGTTATTGATGAAGATGATATTGATTTACCTGCTAACAGGGAGCTGAAACTTTACAATGAATTGCTGAATAAAGATATGTCTCTGAACGATTTTCAGAATGAATCGGAGAGATTATTTATTGAAAAGATGCTTCATGATTACAAATACAATGTAAGCCACACCGCAGAGGCATTGCAAATACAAAGAAGCCATTTGTATAAACTTATGGCAAAGTATGATATACCTTTGCCGTCAAAGACTAAACAAGATTTATAATAAGTTATAAGTTCTGCCTCAATATCTCATAAAAAATAATCCCTGCAGATACAGAAACATTCAATGAATCTGTTTTTCCGCTCATAGGAATCGTTACTAAAAAATCACAATTATCTCTAACAGTTTTTCTCATGCCTGTGCCTTCACTTCCGAGAACAATTCCAACTTTGCCTTTGAAATCCGCTTCATGAATAAATTTATCACCTGCTAAATCTGCGCCCGCTATCCAGTATCCGTTATCTTTCAAAAATCTCATTGAATTATTCAGGTTACCTTCCATTGCAATATCAATCATCTTTGCAGTTCCGGAAGATGTTTTCATTACGGTGTGGTTTACCTCAGCTGAGTTATGTTTCGGAATTACAATTGCATCAACTCCCAAGCAGACAGCAGAACGGATTATCGCTCCGAAATTATGCGGGTCAGTTATTTCATCAAGAATTGCAATTACACTTCGGGGCTTATCCTTACATTTATTTACTATTGAACGCAGCTCTGTATATTCGTAATCTTTAATGAATGCAATTATTCCCTGGTCAATGCCTTCAGCTTTATTTTTTTTATCAAAATAAACTTTGAACTGATGGTCATTCATAAAATGAACAGGGATTTGTAAATCCTCTGCCATTTTAACAATTTCTTTTGAACGTTTATCCGGGTCTATTTTTTTTAGAACGAGAATTTTATTTATGTCCTTCGGGTTATTCTTGAGAATTTCGAAGATTGGGTTTTTTCCTATAACTAGCATGCAACAATTTACCGAATTAGTAAGATAAATTCGTTCCTCTAATTTTGCTCTCTATACATTTTTGGGGCTATGTTTTTCATTACAATTCCGAGCTAAAAAAGTTAATTTTACAGTTATACAATTATAATATGAAATACAGAATAGAAAAAGATTTCTTGGGAAGTCTTCAGATTCCAAATACAGCATATTACGGTGTGCAGACAATGCGCGCCGCAGAAAATTTTAAGATAACGGGAATATCGTTATCAATAAATCCTATCTTTATAAATTCATTGGCTTACGTTAAGAAGGCAGCAGCACTTGCAAATAGTAAGTTAGGTCTGCTGGATAAAACAAAGACGAAAGCAATTGTTCATGCATGTGATGAAATAGTTAAGGGCGGATATTACGACCAGTTCATTGTTGATATGCTTCAGGGCGGAGCTGGGACATCAACAAATATGAATGCAAATGAAGTTATTGCTAACATTGCCAATGAAAAACTTGGCGGGAAAAAAGGTGAGTATACTAAGGTTCATCCGAATAACGATGTGAATATGTCGCAGTCAACTAACGATGCTTATCCCACTGCATTCAGAATTGCTCTTTATCTTTCTACATTAAATTTGCTGAAGACAGTTTCTGAACTGAAGTCTTCATTGAGGAAAAAAGAGAAAGAGTTTAAGCATGTAATTAAAATGGGAAGAACTCAGCTGCAGGATGCAGTGCCAATGACGCTTGGACAGGAGTTTGGTGCCTATGCTGAAATGATAGATGAAGATATGAAGAGAATTAAAGAAGCGATGGGACTGATCACTGAAATTAATATGGGTGCGACTGCTATTGGAACGGGAATAAACTCTCATCCTGACTATGCAAAAATGGTATGTGAAAATTTAAAACAGATAACAGGAATTCCATTAAGCGTCTCTATCAATTTAGTTGAAGCTACCCAAGATACAGGTGCATACATTCAGGTAAGCGGAGTGTTCAAAAGATTTGCTGTGAAGCTCTCGAAGATTTGCAATGATTTGCGATTACTTTCATCCGGACCAAGAGCAGGTTTTAATGAAATAAATCTACCCCCTTTACAGCCGGGCTCTTCTATTATGCCGGGTAAAGTAAATCCTGTTATACCTGAAGTTGTCAATCAGATTGCATTCCAGGTTATCGGAAACGATTTAACTATTACTATGGCCGCGGAAGCAGGACAGCTTGAGCTTAATGTAATGGAACCGGTTATTGCGTTCAGACTATTTGATACGATTTCAATTTTGAATAACGGATGCAGAACGCTTTATGAAAAATGTATAAATGGAATAACAGCAAACGTAGATGTCTGCAGAAAATATGTTGAGAACAGTATAGGACTTGTAACAGCAATGGTGCCTGTTATCGGTTACGAAAAATCTTCAGAGATTGCAAAGGAAGCGTTGGCAACAGGGAAATCTGTTTATGAATTAATAATACAAAGAAATCTTGTTTCTAAAAAAGAGCTCGATATAATTATGTCTCCCGAAAACATGACGGGACATAAAAGAAAGCATTAAAAAATAAATGATAGAACTGCCTCAGATAGAATTTCCTGATTTAAAAATTGAAGCAGGAACGTTATATATTGTTTCAACTCCTATAGGAAATCTTGAGGATATTTCTTTCAGAGCGATTTACGTTTTAAATAACGTGGATTACATTGCAGCTGAAGATACAAGAACTTCCGGAATTTTATTAGCTGCTTACGGAATAAAACGGAAATTAATCAGTTATTATTCACAGGTAGAATCATCCAAGCTTGAATTTATATTAGGCGAATTAAAATCAGGTAAGTCAATTGCATTGATATCAGATGCAGGTACTCCCTGTATTTCAGATCCCGGGAGTATTTTAGTAAGCAATTGTGTTAAAGAAAATATTGAAGTTGTTTCAATTCCGGGCGCATCATCGTTAATACATTCATTGGTACTTTCAGGATTTTCGACCGATAAATTTTATTATCATGGCTTTCTTCCTCTGAAAAAAGGAAGGGAAACTCTTTTTAATGAGTTTAAGAGTATGAAGATGCCTATAATAATTTTTGAATCACCCTTCAGAATTTTAAGAACACTTGAAGATATTAACAGATACCTCGGAAATAAAGAAGTTTGCTTAGGGAGAGAACTGACAAAAAAATTTGAAGAGATAAAAAGAGGAAGAGTAAAAGATTTATTACAAAATAAAAACAATTTAAAAATAAAAGGTGAGTTTGTAATCATCATTAATAATAATTAATTACAATATATAATACATGTCAAATTCAGAAGTAAGAGTTCGTTTTGCGCCGTCACCTACAGGATATTTACACGTGGGGGGATTGAGAACAGCTCTGTTCAATTACCTGTTTGCAAAACACAATAACGGGAAATTTATTTTAAGAGTAGAAGACACTGACCAGACACGAAAAGTTGAAGGCGCAGTTGAAAACATTATAGATGCATTGAATAAGTTAGGACTAGATTTAGATGAAGGTCCGTTCAAAGGCGGAGACTTTGGTCCCTACTATCAGTCAGAAAGATTGGATATTTATAAAAAATACTGTGATGAGCTTATCGAAAAGGGCATGGCTTATTATGCGTTTGAAACTCCAGAAGAGCTTGATGAAATGAGAAAGCTTCAGCAGATTGAGGGAAGGCAGACAATGTATGACAGACGTGCAAGAGATTTTACGTCTGAAGAAGTAAAAGAAAAATTAGATTCAGGAATTCCACATGTTATAAGATTGAAGGTCCCGCTGAACGAAGAAATAATTTTCGAAGATTTAATAAGAGGCACAATAAAGATCGAGACGAATATAATTGATGACCAGGTTTTATTAAAAGCTGACGGATTTCCGACATACCATTTAGCAAATGTTATCGATGACCATTTAATGAATATTTCTCATATTATAAGAGGTGAAGAATGGGTAACTTCGGTTCCTAAACATATTATTTTATACAGAGCTTTCGGCTGGGAAGTGCCTAAGATGGCACACTTGCCGTTGCTATTAAATCCGGATAAGACGAAGCTTAGCAAAAGACAAGGTGACGTTGCAGTAGAAGATTATATGAAAAAAGGTTATCTGAATGAAGCATTAATTAATTTCATTGCATTACTCGGATGGCATCCCGGTGACGGAATTGAAGAAGAAATTTTTTCTATGGAAAAGCTGATTGAATTATTCTCATTAGAAAAAGTTCACAGTGCGGGAGCGGTTTTCAATATTGATAAACTGAACTGGATGAATAATGACTACATTAAAAATTACGATCTGGATAAACTTACTCATCTTTTAATCCCTTATATAAAAGAAGCGGGATATGACGCATCAGATTTTGAGAAGACTAAAAAAGTGGTTTCTGCAATCCGTGTTTATCTGAATAAACTGAATGAAGTAGGGGAGCATATTAAAATGTTCTATCAGGATAAAGTTGTTGTTGAAAGTGATGAAGATAGGGAAATTGTTACTTCAGATGATGCGAAGAAAATTTTCAATTATTTAATTCCCGCAATAAGCGAAACTGATTTCAGTGAAATTGATAATATAAAAAATCTTTTCAGCGAAGCACAGAAAGCAACAGGGATAAAAGGCAAGAAGTTCTTCCAGCCATTGCGAATTGCAATAACAGGACAAACTCACGGTCCTGAATTTCCTTTAACTATTCAGATTTTAGGAAAAGATAAGGTCTTGGCTGCACTCAGACAAATGCATTGAATAGACGAAAGTTTATAAAAAATACATTTTGGGGACTTTCAGGTATAGGACTTTTCGGCGGTTTGTATTGCTGGCAAATTGAACCATTCTGGCTGGAGTTTGTGAAAGTAAAAATGCCAATCAAGAATTTACCCGATGAACTGATTGGCAAGACTCTAATGCAAATAAGTGACATCCATATTGGAAATCGCTTTGACTATCACTTCATAATTAACTCATTCAAAAAAGCAAAAGAATTTAACCCTGACTTTATTGTTTACACAGGTGACTATGTAAGCATTAACAAAGATGCAGTTCAATATGATAAGTTAGAAGATACATTAAATAATATTGTTAAGGGGAAAATAGCAACTATTGGAATTTTAGGCAATCACGATTATGGAAAAAATTGGTCGCAAAATGATGTTGCAGATAAAATTTCAGAAATGCTTATTAGCAAAGGCATTCAACTATTAAGAAATGACAGTGCTGAAGTAAACGGAATAAACTTTATTGGCTTTGATGACTATTGGGGACTGAACTTCAATCCCGAAAAAGCTATGAAAGGTTTTGACAAATCAAAAGCAAATATAGTATTGTGTCATAATCCTGATGTTTGCGATTTAGATGTTTGGGGCGAATATAATAGTTGGATACTATCAGGACATACTCACGGTGGACAAGTTAAACCGCCATTTCTTCCGCCGCCAATGCTTCCGGTAAAAAACAAAAAATACTCTGCCGGACAATATGAATTGAGAAATGACAGAACTCTATATATAAATAGAGCATTGGGACACTTATGGCAAGTGAGATTTAATGTAAGACCGGAAATAACAATTTTTGAATTACAAAAAGGGTAGCGAAATTATTATCAATCTGGATTTTGTTACAGGCAGGAGTTACAAATAATCTTGGCTCTTTGAAGATAAAATTTATGCAGATGCTGAAGTTTTTCAACCTCAGCATCTGCAAAAAATTTTTATCTGATTTTCTTTTTATGTCTGTTCTTTCTGAGTCTTTTCTTCCTCTTATGCGTAGACATCTTCGCACGTTTTCTTTTCTTGCCACAAGGCATAGTGTTTCTCCTTTATAGATTGTTTATAAAACTTATTTTAAAAAATTTCTGTTATTTTACTAGCGCGTCCTGAACCGCTTTTTTGAACTCCTTTGATACCTTGAACATCGGGATAAATCTTTTTCCAAGTGAAATACTTTCACCTGTTCTTGGGTTTCTTGCAGTTCTTGGTTCCTTCACATTATTTTTAAATGTTCCGAAACCTCTGATTTCAATATTTCCGTTTTCCTTCAGGCATTCAATTATGCAACTGATGAAACCTTCAACAACTATCTCTGTCTCTTTCTTGCTTAGTCCTGTAGCTTCTGAAATTTTAGCGGCAATTTGCGCTCTTGTCATAATTTTTTATTTAAAAATTATTTTTCGAATTTATATTGTAAAACAGGTTTATCTATGAATTCGTTTTTCAATTCCTGCTTAAGCTCTTTAATCTCAGAAGAGGTAGAACCTTCTGTAAGTCTTTCTACAATTCCTAAGCGTGTTTTCTCTTTTACAATTGTTGGCTCGCCTTCAATGCCGCCCATCTTACCGGCTATTCTGATTGCATCTTCGAATGTTCCCAGTGAATCAACAAGTCCTAATTTCTTTGCCTGGCTTCCTGTAAAGACTCTTCCGTTAGCAATTTTTTTGAGGTCTTCCATATCGATTTTTCTCTCTCTGGAAACAACATCTAAAAACTGCTTGTAACTGTCATCAACTATATCCTGAAAATACTCTTTATCTTTTTCAGTAGGATATCTGAAAGGACTTCCTGCATCTTTCAGTTCACCGCTTTTAATTGTGGTTTCATCTATTCCAAGTTTCTTTGCAAGTTCCTGAATAGTCACGAAAGACATTATTACTCCGATACTTCCTGTTAAAGAACCCGGATTAGAAACTATAATACTTCCGCCGCATGCAGCATAATATCCGCCGCTTGCAGCAAGTGATGCAAATGAAACTATTACAGGTTTACCGCTGTCTCGGGTTTTTCTTATTTCTTCATACATCTCCTGTGAAGCAGCAACGCCGCCGCCGGGAGAGTTAATTCTTAATACAATTGCTTTGATAGATTTATCTTCGCGGTATTTCTTAAACTGTCTTACAATCGGGTCGGAAGTTATTATGGTAAAATCCAAATCTACAACTGCTATCTTTCCGTTTCCTTTACCGCTTCTGTAATTATATTCATACCTGTCTCCGCCTTCTGCTGAACTTATGACTTTGGCAAGAAATAAAAAAGATGCTGCGGTAAAAATTAGAGCTATTACAAGAATGGAAATAAAAATTCCCCAGAATACTTTTGAACCACCGGAGGATTTCTTCGGATAGTTGTAATTGTAATTATAAGGAGGAGGATTTTGCTGTTCCATAAATGTTTCCTGACTGCATTTCAGCAGTCAGGATTTTAAAATTTATTTGTTTTCTTTCTTTAATTCTTCAGCTTTTTTGTAAGCATCTGTAGCTTTATCTGTCTGACCTGTATTGCCATATAATACAACTAATAAATCCCAAACTCTTGGTTTGATATCTTTATTATTGATATTTGTTTTTGATAACGGTTCGACCACTGCTAATGCATCCATGTAGTACTGCTTTATGTTCGGATCGTTTTCATTTTTTGATTTCATTTCTTCAGCAGCTTTTACTTTTGCCAAACCAAAGTTATAAGAAGAAACTTCATAGTACTGGTCATCTTTTGGGAGAGAAGGAATGTTTAATACTTTTTGGAATGTTGCTGCTGCGTCGTCGTTCTTTTTAAGAGTAAGTAATGTACTGCCTTCATCAAATAAAATTGCTGCAACTCTTATTGCGCTTTCTTTACTGTTTGTTTTTGCAATAACACTTTGGAATAATTCAAGAGCTTTATCTTTATCACCTAAGGCAAAATATGTTCTGCCTAATGCTTCTATACCTTTAGTTGAATCGGGCTGAATATTATATGCTGCCTGAAAATATCGTAATGCCTGTCTGTAGCTTGGATTTGCTGTTAAAGTATCTTTTGCTTTTGCGCCAATTCCAAAACTGCTGGCACCTTGGTTATATTTTTCTACCCAATAAGCAGTAACTCTGTCACCGTATTCACCTGATAATCTTTTTGCATTTGCAAAAGATTCTTTTGATTCTTCAAAGTGTCCGTTCTCAACTTGTGAATATCCTAACATGTACCATGCTTCTGCATCATTTTTATCAACTGCTACACCTTTCTTTAATTCTATTTCAGCCTTTTGATAATCTTTTTGCTGGAATGCTAATTTTCCTGTGGTGGATTCTGCTGATGTGCATCCTGTGAAATAAACAAAACTTGAGGTAAGGGCTAATGTTAAAAGTACGGTGAATATCTTTATTGCTTTCATTATGGTATATCTCCCAAAATTTTTTGATTTAATCGTTAAATATACGTAATTTAATATAGTTATTCAATTTAGTTTTTTAGCGATTTTCAACAATAATTACTCATTTGAGAAGCTTTATTTCACTTAATATTGATTTAAAAAGTAAGGAAAAGATACAAAAAATTCAGAATTTAGTTAAAGAAAAGATTGAAAAGCCTTATTTAGCCCGTTTTGAGAAACCTGAGAACTTTCATCTTACTATTTTCTTTGTTGGAGAAGTGGATGAAATTAAATTAACAAAGATATATGAAACAGTTGTAACAAAAATTGAGAATAAATTCGGGCAGCTGAATTTTGAGTGCTCAGGAATAAATGCTTTTCCGAATTTAAAAAATCCAAAAGTAATTTTTCTGAATTGTAAAGATTCGGAGAATAAAATTTTTGAGTTAGCAGAAGAAGTAAAGACAATATTAGGAGAGTTTGGTTTTACACAGGATAAAAATTTCCATCCTCATATAACACTTGCAAGAATTAAAGGAAGAACTAAATTGAAAGATATCTCAGATATAAATCTCAAAGTAAATTTTTCGGTTAATAAGCTTAGTATAATGCAAAGTATAATTTCAACAACCGGAGCAGAGCATAAAGAAATTTTTGCTATCAATCTTTAAAATATATTTCACTATCTTTGAACCATGAAAATAGAAATTGGTCACACAGAAATTTTTGTTAAAAATCCCCTTGAGGCTAAAAATTTTTATGTTGATGTATTAGGATATGAGATTGAAGTTATTCAGCATGAAAAATTTGTCTGGCTTAAGCGCGGTTCGCATATTATTCTTCTCCGGCCTGGCAATCCCGTTAACCCATCAGCTTATCAGAAAGCAAACATAGCATTTGTAATTTATACCGATAACCTGGATGATGCAAAAGAATATTTTGAATCTAAAGGAGTTAAATTTAAAGGAACTGACGGCTCGGATAAATGTCTGACTTTTACAGATAATGACGGCAACTGGTTTCAGTTAGTAAATAAAGAGGATCATTAATGTATAATAAATTTTTAGTTTGTATTTGTTCAATTGCACTAAGCGTAATATTTTTTTCATGTAAAAACGAGAACACACCGGTAATAGATAAAAAGCTGGAAGTATATTTCAAGCTTACAGCTCCAGCAAATAATTCTTCGGCAAAGTTAAATGACAGTCTCAAAGTCTCATTCGTAATTTCAAAGCAAAACGTTAAGCTGGATTCATCTCAGGTATTTTTTGATAACAACTATATATCTTCTCTAAAAAATGGAGTAACGTCATATTCTTTTCTACCATCAGCAGGAAAACTCGGCGTACATAAAGTCTCTCTGAAAACATTTTATGAAGACGGAAAGAACGAAACGCTTGAATCGAACATAAAAATTTTATCAGATGTAATTCCAAAGCCTGAAAAATTTACTGTAGTCAAAACTTATCCGCACTCAAAAGCAGATTTCACTGAAGGGTTTGAATTTTACAAGGGATATATTTATGAAAGCACGGGACTTGAAGGGAAATCGTTAATAAAAAAATATGATTTAGCTTCAGGTAAAACATTGAAGGAAATTCCGCTTGATAAACAATATTTCGGTGAGGGAATAACAATCTTCGATAATAAAATTTATCAGCTAACATGGAAGAATAAAAAAGGATTTGTATATAATCTTGATGATTTCAAGTTCATTCAGAATTTTACTTATAACACTGAAGGCTGGGGTATGACTAATAACGGAAAAGAATTAATTATGAGCGACGGTACAAATAAAATTTATTATATGAATCCGTATTCGTTTGCAATTACTTCTAATATTGAAGTCTATGATAACATGGGAGCAATAACAAATATAAATGAGCTTGAATACTACAAAGGAAATATATATGCAAATGTATGGAGAACTTTTTTGATTCTTAAAATAGATGCTGCGACAGGAAAAGTATTAGGAAGAATGGATTTAGAAGAGCTGATGAAGCAGGCAGGAAATTTACAGGAAATTGATGTGCTGAACGGTATAACTATTAATCCCGCAACAGGAAATTTACTTGTTACAGGTAAGCTTTGGAATAAAATTTTTGAAATAAAAATTTCTGAATAAGTTTATACAACAAAAAAGCCCTGAAGTAATTAAACCTCAGGGCTTCTAAAATTTTCGATTTAAAATTATTTACAAATTAAATCCTACATTTATTCTGTGCGTTGAACCAAGTTTACCCATAGAATTGAACCCGTAATCAATCTGATATTTTTCCTGAAGTTTGAATCCAAGTCCCGCTGAAAATCCGCCAAGACCGATTGCGCTTCCTGTTTTTAACTGCTGCCTTACCTGGTTATCGTAACCAACTCTTAAATTTATAGTGTTTGAAACTTCAATCTCTGCGCCTGCAGTAATGTTTTTAAATCTGTCAAAAAATTTATCGTAGCTCTCATTTAAACTGTAGAAGCCCACGCTTAAAGTAAGAGGGGAGTTCTCTAATTTCTTAGTAACACCAACTCTCAAATCCACCGGGAGCTTTTCTTTATAATCTTCATAGGAAGAAAGCTGGGCTCCAACATTTAGTAAGCTTACGCCCAATGTCATCATTGCCTTCTGAACTTTATAAATAGCTCCGAAATCTATTGCTGCCGCTGTTGATTTATATGTATCATAAGATGAGTATATAAACTTTACATTCGCTCCATAATATAAATTATCGTACACATTTCCGTATCCGAGAGATAGAGCAATATCACTTGCTCCGAATGTTCCTAAGTTATTTGAGTTTACATCATACTTATCAAAACTTCCGTAATTAATATACTGAATACCAGCGCCGATATATCCTATATCTTTATACTTTTGGATGTAGGCTGCATTCCCTGAATTTATATCAAGCAGATATTTATAAAATCCTACCGATGCCTGTTTATCCTTAACGGTTGCAATTCCGCCGGGATTATAGAAAATAACGTTCACGTCATTTTCCATAGCCGTGAAGCTTCCTGAAAGGGCAGAAGCGCGCGCGCCAACATCAAGACGAAGGAAATTGTAAGTCGTGTTGGTTTGAGAATAAATAAAATTTGATGAAACTAGGAGGAATAAAATTCCGGGAAGGATTTTCTTGAGCATAATAAATTATTTTATTTACTTGAACAGTAAATATTTTCTATCGTATCCTTTTTTATTTTACTGTAATATTAAAATTTATCTTTCTGAATTTCAAGAGAGATAAGAGTTCTTATTTATATTGAAATTAATGATGAACGAGAAAAAATGGAAGCTCTCCGGGACTGTGGTATTCATCGACGCTCATATCATTCACCTGTGCTTCTGAGGGACCGCTTTTCAAATCGGTAAAAATAAAGTGGTTCACTGTATCTTTGCTTCCGTGAACAATCACTTCAACTTCTCCGGTGTTTAAATTTTTAACCCATCCTTTTAATCCAAGTTCGTGTGCTCTTTTGTATGCGAAATGTCTGAAGCCCACGCCCTGAACAAGTCCTTTAAGAATTACTTTATATGTGACATCCATAAACTATTTTATTTTAATTTTCTTTTGAAAATTAAATCCGAAAATTCGGAGACTATCAAACCGCTAATCATTATCAGTGCTCCGATTATCTGGCTAAATGTCAGTCTTTCATCCAAAAGAAAATATGCAAAAAATGTTGCGAAGACCTGCTCCATGTTATAGATAATACTAGCTTTGATAGGATTAGTCATCCCCTGAAACTTTGTCATCAAAAAAAACACCAATAAAGTTCCAAAGAGCGCTAAGAAAAGTACTAAGGATGTTGAACTTGTGGTGAAATTCATTTTTAAATTATCATAAACAAAATATTCCATCACCATCATGTATACAAAACTTAGAACTGC
Source organism: Bacteroidota bacterium (assembly GCA_018266835.1). Lineage (NCBI taxonomy): Bacteria > Pseudomonadati > Bacteroidota > Bacteroidota bacterium. The sequence continues at coordinate 323,497 of JAFDZP010000003.1, read as the reverse complement.
CATTGCAAGAAATTGACCGAAGACAAGATGTATTATATCTGTTATCTTAGAGTACTTATCAAGTAACACTATGTGAAGTGCAAATGAGAAAGTGCAGAAGATTGTAATGAAGTCACCGTAGTTTAATCCCGATACTCCGATTCCTGTTAGATAATAAAGTCCGACTGTTACTATAATAATCCCTATGATATTCTGAATTTTCGGTTTCCTACCACTGACAAAATATAAAGCGAATGGAACAAGCAGAACATTTGTGCCGGTAATAAATGCAGAGTTGGAAGCAGTAGTGTATTTCATACCCGTCGTCTGTGAGATGAAACCCAGGAATAATAAGAAACCCAGAATAAAGCCGTAGCGCCATTGCTTAAATCCTCTTATCTGTAATTTCTTATAATATATAGCAAAGAAAACAACGACAGTTATAGAGAATCGAAGGAATACTAGTGCAATAGGGGAGAAATCTTCTAAAGCAAATTTTGTGAATGGAAATGAAATTCCCCAGAATACAGTAATAGAAAGTAAAAGCAGCTCTGCTTTATAATGTGATACGCGGGAAATTTTATTTTTCAATTAAGTATTAAAGTCCTAATTTGGCTTTATAAATAATAGAGGCACAGACTATTACCCATAGAATTCCTGTCACGATAATCGGAATATCTTTAGTAACAATGGATGCAGGATTCTCGCCAAGATTTTTCTTATGAATCAAATAAAGATAACGGAATATTCCGTAAATTACGAATGGAGTTGTATAAATTAATTTATCAGTGTGAAATGTTGTGATGGTTTTATCCGATGCAGTGTAAAGAGCATAAGATAAAATTGTTCCTGTTGCAGCAATTGTATTTAACTGTTCAACAAAATCAATGGAGTAGTCATCAAGTACTTTTCTTTGTTTGGTCGCACCACCCTCATCTGCATTTGAGAGTTCTGCTCTTCTTTTTGAAATACCAAGAAAGAGTGAAATAAAAATTGTGGTGATAATCATCCAGCTTGAAAGCTGTACATCGATTGCAAAACCGCCGCCTACAACTCTTAACATGAAGCCTATAGAAATTGAGAACACATCTAAAAGCACCATGTGTTTCAATTTGTATGAGTACAAGAAATTATTTACAAGATATAAAACTATTACAATACCAAAAGATACCGGAAGATAAAATATGCACGCAGAAGCAACTAATGCAAGCAGCAGTGCAAAAAATGCCCAGGCTTCTTTTATTGAAACATCTCCTGAGGCAATGGGTCTGAATCTTTTTTTCTTGTGGTTTCTGTCACTTTCAACATCTGAAATATCATTAAGTATATAAACGCAGCTTGAAATCCCGCAGAAGGCAATGAATGCAATTAAATTAATAGAAAGCTTATCCCAATAGAATAAATTTCCTGAGAACAAGATCGGCGCAAAGCAGAAGACGTTCTTCAGCCATTGCTTCGGTCTTATAAGCTTTATTAATTTAATGATTTTCATTTTCTTTCCTGTAAAAGTTTACTTTATACACTTTCATTTCATCTCCGCCGCAGATTGTATTTTCTTCAAGCTTAGCTGAAAGCAGGTATTCAAAATATTTCCCGTGTCTTTGTAAAAAAGGTGTGAACCAGTGGTCGTATATTATCAGATATTTTACGTCGTTGTTCTTTAAAAGAGTCAGCATGGAATCCATATTATCTTCAAGTCTGTATTTCCTGTAGTCAAGTATCTGCGGAGTTACAAGTCCCGCCATATCAACTATCCTGTTCTTCGATATGAAAGTAATAGCACCGATATCATTAAGCGCAATTACATCATTCGGTGAAACATTATCTTTTACCCAGTGAGCAAGTTTCACCTGCTGGCTGTTAATGTTATCTGAATTTTTTCCAAGTGCCACTCCGTACACTATATAATAAGTGAATGAGAAAAATAAAAGCAGCGATGTTAAAAACTTTGTGCTGTGTAATAGCTTTAAAGAACTTTTGCTTTTGTATTTATTCAGAATTACTAAAATAGCATATACAGAAATCAAATTTATAAACGGAACTAACGGCATAAGATATCTGCCGTGATGTCTCCAGTTAGGTACGAATATTGATGATGCTATCGGGAGCAAAATTACCCATAAATAAATTAAATTTAAACTCCTTAATTTGCTAAAAAATCTTCTGATATTAGCAAAGTAAAAAAAGAAAGAGAACAGATACAGTACACAAGTTATCGGATTATCGCGAATAAATAATACAAGACTTATTCTTAAATATTCAAGATTCGGAAGGAATTCAAAATTTCCTCCCTGCCCTCTGAAAGTATTCGGCAGAATGTTGCCGCTTGTATAATAAGAGAACAAGAAATATCCACCTGCAATTATCACAAAAATTATTACACCTGCAATTAAGTCAAGTGTAGTCTTTAAAACTTTTTTTACTGTAAAAGAAAATGTCCATGCATCGAATAAATACAAACCGAACAGCATTAGTCCTTCAGGTCTTGATGCAGTTGATAAAGCAAAAAGAATGGACGGTATTAGAGAGATTTTCTGATTCTGTATATCTTTTATATGAAAATAAATTCCAAGGAGGGTGAAGAAGATAAACATTGTAGTTTCCATTCCAGACATAGCTGCCCATTCAAGTCTTCCCGACATTATTGTTAGCAATGCAACTAATAAGGCAAGATAAAGCGGACTGAAATCAAGTTCGAAATCCAGTACATCGGAATCAAAAAAAATCGTAACAGAAATTTTATATATAAATATGCAGCTGAGGATAAAAAATAATCCTGAGAGTATTACAGAGTTCAGCATAAAAGCAGGGGAGATAAAGCTTACCAATCCTGATACAACAACCCATAGAGGAGAAGTTGTGCCAGCAGTCGGCTCTCCCGGATTGAAAGTAAAATTGAACTCTTTTGCAAAATTTTCTGCAAAGCGGAAATGAATCCATGTATCATCCAGCGGAACTCCGAGGATTCCATGGGTAAAATAATAATTGAATATCTGATAAATCCCGAATGAGATGAGACAGAGTGAAATTATTGTGATGTAGTTCTTACTGTGAATACTATTCATATATGAAAAAGGCGAATCAGATTCGCCTTTATATGCTTGCTCCTTAGATTTAAAATTATTTTTGTTTATCTTTTTCGATCAGTTCCTGTATCTTCTTTTTCTCCCAGTCGTCTCCGAAGTAGCCGCCCTTTCCGAAAACCGAGAATGCATGGAACATAATTCCTATACCCCAGCCGATGGAAACCCAGTAGAACCACCAGTTGCCTGTATAATTAATGTAATTTATCAAGGCGAGCAGCAAATTTATGATTACATAATTAATCAGATTGATGTAAAAAGATTTTCTTGCTTTTACTTTTGCAGCAGCCCGGCTGTATAATTCTTCCTGTGAAAGTTCCATAGTTAAGGATTAAATTTTATTAAAACGATTTAGATAAATTCAATTCCTTCATCTTCAGCATTTTTCTTTGTCTGCATTATTTCGTTCTGCTCTTCTTCAGTCAGGTCATCCCACGATACCTGTTCCGTATCTATTTTCATCATATCGTAGTAGCTCTCAAGAAGATTTCTATCTTCTATGCTGTCGATTAATTTGTGAATCTCTTTTCTTAATTCTTTAATGGACATTGCATTAATTATTTGCGTTGGTATTCTGTCGTGTATCTTTTATAAATAGAATTTCTATTCTATTTTCAAAAACTTTATAAACTAGGTAAGAATGCTTTGTAATTAATTTTTTCCTAAAATGTTTTTTACCTGATGCGGTTCCAGATAAAGGAAACTTCTTTAAAGTTTGTAATTTGTCTTTTAAACTTCGTGAAAAATTATTTCGGATCCTTGTTGACCAATTAGTTTGCAGATAAATAATAATTTTTTCTAAATCATCAATCGCTTTGCTATGCCAAACTATTTTGAAATCCATTGAGCTAGTTTGTCCATTACTACTTCATTGTCAATAAATTCACCTCTTTCAATTTCTTTCTCCGCTTGAAGAATATCTTCTTTTTCTTCTTCTGTAAGTTCATCCCAAAAGTCTTTATCAGAATCAACTTTGAAAGATTGATAAAAAAATTGAAGTTTTTGTTCATCCTGCGATGCCTCAACAAACTTTACAATTTCTTTTTTTAACTCTGCTATGCTCATAACATTTTAATTAAAAATTAAAACACTGCAGTTTCTTCGTATACTCCGAATACTTCCTTCAGCTCGCCGCACATCTCACCGAGCGTTACATATTTTCTTGCACAGTCAAGCACTCTTGGCATTAAGTTAGTTCCATCTTCAGCAGATTTTTTCAACTCTGCAAGAGCGGTCTTAACATCTTCCTGATTTCTTGATGCCTTTAATTCTTTTAATAATCTGACCTGGCTTTCTTCAACTTCTTTTGAAATTTGTAAGATCGGGATATCAATCTTCTCATCTTCTTCAATAAAGTCATTCACGCCTACAACGATTTTTTCTTTCTTATCAAGCTCAACCTGATATCTGTATGCAGCATCTGCAATTTCTCTCTGGAAGAATCCGTTTTCTATACATGGAATAACTCCGCCCTGTGCTTCTATCAGATCAAAATATCTGTTTGCTTCTGCTTCTATATCATCAGTTAATTTTTCAATGTAATAGCTTCCGCCTAACGGGTCAGCTACGTTTATTACTCCATGTTCGTGAGCAATTATTTGCTGAGTTCTTAATGCGATTTTCACTGCTTTATCGGATGGTAATGCAAGCGTTTCATCCATTGAGTTTGTATGTAATGACTGCGTTCCGCCAAGCACTGCTGCTAAAGCCTCGATTGCAGTTCTTACAATATTATTTTCAGGCTGCTGAGCTGTAAGTGAGCATCCTGCTGTTTGTGTGTGGAATCTTAATACCCATGATTTCGGATTTTTTGCGCCGTACTTATTCTTCATTCTCTTTGCATAAATTCTTCTTGCTGCTCTGAACTTTGCAATCTCTTCAAAAAAATCTAAATGTGAATTAAAGAAGTGAGAAATTCTCGGAGCGAATGCATCTACATCCATTCCTCTTTCTATACAATGCTCTACATAAGCAAATCCGTCTGCAAGTGTGAATGCAAGTTCCTGCGCTGCTGTCGAGCCGGCCTCTCTTATGTGATATCCGCTGACAGAAACAGGATTGAACTGCGGAACTTCGGTTGTAGAATACTCCATCATGTCAGTAATAATTCTCATTGATTGTTTCGGAGGATAAATATATTCTTTCTGGGCTATGTATTCTTTTAAGATATCGTTTTGTAATGTTCCTCTTAACTTATTGAATGCTACTCCCTGCTTTTCAGCAACAGCTAAATAAAAAGCGTATGCCATTATACAAGGCGAATTAATTGTCATCGAAGTAGAAACTTTATCAAGCGGAATTCCATCGAACAATCTTTCCATATCGGCTAATGAAGAAACCGATACTCCGCAGATACCGACTTCACCTTCTGCAAGCGGCGCATCTGCATCCCAACCCATAAGTGTCGGCATATCAAATGCTGTAGATAGACCTGTCTGTCCGTGCTCAAGCAAATATTTGAACCTTTGGTTTGTGTCTTCGGGAGTTCCGAATCCTGCAAACTGCCTCATCGTCCATAATTTTCCTCTGTACATATTATGGTGAATGCCCCTTGTATAAGGGTATTCGCCCGGGTATCCAATCTCATTATAGTAATTCGTTTCCTTCGTATCTTCAGGAGTGTAACAGATATCAAGCTCTCTTCCCGATAGGGAAGTGAATTTCATTCCGTTTGTTTTCTGGGATTTAGCAGTTTCGTTCCACTCTGCTTTTGAAGCGCTCTTTTTAGGTTCTATATTGCTCATTTTTTATATGGATGTGTAGAATTTAAGTTCAAAAAGAAGTAGGGCAAAGATAATTCTTTAAATTTGTAAAATAAACTCAATTAGTGAGCCCAATATCTGAAACTTTTGGGGTAAAATATAAGTCTTATTTAGTAATTCAAACTTTACAACAATAACTTTATGAAAAAAATTTACACTCTTCTTTGTTTATTCCTATTTTCAAGCGCATTCTCTCAGACTTTAACCTCAGATGAAATAGTTCAGAAATATATTTCTGCTATCGGCGGAACTTCAGAGCTTAAAAAAATCAATCAGTTATCAATCACCGGAAAAGCTGTTATTATGGGACATGTAACGGCTGATGTTATTTTCTATGAAGATGCTGTTCAAAAATGTATGTTTTCCCTGGTAACCGGTGAAGGTTTTTCCGCTGCCAATTATTATGATATGACTGCTGGCTGGGTTTCGCAAAACGGAGCTAAAGAAGATATTACTCCTGAACAAATGAATACAATAAAAATAACGGTGGAAGACGGAACATATTTTTATTTGGCAGATATGGAAGGAAAAGGTATTAAAACCGAGGTTTTAGGTGAAGAAAAAATTGACGGCAAAGACTGTTATAAAGTTAAATTCACTCATAAAGGTACAGATAAAAATACTCAGTATATTGATAAGAACACTTTTTATCCTATAAGAGTAGAATCTATTTCGAGCAAAGGTAATCTTATAATTGTAAATAACACTGATTTTAAGGAAGTACCCGGTACAAAGTTAATTTTGCCGTATGGGATTGAAAGAGGTCCATTAAAATGTACAATTGATAAATACGAAATTAATATGCCCGTAGAACCAAAAATTGTTTTAGGAAATAAGTAAATTTTATTCTTAAAATCCAATGAAACTTTATTTATTTTTTTGAGTGTAATGATTAAATTTTAAATTAATACTTATCTCAAAAATGAAAAAAATTTACATTTTTATATTTTTAGTTCTCACATCAAATTTATTCTCTCAGACACTAACATCTGATGAAATTGTACAAAAATATATTTCAGCTATTGGCGGAATTGATGAAGTAAAAAAAATAAAACAATTAACTCTGTATGGGAAAGCAATCTCAGGATTAAATACTTACGACCTTTTAGCTTACGAAGATGCTGTTGAAAAGTACCAGTTTGCTCATGTAAGCGGAATAGATTATGATATAAAAACATACTTCGATACTAAATCAGGGTGGACTGTTCAGAACGGAGTAAAATCGAGTCTCTCTATGGCAACAGTCGAATCACTATTACCGGCTATTGAAGACGGAACATATTTTTACCTTAGCGATATGGAAAGCAGAGGAATAAAAACTGAACTGCTTGGAGAGGAAAAGATTAACGGAACGGATACATATAAAATTAAATTCACACGTAACGGTCAGGAAAAGAATATTCAATATTTTAGTAAGGACTCTTTCTATTTAGTTATGGTAGAAACTCCGGGTATGAACTCAGTAAAAATATTCTATGATAAATATAAAACTGTACCGGGCACAAATTTAAAATTACCTTATTACAATGAAAAAGGTGGAATTCTGGGAACTGTCGATAAATATGAAATAAATGTTCCTTTAGATCCTATGGTGCTAATATTCGATAAATAAATATTTAGTTTTTTTTATAGTTTATCCAAAACATTTGAACTTTTGATTTAGTAATTGTATTTTATTATTACCAACCAAAAGTTCTTTTTTTATATTTATATCTACCGCAAATGAATAGAATTTTTTTCACCCTCTTAGTTTTAGTATCCCTCGTATTAAATTTTCAAGAAAGTTTTTCTCAGGGCAAAAATATCAGATTAATCGGAAAATCAAACCCCCTCAATGGAAATTCAGGCATCAATTATTCTGCGCTTTGGGGATACTCTGCAAATGGAAGAGAATACGCTATCCTTGGAGGAGTAGGAAATACTTACTTTATAGATATTACAGATTCAACGAATATACGAGTTTGCGCTGCCTTAAGCGGTGTGTTTAGTCAGTGGCGCGAAATGAAAACTTATTCACATTATGCTTATGTTGTTTCTGAAGGAGGAATGGGAGTGCAGATTTTTGACTTAGCCGGGCTGCCAAACTCTGTTACATATGTGGGAGAGTTCCATGCAACAGATCACACTACAACTCACTCAATTCAACAATCAGGACCTTACCTTTATCTTAACGGAGCTAATGCAACTTTCGGGCACGGTATAGCAGTGCTTGATTTATCGGTAAATCCGGAAGTTCCTGTGCTTAGAGGTAAATGGAACGATTATTATGTGCACGATTGCAGAGTTATAAACGATACTATTTGGGCTGCGAATATTTATGACGGTAAGGTTTCAATTATTAATGCGGCAAACAAAAACAATCTTACAAATATTACAAACTGGACTAACGGTCAGAATCCTTTCCCTCATAATTGCGCAATAACTCCGGGCAGAAAGTTTGCTTTTGTTACCGATGAAACATCAACACCTCCCGGAAGATTGAAAATCTGGAATGTGCAGGACCTCTCAAATATTATTCTGGCAAATACATGGGCACCGTCAAATATTTTTTCAAATTGTATTATACACAATGTTGAGCTGTACGGAAATCAGTTAGCGGTTGCTTATTATACTGCAGGAGTAAAATTGTTAGATGTTTCTACTCCTTCAAATCCTGTTGAGATGGGATGGTACGATACATATCCTGAAAACAATTCCAATGAATTTAACGGATGCTGGGGAGTTTATATGTTTCCTTCGGGAAAAATTATTGCATCTGATAGAACCCGCGGGCTTTATGTTCTGAGATATGCTCCGCCGCAGAATGCTGCACCTAAAGCAGATTTTATGACGAACGGTACAATTTATTACAACGGAAACACTGCGCAGCTAATTGATTGCGCTTCCAATAATCCAACTACATATCAGTGGACTATTACCGGTCCGCAAAATTATTCTTTTGATGTACCAAATCCTTTTATAACTTTTAATACAGTCGGATATTACACTGTGAAGTTAAAAGTATCAAACGCATTCGGCTCTGATTCTCTTACAAAGACTGATTATATAAAAGTGAACGGAAGCGTTTTATCAGGATTTAGTTTAACGAGTGATGTAATACAAACTATAATTACGAATCCAAACGATACATCGAAGGTAAATTTTAACTGGACAAACTCGTCTATCGGAGGCGTTAATATTACTTATAAATTCAGAATAAAGAAGAACGGCGCATCAACTGAAAATTATTATCTTTCAAATCACAATGGGCAGGATACGGCTATTACTTTTACAAAAAGCAGACTGGATTCCATTGCGCATCAGCTGGGTCTCACCGGGGATTCAATAGTCACTATTTGTAAAGTTACTGCTTATAACGGATTGGATTCGGTTGCTTCAGCAAACTCATTGCGAATAACATTCAAATCAACTTCAGTTGGTATTCAGAATATTTCAACTCAGATTCCTGATAAGTTTAAACTCGAAAATAATTTTCCTAATCCATTTAATCCTTCCACAAATATAAAATTCCAGTTATCGGAAAAATCTTTTACATCATTAATTGTTTACGATATGCTTGGCAGGGAAGTAATGACTTTATTGGGGGAAGAATTAAATGCGGGATATTATAATTATCAGTTCAATGCATCAACTTTAAACAGCGGAATTTATTTCTATACTCTTAAAACTGAAAAAAATTCTGAGACAAAAAAAATGGTATTGGTAAAGTGATATTGATGGTTTTGACTTTATCAAATTAGTTAAGAAGATTAATTTTTATAAACTAATAAGCTATGAGAGCAATAATTATTTTTTTTATATCAGTATTATTTATAACCAACTCATATTCCCAGTGGGTTAAACAAAATACGGACCTGCCGAGAGGAAGTAAAGTTTATGATATTCAGTTTATAAATCAGAATACCGGGTTTGCAGTAGCAATAGCACCTTATTTTAGCGGAACAGATTTTTATTCGTATTTTTTAAAAACTACAAACGGTGGTGTCGGTTGGACTCGTGATTCATCAATGGGTGAAGTTTTTACTACGGTATGTTTTTTAGATGCAAATACCGGATTTGTTTCATCTTTTATGTTCAGGAAAACAACTGACGGCGGAATTACATGGGTGGAAGTAAATCACGCCCATTCGGGTGAATTAAAAAAGTTAATGTTTTTAAACCCTAATACTGGTTTTGCTATAGGTCCCTCTTTTGTTGAAAGGACTACAAATGGAGGAACAAACTGGGCTGATGTTTGGGTAAATTTAGATGGTTCATATGATGCTACATTTCTCACTTCTAATATTGGTTATATAGCAGGCGGAGTTTCAGGTTTTACTACAAATGGCGGGAGTAACTGGGCGTATTTGGATTCTTTGAAAGGCCTGAGAGGTATATCCAATTTTAACGCTAACAATTTAATGGCTTGCGGGACACTCCAGTCAGGAATAGTTAAAAGCACTAATGGGGGAGTAAATTGGTACAAGGTTTATAATTGTAATAATGCAGATACAATTTATAATTCATTAAAATATTTTAATTCTAATAATGCAATTGTCGCAGGTAATAAGGGCAGAATAATTGTTACTACCAATGGAGGTTCAAATTGGGGAATGCAATATAGCGGAGTAAATACAAATTTAAAGAAGATAACTTTTATTGATTCTCAAACCGGTTGGATATGCGGAGATAGCTCGGTTATTTTAAAAACTACCAATGCGGGAGGTGATTACATAACTTTTGCACAGGAAAATCATTCTGCAGTAACTAATAATTTTTCTGTTTCGCAAAATTATCCGAACCCCTTCAATCCGCTTACGCGGATAAATTACGAATTATCAATTACAAATTACGTTTCGATTAAAGTTTATGATAATCTGGGAAATGAAGTTCAAACTCTGGTAAACGAAAAACAAAATGCAGGAAGTCATTCAATTGATTTCAATGCTTCGTTACTTCCAAGCGGAGTTTATTTTTATAAATTGATTACTGAAAATTTTTCTGAAACAAAAAAAATGATTTTGGTAAAATAGATGCTTAGATTCATAATAATCCTGTTCATACTTTTTTTCTTCACATTCATCCGTTTCTTTTGCGCAAAATAAAGATGAGAAAATATTCATAAGCGATAAATTAGCTTTTAAAAAATTGCACGAAAGCTCTCCGACAGTTTAACGTTATGGTATGGTTATATTACAAATATCCTAACCCATTCGGCCCGTTAAACACGCTTAAGGCGTTTTACATTGAAGTCCCTCAGAAGTGTAATTTAAAAATTTCAATTTACCAAGTGATTTTTTTTAAGAACTATTTTAAATTATGTTGTCGAAGCAGGAGTTTAACAATAATGTAAATCTTGGCCTTGCTGTTTATTTTTGATTGTAATTTATATCAAATAATTTTAACTTAGAAAAACAATAACCTAATGAGAAAAGTAGTTCTCTCTATCTTTTTCTCCCTCACTTTATTTTCATCTGCTTGTTTCCCTCAAAATTTCGGATGGACAACGCTTCCAAATGCGCCCGTTGCCGATTCTGCAGCAGACGGCAGATTCGAAGATATGTATTTCTGTGACGCAAATACGGGTTTTGTTATCGGATATTCAGGCAAAGTTTTTCGTACAACCGATGGTGGCAGCAGCTGGACTAACACAGCTCAAAATTTCAATCATGATTTAAGAAGTGTGGGTTTTTTTACTCCGGAGACAGGAATAATAGGAACTTTGGATTCCAATAACATTCTGTTCAGAACAACAAACGGAGGAGTTAACTGGACACAAGTTGTTTCGTCAATACAAGGAACAGTTCCCAAAGGCATCTGCGGAATCTCAATTGTAAACTCTACGACTGCATTTGGTGTCGGAAGATATTATTGCCCTTCCAATTTAATCAAAACAACAAACGGCGGTTTTAACTGGATATCAATTCCTATAGATACATCTTTGATGCGTTCTGCGGTTGACTGCAAATTCTGGTCGGCAGATTCGGGATTCGTTATCGGAGGTTACGCGGGAAATAATAATTATTATACGGGCAAAACATCGGTGCTTTTTACTTCAAATGGAGGACAGACATTTGTCAGAAAATATTTATCTCCCCCTTCGCGTCCCAATGAATGGGGATGGAAAATCCAGTTTGTGAACAGACAATTAGGCTATATAGCAATTGAAAATTTTAGCGGCGGCTTTTTTCTGAAAACAACAGACGGAGGCATGAACTGGTCAAGTACAACAATACCGGGTCAGGTAAATTTTGAAGGTATAGGATTTGTTAATGAAACGACAGGATGGATAGGGGGCTGGGGCAGCAATAATCACATGCCTACTATTGAAACCACAAACGGCGGAGTAAGCTGGCATCAGGCCGGTTGGGGGTTTAATGTAAATCGTTTCAGATTTATAAACGATACGCTTGCGTATGCTGTGGGAATAAGAGTTCATAAATATATGAAAGTTTCTGTAGGCGTTCATCAGATTATAGAGGAGGTGCCGGAAAGTTTTTCTCTTTCTCAGAATTATCCTAATCCGTTTAATCCTAATACTTTTATAAAATATGCACTGAGGCTCTACGATTATGTAACACTGAGAGTTTATAATATCAAAGGCGAAAAAGTCGCTGAGCTAGTAAACGGGATACAGAATGCGGGGGTTTACTCAATTGAGTTTGATGCGTCAAATCTTCCCAGCGGAGTTTATTACTACAAGCTTATTGCAAATCAGTTTCAGGAAACAAAGAAGATGGTATTGGTAAAGTAAAACTGCAGAAAAATCTGAAGAGAAAATTTTTTTATGTTTAACTCAAAAATGTCTTACTTTCCGTTCAATTATTTATTTGTTAAAACAGTTAAATAAAATCGACTTTACATAATCTGGAAATAAATTTATGTAATCATAGTAATTTATTTTCACCCTCTGAAATTTCGCGCAACTTTTGCGATTTTGAGCTGGAATTAGACTATTTCAAGTGCTTAGAAATTGTAAAGTGAAACGAGCTTCCTTTTCCCAAATTGCTCTCTACCCAAATTTTTCCCTTATGCTTAAGAACGAACTCGTTGCATATAAGAAGTCCGAGACCTGTTCCTTTCTCTCCTGATGTGCCGTCAGAGCTTTGCCTTGTTTCCCACTTGAAAAGCCTTGCTATCTGCGAAGGCTTCATACCAACGCCTGTATCGGATACAATGACTTCAACATAGTCATCGCTGTCAATAGTGCGGACCGTTATCGTACCGTCTTTGGTAAACTTGTTGGCATTCATTATAAGGTTACGGAGAATGAACCGCATCATGTTAAGGTCAGCTTTGAAACTGAGATCTTCTTCGCACTCGTTTATTAAGCGGTTGCCTTTTGATTTTAAAAGAAGGAAGTAATCATCAATCTTTTGCTGAACAAGATTGTAAAGATTAAAACTTTTGAAGTCAGTCGCTTTGCCTTCAACCTGAGAAGTTCCCCATTGGAGAACTTCGTTAAGCATGGTTAAAGCATTGCTTGCATTCTTATTAAGCTCAATGAATATTTCGTCCATATCATCATGGCTTATCTGATTGGCAATGTACATTTCAGTTACCTGCTGTATTATTCCCAACGGATTTTTCAAATCATGTGCGAGAATAGAAAGAAGACGTGTATTGATATTATTTATTCTCTCAATCTCATTGCTTTGAGTGTACAGGGTGGTTAGTGTATCAGACAGGTTGTTGTTCTTTAATCTAAGCTCAAGTAAGGTGATTACATTTTTAGCAAGGATTTGCAGAGCAAATTTCTGTTCATCGGTTAAAGTACGAGGAACGTTATCGATTACACAAATTGTTCCCAGCTTATTTCCGTCGGGAGTAATTAAAGGCACTCCTGCATAAAATCTGATGTCTGGATCGGAAGTGACCATTGGATTATCATAGAAACGTTCATCTTCCATTGCATCGTTAACAATCATTAAGTCGTCACCGTTAATTGCATGGGCGCAGAATGCAATTTCTCTTGAAGTTTCCTGATTCTGTAAGCCGACCTTCGCTTTAAACCATTGGCGTTTTTCATCTATGAGGGATATTGTTGAAATCGGGACTTTGCAGATTATCGAGGCAAGCTTTACAATTTCATCAAAGCTTTCTTCTTCAGGTGAATCCAGTATATTATACTCCTTAAGTTTGGATAAGCGTTCTTTTTCATTTACAGGAATGGCAGCAGAAATCATATTCGGTATTAACTTTTAGAAATAAGATACTAAACGAGTTGAATATTAAAAATGAAAATCTAATTTAAGGAAGTTAAAAGAACTTCCTTAGTCTTTGTAATCATTTCTTTAGATTTTTTTGTAGTATACTTTATTGTAAAAACAGGGAACTTGTTTTCTTTGATGTACCAGTCGTATGATTCAATATAATTTGAAAAATTTGACTCTTTAAAATTTTCTGAATCGCCGTAGTAATCAATTGTGTGAAGACGGATGCAGTCGTACTCTGTGCCGTTCAATTTTATTTTTCCGAATGAATCGTAATCTATATAATTTTTTCCGAAGAAGTAATTTTTAATTCCGCCTGATTCAAGATAGAAGCTATAATTTCTATCCAGCGTATCTTTATATTCAAAGGGATACTCAAAAACTACTTTGGGATTTTGAAGCGGTATACTGAAGATATAACTCTTAGAGTAGTTTGCTGTCCCCAGGTAAATTAATTCATTATTCATTACCTGATAGTATGTGTAAACATTCATATTTTTCAGAGTAACAAAACTTGCAAGATTTGAAGTGGGGAAAGCTTCAGCTACGGGAGTAGTATTTATTCCAACATAGAGAGTTGTAACTGTATCTTTAGTTAAGTTTAAATTGAATGACCAAGTGATATTATCACCTTTATCGCCGGGATTTATAGAATTGGTATCAGATTTTATTTGAGAAAATTTATCTCCGGCTACTATTATTTTATCAGTGGATATTGTAAACTGAGAATAAGAAAGCCCAGCGTAAAAAAGCAATATAATTGAAAAAATGATTTTCAAAATTATTAATTCTTTGCTTTAAAATTAGCAAGCCGCATCTCCAGAAAATTTTTGAAATCATAATCTGAGTAATCGTAAATTTTTTCAAAATATCCTGAGGCTTTTTGCTTATCGCCTTTTCTCCAGTAAATTTTACCAAGCTCAAAATATGAGTGAGGCACATGCCATAACTCAGTTTTTGGAGATAAAGCTACTGTTTTATTGAAGTACTCAATAGCTTTGTTATAATCTTTTTTCATTAAATATGCATGACCGATATTTGAATACAAATATGCTTTATCGTCATCAGTTGAAAATTTAGAAAGCTGAGAAGTCTCGAGTAATGTGTTGTACTTTTCTATAGCAGCATCAAAGTTTCCTGATTCTCTTAAATTCATTGCTATTACGGAAATAGAATCTATATCTCTCAACGGCTTTTTGATTCTCTCCATACTTAATCTATAGAAAAGCTTTTCTGCTTCACCGTCGCGTTCATCAATGAAAATATTTCTTGCTTTGGAATAACTTTCAACAGCTTTTGTTCTGTTGCCTGACATTTCGTAGCTGATACCGAGTGTGTAGCAGCTTACATTGTAGCGGTCTTCTTTATTAACATACTTGAGATGTTCTTCTAAGCTTGCAGCAGCATTTACAAAATCATTTTTTCTGAAGTAAGCGTTACCAATAAGTGCATATGTTCCTTTTTTTATTTCAGGCTGGAGAGAGTGTGTATTGAGTGTTAAAGCTTTTTTACAATACTCAATTGATTCATCAACTTTCATTCTCTCTAAAAGCATTGTTGCATAAATAAGATTAAATATTGGGCTCTCGGGATATTCATCATAAAGTTCTTTTGAAAGTTTTATTGAAACAGTGTTCTCATCTTCTTTTTCTGTAATGCTTGAAATGGCATAATATACTTTAGCGTCAACTCTGGTAAATCTGCCTTTATCCATTGCAGTTTTTAAAAGGTCTAAACCGTTCTTTATGTTCCCGTCAAATCCTATAATAGAAAGCAGCCACTGAAATTTTTCAGGAACGAAGCCGATTGCAATTTTATAGAGACCTAGTCCCATATACGCATCATAAAAATCAGGTTTCTTCTGGATAACATCCGATAAAATTCTGTATCCATCGTTTCCGTTAGATGCTGCCTTTAGTAAACTTTTATTCAGGTTTAAAAAAATAAGTGAGCGGTAGGAATGTGTAAGCCCTTTATAATAAAGTGTTTCAATATCATTTTCATTTTTATCAAGCTTGGCATCGCATTTATCCAGAATATTATCGGTAAGGTCAATGAACTTATCAAACATTTTATCGTCTCTTGTAGGTAAGGCTCTGTAGTAATAAACTACAGCCTGATAGAAGTAACCTTTTATGTCATCGGGATTACGTTTTTGTATATCGATAAATTTTGATTCGGCATCTTCAAATTTAAGATTGTAAATGTCGTTCATCCCCGAGCGGATATCGTCGTCAATTCCGATTGAATAAGAATGGTTGTATATCAGAATTGAAAAAAGGAAAAGTAGAGTTAAAATTTTAGGGTTCATATGAAAAATTGAACAACAAAGACGATCAAAAAGTTACAAAAAATGTAGCTTACAACTGAATTTACAAATCAGTATTTTTTGCGATGCAATATTATAAAAGACTTGCGCGATATTTGAAGCCATATATCAAACCTTTGATAATGGCAAACCTGTTTATGCTGCTTGTGGTACTGTTTAGCCTGCTATCCCTTCTTGCAATTTTTCCATTTGTGGACCTGCTTTTTAAGGAAAAACCTACAGAGATAGTTAATCAAAATATCACTTCTTTCGGAGATATTAAAGATAGAATAATATACGAATTCAGTATTCTTTTAACCAAGTATGATAAGCTTGATGTACTGCTATTTCTGTGCATTGCAATTGTTCTGACATTTGTTTTAAAAAATGTTTTTTCATTTATGCAGACTTACTACATGACCATAGTTGAACAGGGAGTTTTAAAAGATTTGCGCTCGGATTTGTATTCACAATATCTTCGTCTGCCATTAAGTTTTTTTACTGAAGAAAGAAAAGGAAATCTTATATCAAGAATTATTAACGATGTACAGATAATGAGGGACTCCTCAATTGCCGTTATTAATAGTATGTTCCGTGATCCCCCTATGCTGATTTTATATACGGTGATTTTATTTGTTATTAACTGGAAGCTCACATTAATTGTATTTTTGCTTGCACCCGTCACAGCTTTAATATTAAGTAAAGTCGGTGACTCATTAAAAAGAAGCAGCCAGCGCTCGCAGGAAAAAATTTCAAACATTACTTCGATACTCGATGAATCCATAGGTGCTATAAGAATTGTAAAGGCATTCAATATGGAAAAGTATGAACAGCAAAGATTCGATTACGAGAATAATCGTTACCAGTATGATATGACCCGGCTTGAAAGAAAGAAAGCATTGGGTTCACCAATATCTGAATCCATTGGAGTTATAACAATTGCAATTATTCTTTATATAGTAGGTTATCAGATTCTGACTAAGACAAGTAACATGACTGTAGGGACTTTCATAGTTTATCTCGGTACATTTTTGCAGATGATGCCTTCACTAAAACTAATAGGTCAAGTTACAAACAGCATCAAGGAAGGTTCGGCAGCATCCGAAAGAGTGTTTGGGTTAATCGATATTAAACCCGATATAATGGATTTGCCCGATGCAAAACCTTTAACTGAATTTAAAGAAACAATCGAATTTAAGAATGTAAATTTCAAATATGAGAAATCCGAAGAGATTTTAGGGAATGTTAATCTTAAAATAAATAAAGGTGAGATAGTAGCACTTGTAGGACCGAGCGGCGCAGGAAAATCAACTTTAGTAGATTTAATACCGAGATTTTACGATGTACAGTCAGGTGAAATTTCAATTGACGGTACAAATATAAAAAATGTTAAGGCGGGGGACTTAAGAAAACTCATGGGAATTGTGACACAGGAAACTTTGTTATTTAATGATACAATAAGAAACAATATTGCCTACGGTGAAAGTGAAATTTCATTGGAGAAAATTATTGATGCTGCTAAAGCAGCGAACGCACACAATTTTATTTCAAAGCTTGATACAGGTTACGACACGGTAATTGGTGACAGGGGAGTTAAACTCTCAGGCGGTGAAAGACAGCGTTTATCTATAGCAAGAGCATTGTTAAAAAATCCTCCGATTTTAATTTTAGATGAAGCTACATCATCACTGGATACTGAATCAGAAATTTTAGTTCAGCAGGCAATTGAAAGATTAATGGAAGGAAGAACATCGGTAGTTATTGCTCACAGATTATCTACAATTAAAAACGCAGATAAAATTGTTGTGATTGCAAAAGGTGAAATTGTTGAAGTCGGTAAGCACTCAGAGCTGCTCGAGAAAAACGGAATATACAATAAGCTTCACAATATTCAGTTCAGATATCAGGAATTTAAAGGATGAAAGTATCAGGATTTACGATTATAAGGAACGGAGTTCTGTATGCATATCCTTTTAGGGAAGCAATATTATCTGTGCTGCCATTGTGTGACGAGTTTATTGTTAACGTGGGGAAGTCAGATGATAACACACTTGAAATGGTGAAGAGCATTGGTGATAAAAGAATAAAAATATTGGAATCAGAGTGGGATATGAGTATCCGCGAAGGCGGTAAAGTTCTTTCAATAGAAACGAATAAAGCGCTGGATAGATGTTCGGGCGACTGGCGATTTTATATTCAGTCAGATGAAGTACTTCACGAAAAATATATTCCTGAAGTGAAGGCAAAAATGGAACAGCATCTGAACAATGATGAAGTTGAAGGATTAAGATTTAAGTACAAGCATTTTTACGGCAGCTATGATTACATTCAGGATAATTACAGAAAGTGGTATGTAAAAGAAGTGAGAGTAATTAAAAAAAATCCTGATATTGTTTCAATGGGCGATGCAATGAATTTTGCCCATAAGAATTATCAGAATGTGAAAGCAGTTGATATAAAAGCTGAGATATTCCATTACGGCTGGGTAAGGCCGCCGCAGAATTTATTAGATAAAAGAATTAATTTTGAAAAGCTTTATCACAGTGATGAAAAAGTTGATGAAATTAAAAATAAAATAAGTAACTACGATGACCTTGGTCATTTGAAGAAGTTTAAAGGAACGCATCCGAAAGTAATGGAAGAAGTTATAAAAAATTCGAACTGGAATTTTGATCCGAAACTTGCTGAGCAAAAACCCGAATTAATAAGAAAGCTCGGAGTATTTCTTGAGCCCGTAGTTAAAAGAATAAAAAATAAAAAATAATCCAACTCAATTGATACATTTAGCAAAGCTTAGACATAGATTAAATATTACAATTCTCGTCTGCCTGACAATACAGATTTTTTCTGCAAGTTTTTCAATTGCAGTATCTTCTATTGCGTTCGGTATATGGGGCGGACTATGGATTATTGAAGTTCTTTTCTTAGACAGAAAACTTCTTTATGATATAGATACTTTTAAAGAGCTGAAATGGATTAATATTTTTATCGGATTATATATCTTTATTGATTTTCTTTCACGTGTTTTTGCATTCTATCCTGAAGATGCTTTGATAGGAGTAAAACGAAATCTTCTCTTCCTTATTTTCTTTGTATGCATAATGAAAGTTTATGATAAGAAAATTTTATTCAATCTTCTTATCGCCGTGCTTGCAATACAGTCTTTAATTTCACTGGGAGAACTGGTTCAATATTTTATCTCCTTGAAAAATTCTTTGGGAGATACTCCATTCAGTGAAATTCGCATTGATTACCTTGCATATCCTTTAACATCGGGTGAAATAAAAATGCTGATTTTCTTTTTATTCTTTCCTTTGTTATTTCTTAAAGGAAGAAGTCTCTTTATGGATAAGAGAATGCTCATTGGACTTTTGATACCTGTATTCATATCTATGATTTTAACACAGTCCCGAAATGTATTCGTCGCTCTTTTTGTCTGCATGATAATTGTAGGATTAGTTGTAAACAGAAGATTTCTTTTAATTTTTATTGCTGCAATTATACTCGGTGGATTTTTCCTTCCTGAAAAATATACTGCCCGGGTAAAAAGTATCTGGAACTTAGACCATAACAGTAACGCTCCACGGTTGACCATGTGGCAGAACGGCTGGAAGATGTTTATTAACAATCCGATATTGGGAGTTGGTGATAATAAAGTGATGGAAGTGTATCAGTATTACCGTCCTGAAATGACTCCGAACGAACACTCGCATTTACACAGCAATATAATGATGATACTTGCAACGAACGGAATACTCGGCTTCATTGTGTGGGTGGGATTTTTTCTTCTGATATTTTTAAAATATCTAAGGTATTATAAAATGAATCTTGCGCAGGAATATAAACTGATGATACTCGGATGTATTTTGGTTTTAATTTCATTCCACATATCGGGAATTTTTGAGTGGAGTTATGGCGATGCCGAGGTTTTCTCCGTACTGTTTTTCATTCTTGCTATTCCATTTAACATCTATAAGTTCAACATTTCAACAACGTTTAAGTCATACATATATAATTGAGCCAGGAGAAAAAAAGAAAGCCGAAAGTTTTATTAACGAACGGTTCAGATATTTATTCCGGCGGAGAGTATTTTGTTCTTGAGTTCGGGAAGAAATTAAAGGAACGCGGATATGATGTTACTATATGCTGCCATCCCAGAATTTTGCTTTATGAAAAAGCAAAAGCATTCGGGATAAATTTATTTCCTGTTGATTTTCCTGTGAAGGGTGAAATATTCAAGTTCACAAAAATTATTTATGATTATATTAAGAAAAATAAAATTGATATAGTTCATACAAATAATAATTATGACAGGACTGCTGCCGGCTTTGCAGCTAAGTTTGCAGGAGCAGGACATATAACGATGAACCATTCATATCATTCCATTTCGCATAATATTACTCAGTGGCTCCGAAATCAATACTGCACTAATTATTTTCTTGTTGACGGCTTTTGCACAAAAGAACTATTAGCATCAAAAGATAAAATTGATCCTGAAAAGATAAAAGTTATACATCTTGGCATTGAGCCGGACTCTATGAGGAAAGATGCTGCATTAAGAAAAAAAGTGCGAGATGAATTTAATATTTCAGATGACACGATTTTGTTCGGTAATACAGGAAGATTGGTTGAGTTCAAAGGACAGGAATACCTTGTGAAATCTTTCGCTCAGGTTGCAAAACACTTTGATAATATAAAATTAATGATTGTCGGCAACGGGCATCTTGAACAAAAATTGAAAGATTTAACAAACGAATTTGGTCTGAATGATAACATAATATTCCCGGGATTCCGTGATGACATGCAGGCAGTTTATTCTGCTTTCGATGTCTATCTGCATTCTTCTGTTGAAGGGGGAGGCGAGACGTTTCCGTTTTCTGTCTTATACTCTCTTGCGCAGGGAATTCCGGCAGTTGTGACCGATGTAGGTGATGTTGCAAAAATGATTGATCAGGGTGAGACAGGTTTTTTTGTGGCGGATAAAAATCCCGAAGCTATGGCTGAAAAAATTATTTATTTGCTCAATAATAAAAACCACCTCCCGGAATTTGGAAGTAACGCATTGAAACTATTGCATAAAAAATTTACTTTAGATATTATGTTTGATAATATTATAGATGTTTACAATAAAATTCCATTAAAGAAGAATTAATAAAGAAAAATTAATAGAGATTTGATTCCATTTAATAAACCCTTCATAACGCAATCCGAAGAAAAGTACTTACAGCAGGTTATAAAAAATAATAAGTTCTGCGGTGACGGTGACTTTACCAGAAAATGCAACCAATGGCTTGAGAATTATTTCAGCATAAATAAAGCACTTCTAACAACATCATGTACACATGCTTTGGAGTTAACTTCTTTATTGATGAATATAGAAGAAGGCGATGAAATTATTATGCCTTCTTTTACATTTGTATCTGCTGCAAATGCTTATGTTTTGCGAGGAGCGAAAATTGTGTTCGTGGATATTCGTCCCGATACAATGAACATTGATGAAAATAAAATCGAAGAGGCAATTACTGATAAAACTAAAGCAATTGTGTTAGTTCACTACGCAGGTGTAGGATGCAATATGGATAAAATCATGCAGATTGCAAAAGAGCATAACTTATTTGTAGTTGAAGATGCGGCGCATTGTATTAATGCAACGTATCATGGAAAACAATTAGGAAGTATCGGACACTTCGGAACGCTTAGCTTTCACGAAACAAAAAATTTTCAATGCGGCGAGGGCGGAGCAATATTGGTAAACGATGATAAATATTCTGAGCGTGCTGAAGTTGTAAAAGATAAAGGCACGAACATAAATAAATTCAAAGCCGGAATAGTTGATAGATACAGCTGGGTAGATATCGGTTCAAGTTATTCTCCCAGTGAATTCAATGCTGCATTCTTATACGCTCAGTTTGAAATTGCAGATGAGATTACAAAGAAAAGGAATCTGCTGGCTGATACTTACAGGGAAAATATGTCAGTTCTAGCTGATAAGGAACATATTGAATTACAAATTTATCCTGAACATTGCAAACCGAACGGTCATATCTTTTATTTCAAGCTAAATGATTACGAACAACGTAAAGCAATGATTGCACATTTGCGTGAGAACGGAGTGCAATCTGTATTTCACTACGTACCTTTGCATTCATCAGTGGGCGGAAAAAAATACGGAAGATTTCATGGGGAAGATAGGTATACAACAAAAGAAAGTGAAAGATTATTAAGACTTCCATTGTATCACGAGCTCGAAGTAAACGAAGTAAATTATATTTGCGATAAAGTAAAAGAATTTTATAAATAGATTATAATATGCAGGCAATAGAATCAGATATATTTTTAAAAAAATTTAAGGTCAGTTCAATTTCAATCACATATCTTCCTGATACATTCCTCACAAATGAAATTGCCGAAAGTGAGAACTTAGATCTGTTCGATAATGTTTATACTCTTAAGAGATACCCTATAGATTTATCTTTGGATTTTGAAGCAAACGAAGAAGGCGATATCGCCTTATTTGTTTACCTTAAAACAAATTGTGACGATGAAGGAATGCCGTTAGATAAAAGCGCAGTGCAGCTAAGTCTTATTGCAAACGGAGTAGTAAGCAGCAAAGAAACAAAAGACTCTTCTGATACACAATTTATAATAAATGCGTTTGCAATATTTCTTGGGCAGATACGCGGGTACTTAGCGAGTGTCACTTCACAGTTTGAGTGCGGAACATATTATCTCCCTGCTATAGATGTTGAGCAGACTGTAATGAAAATTATGGAAGAGAGAAACAATGAAGGCTCACAGCAATTATATGATATTAAACTACCTGAAAATTAAATTCATCTGTTTAAAATGACTAAGCTTTCAATTAATGTTAATAAATTTGCTCTCCTAAGAAACAGCCGGGGACACAATAATCCTGATGTCGTAAGAGTAGCAATAGACGCACAGATGTTTGGCGCAGATGGTATAACAGTTCATCCCCGACCCGATGAAAGACACATAAAATATGAAGATGTGGCTAAATTGAAAAGTATTATTACTACTGAATTTAATATAGAAGGTAATCCGCGGGAGCAAAAATTTGTTGATTTAGTTTTAGCAAATAAGCCGACACAGGTAACTCTTGTACCGGATGCTCAAAATCAGTTGACATCTGACCATGGTTGGGATACAATTGAAAATGAAAATTACCTTAAAGAAATTATTGCAGTTTTTAAAAATGCCGGAATAAGAACATCATTGTTCGTTGATCCCGTTGTTGAAATGGTTGAAGGCGCAAAGAAGACAGGTACTGACAGAATAGAGTTATATACTGAGGCTTATGCAAAAGATTTTCATTCAGGGAAAGAAGCTGCAATTGCAAAATACAGAGAGGCAGCATTAAAAGCTGTTGAATTAAATATTGGGATTAATGCAGGTCATGATTTGGACCTGGATAACCTTAAATATTTCTATGATAATATTCCGAACTTACTGGAAGTTTCAATAGGGCATGCTTTGGTTTGTGATTCGTTGTATATGGGATTTGAAAATGTTGTGAGAATGTATAAAGAGCAGCTGCAGTAATTTTATTTTCGTTTATCCTCACTCCATAACAATTTTTTCTTAAGAGTATCAAAGTAAGTACTATCCATCCTTTTAACAAGTTTAACAGTGTAGTCTG
The DNA here is from genome assembly GCA_018266835.1 of Bacteroidota bacterium. Taxonomy (NCBI): domain Bacteria; kingdom Pseudomonadati; phylum Bacteroidota; species Bacteroidota bacterium. Next base: position 299,513 of record JAFDZP010000003.1, on the reverse strand, counting down.
CTTTTCTTAACTTAACTTCCATAGGAGATTTTCCTGTAACGTAAGTCTGACCGTCTGCAGTCACTCTTGCGTTAGAGCTTCCCAAAGTTTTAATTGTTATCTCTCCGTCATCAGGTAAAATAATTGGTCTGATATTTAAAGAGTGCGGGCAAATCGGAGTTGCAGAGAAAACAGAGCTATGAGGACTTATCACAGGTCCCCCTGAGGACAGCGAATAACCCGTTGAACCTGTCGGAGTAGAGATAATAATGCCGTCAGCTACCATTTTGAATATTCTTTCATCATTAAAAAATGCGTCAATGTTAATCATTCTTATCGAGTTCGCCTTATCTATAACAATGTCATTTAAGCCATAGATTTTTTTATTGTTAACCATTGCTTCCAGAATATTCCTTTCTGTAATTCTGAATTTTCCTTTCAGCATCTCTTTTAAAAACCCTGTAATTTCATTGGCGCGGACTTCAGCAAGGAAGCCAAGGTTACCCAGGTTTACTCCAAGTATAGGAATGTTTCTGTTTCCTACGACTCTTGCTGAGTTAAGAAATGTGCCATCGCCCCCTAAAGATAAAAGAATCAAATCTTTTTTCTTTAATATGGAAGCAATAGGTGCAGAATATTTTTTATAAATACTTTTGGTTGACTTAATAAACAACTTAGAATCAATAAAGAATTCTGTTTTGTTTTTTAAAAGGAAATCGCCAATATCTTTAATTACCTCATAAAGATTTTCTTTTTCAATATTTCCGGTTATTCCGAAAATCATTTAAGCTCTTCCTTTTTTTCTTCGGAATTTTGTGCAGGTTTGCTGCTTTCTTCAACATAGTTTAATTTTAAATCTGAGAGCGCGCTTTCTATAAATCTCTTTTCTTCGTCGGCAAGATTACCTTTAGTTTTTTCCAAAAGCATTTCGATCAAATCTATTGTTGCCTGTGCTGCCGGTAAATCCGTTTCTATTTTATCTGATACCGGGTTTTTAATTTTTCCAAGGTGCATCATCGTCTGCATTTGAAAGCTGTAGATGAGCGAAAAAAACATTTGAGTTGATTTATCTTTATCCATGTTGAAATATAAATTTAAATTATTTTATTTTTTGATAGGTTTTTACAAGCCAGTCTTTATATAGACAGTTTTCTTCGACAGTCAGTTTTTTCCGGTAATATCCTATTTCTGATTTTCTGTCCGCTATCTTATACAAAAATAGCTTATCCATATAAGTTAAAAAATTGATTAATGTTTGCCTTCTTTGCTGGGTAAGAGATTTGTTTATTTTTATAAATTTCTGAAAAGATTTCAGGTCGTTCAGTCCCTCATTATAATATGCAAGATTATAAAATATCATGAGCTTCATTCCGCGGATTTCAAGAAGAAAAGCATTATCACGAATTTGATTCAGTAGATTTAAACAGTTATTGAAATTTTCAGTTGCAAAGTTAAGTGATGCATAGCCATAACGCTCTGCATCTTTTTGAAGTCTCGGGTTTACTTTTTTACAATATGTGTTGAGAAAATTTTCAAGCCAGTCAAATTTTTCAAGTGCAATTGAAGCTGAGATTATAATTTTAAACAGATTGATTGGCAAAAACTTAGATGAAAAATTGATGTAATATTCGTTTTCCAGAACTATTTCACAAATTTCAAAAATTTCTTTTTGAAAATCGGTATTGCCGGTTTTTCCTTTTTGTAATGAACAGTATGCAATTAATTTTGAGTAATGAAAATACAGTTCGTTTTTATTTAGCTTATCTTTGCTTTTAAAAAGTTCTTTTTTGTATATAAAATAGTTATCTGTATTTTTCAGATTTGAGAATGCCTGAACAAGTTTCAGGTACAGGTTAATAATATAGGTATAGTGATTATAGGGTTCTACATTTTTTATAAGTTTATCAATGTTTAAATCTGATAGAATTTTTTCAAGTTTTATTTTTATATCATGTGTATCGTTGGCAGAGAGGGAAATTATGGAATTAATATAATTAGACATTAGCTCCATTACAAAGTAATTTATAAAATTGACATTGACGTTTAATAATCCTTCAGAAAGAAACTGGGTAGATTTTTTTTGATTATCCATTCCATAGTTAACAATATAATTAACCTTGTATGCATCATGAGTAAAGCTTCGAAGAAAGAAATCGGAATCTATATCTTCTTTATTTGTAGCCGGCTCTTTCAGATTAAATATATTTTTAAAGGAAAGTGATTTTAGGTTCCTTCCGAAATATTCTTTTAATAGAAATTCGTCTTTTTTAATCGGAGTTTTATGAATATTGGTAAAAATTAAAAACTCTTCCAGGAGCTTTTGCATTTTAGAAATCAAATTTGTAATTGTTGAATGGTTATAATTTTTACCTTCGTATAAAGATTCAAATAAATAGAGGGTATTTATTCTTTCATCATTGTAATTAGGGGCAAACTTTTTAATTACATTGTATAATTGATTTATCTTTTTCAGATTATTATATATAGGTGAAATAATAAAGTTTTTAAAACTTCTTACTTCTACCGGTGAAAAAGATTTTAATATAAGTATTACGTTATGCTCTCTTAAATCCATATTAGCTGAAGTTAGCGGAAAATTGCTTAAATATTACACTAAAAATATCAATAAAATAACCAAAAATAAAGAATATTCTTCGTGTAGACTTTTAAATAATGCGGAAATACTAAAAATTATTCTTTGCATATTAATAATAGAATCATAATATTTGTAATAGATTTTAGTAGTAGTAAATTTTAGTCCTATACTTATGAGAAAAGTATTTTTAAAAGGTTTTTTAATAATTTGTTTTTTAATAGGATTTTTAGCTCCTATTTCGGTTAACGCTATTGCAGCTGAACCGGTATCTATAGAAGTAACTTCCGGTGAAGAATATACATATGAAAAGATTTGGATTGATGGAGTTTTATTTATTTTCGTTTTTGATGAAGCCGGAAAATTGATTGATACTTACCCTGAATCCTGTGGTGGACACCACGGAGGTAACTAGTTTTTTAATGTTCTTTAAAAATTGTTTTAATTAATTGAATTAATAATGGTGAATCAAAACGCTCCCTCGTTTTTTTTAGTTTTTTCGGGGGAGGTTTTGAACTATAAAGGTTCATTAGACTTTTAAGTTCAAATTTGGGAGAAGTAAATGATAGCCCCCCTAGAATTTTTTCTCCCGTTTACCAAACAAGTTTCTCATAGCTAAAATCTCACCTCGTTAAAATACTCCATCTTTTTAATACTTTTTCGGATGGAGTATTTTTTTTTCTCTTTTTTTAATCACAATATATAGTTTTCTTAAAATCAAAGTTAAAATTACTTTTGTAATTTTAATTGTTTGGAATATTATGCTTTTTTTATAAAGCTAACATTTCAATTATTTTGCTAATTTAATAGGAGAATTATAAAACTAATTTAACTTTATATTAATATCGATGGCGAGCTGGGCAGGCTGATTTTCACAGGCATTTTGCTTGTGTTAAAATCAAACCCCTAAGGAGATAAAAATGAAACTCAAATCATTTTTCTTAGCCTGTCTGCTTGCATTGAGCTTCTTCATTGCCGGCCTATTTTGCACTACAATTCATGCTTCTCAAACCACTTCTGAAGCAATTTCCAATCGATCAGATTATACTTATGTTAGAGTTGATGTAGATGGTGTTCCGTGGATTTTTGTTTATGATGATAAAGGAAATCTGATAATGACTTATCCGGAAGAATAAATCTCTACACGGGCTGTATTTATTACAGCCCGTCTATTTTGCTCTTTAACCAGCTGGTAAGATAAATTGCATTCACATCCTGTAAGTTTTCCAATAATTTCTTTTTAGATAAGAAGTTTTTCCCTTTGCCTGAGCGGCATAGATATGGAATGAAAAATAAAAATTTATTATATGTTGCTTTTGTTTCGGCAGATAAGAATTTACTCGTCTTCAGATATTTTTTGAACGACTTTACTTCGTTAGCGCATTCATCTTTATACGCCATTTCTGTAAAGCACGCAATTTTAAGAATTTTTTGATCAGTGAAGAAAAAATTTGCTTTAGTCTCATTCATAAAGTCCAAAGCCTTATCAAAATCCTTTTTATAAAAACTCAGATATGCGTTGCTGAAATTTTTGGCGTCATCCTTATGATTTTCAGAAATCTCTTCTGAGTATTTCATTATAAACTTTTCTGCTTCTTCTGTTTTTTCCAGCTCAAGAGTATTTAACAATGTTAGTTTATATAGAACCTGATTTAACGATTGTGTCCGTTGATTGAAATGCAGATTATTTTTAAAAAGATAATCCGATATCATATACAGTTCATTGCGAAAATAATTTTTATTTTTTGACCTGATTATCTTTATCCTTAAATACGAAACAAGCTGGTGATAAAATCCGGAAAGCTCTTCTGTGCCAATGCCCCTCTCATTTTTTACAATGTAATTTTTAAAATCTTCATAGAGTGAATCGTTATCAGGATACAAATGCATATTTAGCATATTCACAGTAGCTCGTATCTGCTCTGCGTCCTCATTTTTTTCTTCCATAAATTCGGCAATCTTTTCGAAATTAAAAAGCTTTACTAGTTCATTTATTTTTTTGCTGATACCGTTCTTTAAATATTTAGATGCAAGAGAAGTTGCTGTGAGATAATCAAAAGTTATTCCGATTATAAAATGATTTATATAGCTTACAAAAGATTTCAGATAGATGTCAAAAAATAAATCCATCTCCTTAGCCTTCTTGTCTTTTTTAAAAAGAGATACTTCATTCAGTTCATTAGACTGGCATAAATATTTATAAAAAAAATACATATAGTCTTTGTCAGGAGCATTCTTAAGTTCCGCTTTCATTGCATTCACAGATTTTTTTAATCTGCCTTCATCCATTCTGTTTACAAATTCTTCCGATATATAAAATTCCTTAAGCAGTTTATTGTTGTCAAATCTCTTCTGGGCAAAATAATTTTCAGTAAGATGAGTTATCTCGCTGAGTATCCATCTCATGTTTGAATCATTGAACGGCTTACCTTTAAAAACCTTTGAGTATATGTATTCCTTATTAAGATTTTTGCTTTCAAACTTCGGGTGGAATTTTATCAGTTCATCAAAAATATCTGAAATATTTTTATTTGTATTAAAGTAAGGGGAGGAAATAAATTTCTTAAGGCCGTGAATTTCTTCTTTTGTGAGGGGTTGTAAGAGTTTAGTAATATTGCTGCGAAAATCCATAATATTCGGGCAAAGTGGTTTTGCCAACAGATTATTCAATAAACTTATTTTAAAATCCGCAAAAATAAATAAAAAATCAACTTATATAAGCCAAAATTTACTTAAAGCAATAAATACTTACCAACAATAACGAATTTTTTTCTCGGCAGAGATAATATGATTGATGTATAATTGTATCAATCAAGCATATCAATAAAAAATAATCAATCATAAGTTTCACTGCCCGGAAGAATCGCCATTTCTTCCCCTATTGAAAAACCATAAAACGCTCCGGAGAGTAAGCTTGGCTTCGGAGCGGATTGGTGTTGGGGTTACGTTAAAAAATATTATTTTAAAAATCTTATATTATTTGGAAATGATGTAAATATACAATTATATTTTTTATGGAAATGATGAATTTTGAAAATTAAAAATTAATTAGTTATGCTAAAAAGTAATAGGGCTATCATATTATATTTTCTTGCATTAATTATCATTATAATTTTTTGGGGGTGTAATAGAGGATCAAAGTCATCATCAGAAACAAAAAAACAAAAATTGTTCTCCGAGTTAGATAGTAATCAGAAAAAAGATACTAGTATAACAAAGATATCTGAATTTGTTAATTCGGAAATCCTTATGCTTCTTTCAAAAACTAATATCGAAACAATGAATTTAACATTTGAAGTAAAGCAAATTACAATTCTTATAGATTTAATAAATTGGTATTTCAATGTAGAACATGACTTGGAATCTGCCGGAAATAAAGGGCCTGATAAAGAAGAATTAAATGTTATCTTAAAAATTTTTAACAAAAGTTTAAACGATTATAATAATGAAAAAACGATTTCAAATGACATTATAAACTTGGTGAAAGATTGGACAAACGATAATGATATTGATCGTAAAACTTCATTTTCATCAATAATGAATAACCCTACATATAGAAGATTTATGAATGAAGTTATAGCTCAGTATTTAGAACTTAAAGGATCAAAAAATCCCCAAGAAATTGTTGATACAAAATATAAAAATGTAGATTCTTTAATAATGGCAATACTTAAAAATTTAGGGGATTAAGATGAAATTAATATTTTTATATGCGGGCTTATTAATTTTAAATACCTCAATAGCACAGGATTTAACCTCTAAATTACCTAAAAACGGAATTTATATTGCAAAAAATTTTACAGATAATGTTTTAACCCCTGCTGATGTTATTGTTAGTGTTCCGGATACTGGTAATGTACAAGGCAATCTTCTGCTTTCAATTGGATACAATTTTTTTTCTGAATCTCCTAGAGCTAAAAATTTCTTAATTTTGAAAGATGTTAGCTTACTTGGATTTATGCAGTTTGAGCATACAACTGATAAGAAAACACCACTTGATAAAAATAAGATAGGAGTAAATTTAGGATTTAATTTTTTTGATATTTACACTTCTGACAATAAAAGTCAAAGTTTTAGAAATTCATTAATTTCAAGCTTAATTAAAGACAACATAGATAAAAACAATGATGCTTTTTCTCTTACTTACATAATAAACCCTGATATAAATTTTGGAATTTGGTATTTGGATTGGATTTTACCAAGTACCATTGTACCAGAATTTGTTTTAGGTATAGCCAATTTAAAATATTATAACAGAAGTTCTATCGGTATTAATTTTCAACCTAACAATAACAATCCACAATTTGAAAATTATACAACCATTTTTGCAAATTTAAATCCAGGTCTTGTTTATTTAATCAATAAAAATTTAGAAGTGGCTTTAGATGTAAGCTATTCATTTGGTAAAAAATTTGACTATGATTATCTATTAATAAAATATTATAATTTTTTGAAAATGAATCTAGCATTCTATTTCTTAAAAGTGGAAGAAAGTAAATTTGGTGTTGCAATAAATTTTGTTAAAGGTCAGAATTTGTTAGAAAATAAAAATTATGATAAGTATATAAAGATATCTTTAGTTACAAAATTACAATTCCCCGCTTTTTGATAAAAATACATTGTCATAAAGTTCTGATTTTCACATTTTTAGTAGATTATTTTTTCCCTAAGTTTGACTTTCCTTATCTATGAAAGTCAAACTTTTTTTATTTGTACTACTTCTTTTTGCAATCCCGCTCAAAGCTCAGATTGTGTCTGATAACGTTCAGCCCGGATTAAATATTGTAAGATCTTTCAGTGATAACTCCTTTAGTCCTGCAGAGTTCTATATTCATATTCCGGATACAGGAGCAACATATTTTAATCTTCATACTTCAGTTGGTTATAATCTGAAATTAAATCAAAAAAGAACCTATTCTGTTCTGCCCTATGTAGAAGTAGAGAAAAACACTTTCAGAAAAACAAAACGAGATAACTACAGAGTCGGCTTATTGTTAAATTCCATTATCTCCGATTCCTCTAAAAATTTTCTTCTGGATAACTTTCTCGACCTGAGATATAAGCGCGATTTCGTCAGTAAAAAATTTAATACTTATTCTGCTACTCTTTATATCAATCCATATTTTCCCTCTATTAAAAATATTTTTCTCAGAGCTATCATACCCGGCGGCTCACGTCTTTCAATAATAGAAAATGTTCTCAAATACAGAAATAATTTTGCATTGGGATTCGACTATACAAAAAAAATAAATGATGAACTATCCGATTTTGCGCAGAGTTCATCTGCCCAGATTAAATTAGACTGGAGTATATATTTCCTCCGTGAAAAAAGAGATATGTTTGATATAAATGTTGATTATCATTTTGGTACCAAGTTTGAACGTGATTTATCCCATAAAAAGTATTTTAATTTCTTCCGCACAAACCTTACATATTACTTTATCAACGACGGCAAAAACAGCGCCGGCATCAGATATGAATTTGTGAGAGGGGATAATGTCATAGATGATATCGAATTCGATAACTACCAAAAGATAATGTTAACCTTTAAGATAGTTATTTTTTAGAACGCTTTTTTTGAGTATTTTAGATAAAACTCAATTATCATTGTTAGGAATAAAACGCTCTCCGAAATCCAAACCGTTACCCAGAGAAGAAGATTTTAAAGACCTTGGCTTAGGCACAAACGCCATAAATCCAAATCAGCGTCTCTTAAATTCCGACGGCTCGTTTAATCTTAAACGCACCGGTCTCTCTTTCAAAGAACGTTTCCATTTCTATCAAAATCTCCTGACTATTTCCTGGTCAAAGTTCAATACGTACATCCTTCTATTCTATATAATTGAGAACTTCATATTTGCAACGCTTTATTATATAATCGGACATGAAAACCTCCGCGGAGCAGAAGGCATAACCCTTATTGAAAAATACCGTGACTGCTTCTTCTTCTCAGTTCAGACAATTACTACTGTCGGCTATGGGCATTTAGCTCCTTCCGGATGGTGGATGAATATTATTGCTGCTATAGAATCACTGCTGGGCTTGCTTGTTTTTGCCATTATAACCGGTTTACTTTATGCCAGATTTTCAAGACCGAATGTTAAACTTCTTACGAGTAAAAACTGTTTAATATCTCCGTACAGGGATATCACTGCTCTTATTTTCCGTATTGCAAATGCGCGGCACAGCCAGTTGATTGAAGCTGAAGTTCAGGCATTTATGAGCTACAATAAATTTGATGAGAACGGCAACATTACCCGTGGATTTGATAACCTTAAACTCGAGCGCCACATGATTAACATGCTTGCTTTAAGCTGGAACATCGTGCATCCGATTGATGAAGACAGCCCGTTCTTTTCCAAAGAGATTGAGGACTTTAAAAACTCTTCAATGGAAATCCTGGTACTGTTTAAATCCTATGATGAAACCATAAATCAGCAGGTGCACTATAAGTTTTCATATACCTATGAGCAGATTGTAATAGGGGCAAAGTTTGCAAAGATGTTCCGCAACGAACCTGAAGGATATGTAAATCTTATGCTGGATAAACTTGATGAATACGAAACGGCCGAACTGCCGAAATCAACAGAAAATAATCAGTAACATTTTGAACAATAAAGAGTATAATCTATTAACCTTAAACTAAACTTAATGTATAAATCAATTCTTGCCATTTTACTGGCATTCTTCGTTTCAAACTCGTTTGCCCAGACTGCAGATGAAGTAATCAATAATTATGTAACTGCCATCGGCGGAATGGATAAGATCAACTCCATTAAGACCGCTAAAATGACGGGCAAGTTCAGCGCAGGAAGCATGGATATCAATTTTACCCGTATCTACAAAAGACCTTCCAAAATTAAGATGGAAATGCAGATTCAGGGCATGACGATGATTCAGGCTTACGACGGCACAATGGGCTGGATGCTTAATCCGTTCCAGGGTTCAAGAGAGCCGGAAAAAATGCCTGACATTGATGCCAAATACCTTGCAAATAACGCGGATTTAGAGGGTACAATCGTAAATTACAAAGATAAAGGCGCAACGGTTGAGTTCGTTGGCAAAGAGGATATGGAAGGGACAGACGTCTATAAAATAAAGCTGACCAACAAGGACGGCGACGTGAACTACTACTTCTTCGATGCGACCAGCTACCTGCTTCTGAAGGAATCCACCAAACGCAAGATGGGCGAGAAGGAAGTCTCGATGGACTTTATTTATGGCAATTACAAGGCTACAGATGGCTTTTTATACCCATGGTCAGTTGAAATCCACGCGCCTGAATCTCCTATGGGAGCATCACAAAAGGCAGTAATTGAGAAGATGGAACTCAACGTAGCGACTGAAGACGCGGATTACTCAATGCCGGAAAAAAAGTAGGATTTTAGCTCAAAATCGCAAAAGTTACGCGAAAATTTTGATGGTGAAAATAAATTATAGTTAAAACATCGATTTATTTCAAGATTATGTAAAGTCGATTTTAATCTATTGTTTTAACATATAAATAATTTTTCAAAATCGGATGTTTTTTGAGTCAAAAATGAACTTTTGAAAATTTTTGGAATTTTTGGCGAAGGGCTCTTTTTGGTAGTGAGTATAAAGTAGTTAGTATTGAGTATTGTGTTTTAATATCGGGGCGAAAGCCTTTTGAGTATTGTGTATTATGTAGTGAGTATTGAGTATATATGTTTTTTTAATCGGGGCGAAAGCCACCCGCTAAAGCAGGACAGGCTGACTTTATTTTAATGACAATTTTTTTGTAAATGACCTGACAGGATTAAAAACCTGTCAGGTCTTTCTAAATAAAAAAATTTTCTAAAATTATTTTACCAGCACCATTCTTTTTGTTTCGCTGAAATCTTTCGTCTCAATCCTGTAAAAATAAATTCCGCTTGGTAAATTTTTTCCGCTGAAAACATACTGATACTTTCCTGCATCCTTAACTTCATTTACCAGTACATTTACCTGCTGCCCTAAGGAATTGAAAACAGAAATTTTTACATTCTGTTTTTTAGGTATCGCAAACTAAATCACCGTTGAGGGATTAAACGGGTTCGGATAATTCTGCTTCAGCTCATATCCCGAAGGAATTTCATTCGATATCTGATTGATATCCGATAGTATTTCACCGTAAGTTACTCCGTTTATTACGGCTCCCTTTAAAAATTTCTGATAACCTTGCCCTTCAAATATTCCCCCATGGTCACTAAAAAAATAAAAATAACCGAACATTTCTGTAAAGTATGTTTTGTAAATACCATCGACTGCTCCTGCCATTGTATCTAATCTGCTGAATACTTTCAGGGGAATTCCGGTATTGAAAATATCATAGTCTGTTGCAGTATCTGCAATTTTACTTCTGAAATATCCCGGGCGGCAGCTATCCCAGGTGTAACCAACCGGTAACCTAAAACCGCCAAGTAAATTGAAGCCAGTGCTATCCGGACACAACCCGCCGGGTCCGTATATATTTAAAGTTGTTGTATCTAATCTGAAGTTAACGCTGTAATTTCCCATTCCAGGCTCATCATAGAAGTTCATTGTGTAAAATTTCTTTCCGTTTATTATAGTATCCTTTGTAATTTTTGCTTTGAATCTGTATTCTAAAAATTCAGATTCTTTATACAGATATTCATAATAATTTCCGATCTTGAACGGATTTATAAACCCGTTCTGAGCCTGCAAAGTCTGAAATGAAATTACAAAAACTAAAATTAATATAAGCTTCTGCATATGATTTTATTCAATCTTATATAAGATAGTAGAAAAAAATTCTCCATTAAATGATAAAAGAAGTGGAGAACTTTGCTTGTTGTTTATGCAAGTGTGAAGATAGAGTGAGGGAAAGGGAATAGAAAATACTTAGTACTCCTTCCCAAACTCCAGTTTGGGAAGGCATTGTCCGCAAAACTCTGTTTTGCATTGAAACGGAGTTTCAATGTCACGTTCCGTCCCAAACAGGAGTTTGGGACGGAGTAGAAGGGAAAGTAATACAATTTGTTACTCTCCTTACCTAGAATGCTGGAATCCAATAATCAATTACTGACATATCTCGTTCCGATGCTCCAGCTTCGGAACGCATTTCATCTCATCCGCCTAGGTGGATTGTTCTTTTTAGCTTGAACCAAAAAGAACTCTCGCAAAAAAACTGCGGGACAGGTACCCAGTCAAGACCAAGTAAAAATTTGCTTTACGTTCCGAAGCGGGAGCATCGGAACGAGGGAGTGGATGCGGGCGAAAAAAACTCGCTTCGCTCAGACAGCTTTTCCGCTTTTTCGATTTACTCGTTAATTTTCTTCACTCAAATTTTTAATGGTCGTTTTTGGGGGATACCAAGTCGCCGCTGTTGGTAGCCTGTCCCCCGGAACTTGTCCCGCCAAAGGCGGGAGCGGGATTTTCATCAACATCATTCTAGCATTGTGGTTGTTGGTCAAGAGACCAACAATGGGGGGAAAAACGGTTTAGTATGATTCTTTTAAATCTGTATCAGGTATTTTTGTTTTTTTAGACTTTGGTTCCTTGCTTTTTTTATTATCAATCTTACCCCACATAAAATTAATTCCCAGCATAATTGATTGTGAGTTTTGTTTATTAAGAGATTCCTCATACGAATCTTCATAATCAGATATTGCTTTAAGTCTTTGAGAATTAAAAATATCGTTTGCTGATAATCTGATATTAAGCTTACTATCCATTAACCTTAATGAAATACCTGCGTTTAAAAATTGATATGGCTCGGTATAACCCTGGGGTTTCAATTTTTTACCCTGATACAGGTAATATAAATCAAGTGATAAAATAAGAGTTACAGGAATACTGATGGAGCAATTAGCTTTTAATGTGCTTATGGAATTTCCGTTGATATCACTATTTACATCTCCTGACAAATCCGACTTGTAATAACTTATTCCTCCATTAAGGTACGCCCGTTTAAAAAATAGCCCTGATATACTCAGGTCTATTCCGTATGAATTAGTTTTATTTAAATTTTTATAAGTTGAAAAAGTGATATTAGAATCTATTATGGATTTAACATAAGCTATCACATTGTTTGTAGCTTTGAAGAATACAGTTGGATTTATATTTATTCCACCCGTTGAATTTATATAACTCAATTCCACAGTATGAGAATATTCGGGTGATAAGTATGGATTACCTGTCGATACAGTGAGAGTAACATTATTTTTATTTACAAATGGGTTTAAATAAAATGCCTCAGGTCTGTTTAGACGCTTACTATATGAGACCCTGATAGAATTATTAGGGTTGATTGTTTTTAGCAATGAAAACGCAGGGAAAAAGTCAGTGTAATTGTTTTCAAAACTGTTTCCTGTTCCGACAAGATTCCCGTCCGAATTTGTTTTTTCCATCCTTAAGCCGGCACTTAAACTTAAATTAGAAAAATTGGCAATCGTTTCCAGATATGCTGAATAAATGTTTCTGTTATATTCAAAGTTATTTGATAAGTTATTATCATAATAAAATTGATTAGTAGTCGTGTCAAAATTTAACACATTATTTTCGTTTTTATTTTTAAATCCGGAAAATTCACCTCCGGTATTAAAAGTTAAAGTCTTGGAAAATTTTGTTGAAAATTCAGGTTTGAAATAAAAATTTTTCAGATCTTGTTGAAAACCGGATTTAATCATGTAATCTTTTCTGTTATAAACAGGCTCATAGATTTGCTTTCCGGAAAAATCATTCCGGATATTATCAGTTTTATAAGAAGCAGTTACATTCAGATTATTTTTTTCATTTGCAATTTTTGTAGTTAGTCCGGAAGTTAATTCCAGGCTGGTAAATTTTGTATCGCTGTTGTTTTCACTGCTATATTTGTTTGTTTGGTTTCCCAATATATCATAATAGGAGCTTTGACCTGTTCTGTCAGAGTTCGAAGTATTCGATAAAAATGTTCCCATAAAATTAATGTTGCCTTTTTTAAGGACAGACTTATCAGCATTCAAAGTTATGTAATGAGTACTACTGGGTGAAGGAGTGATGCCTGACTGAAAAATTTCAGAATACTGAGGGTTATAGATTATTTTTTTCCTGTCGAAATTTGAACTGTTATTAAAGCGGCTGTAGTTGTAAAACAAAGATGCATCATAATTTTTCTCGTTAATTCCCAGTCCTAAAAATCCGTTATAACTGTTTGTAGAGTAATAGTATGTCCCGGCATTAATATTTTTGTTTTCCGGAATTTCTTCTTCTTTTTTTAAAACAATATTTATTATTCCGCCTGTCCCTTCTGAGCTTTGCTTCACTCCGGGATTTGTATAAACTTCTATAGCTAGAACATTTTCCGCCGGCATACTAAGTAAAAACTGATACAACTGCTCTCCTGAAATATTTACCGGTGAATCATTTAATTTAAATTTTATGTTAGGATTGGCTTTAAGCAAAATTGACATATTTTCCACGGAGACAAACGGTGTTTTCTTTAAAGCGTCTATGACATTCATTCCTTTTAGTGAGTTATCATGGCTTACGTTGTATACGTTCTTATCCACAAACATTTCATATACCTGTTTTTCGGATGTTACATCAATTTGTTCGGTTGTATTAATTTTGTCCGCAGTTTTGGGAGAGACAGCAGAATCCGTATTTATATTTAATAATGAGTCCTGTATTGTAACATCAAAATTATTGCTGATTTTTTTTTCTTTGTTGGTGATTCGGATATTATATCTGCCTGTAACGAGATTTGTAAAAAAATATTTCCCGGTACTGTCTGTTACTATTGTTTCAAGTACCTTCATTTCTGAAAAACTTAACAATCTTACCTTACAGTCAGATACCGGAACACCTTTTTCATCAACTACAGTGCCTTTGATGGAGCCTGTTTTAATTTGTGAAAAACAGTTACTGAATGTCATAAACAGAATCACCAAAACAAGTAATACCTTTGTTTTATTCAATTGTGTTTGCATAATCTTTTATCAGGAATAATTTAGATTGAGAATGCATTATTTAAAAGTTCGATGAAGTTTTTTAGCGGTAATTTTTAAATAATTGTATATTATTCATTATTTTCAATTGTGCCTGATGTGTCATTTATCTGATACTGGAATCTTCAAAGTATGTAGATTGATGTTGAAAAAACTTTCTCCCAAAAGTTTTTAATAAAAGATGTGCCCAAATAACGTAAAAAATAATCTCAATATAATCAATTGTAATATCAAGTAAGTAAATAAATTAGTTGACTATTTTAAAAAAATAATTTGCATCTTTTTTTCTCTCCCTTTTCTAACTCTTTTAAGATATTTTACGTATAAATTAAAATCTAATAACAAACCTCAATTTATATGCAAAGAGTTCTCTCTGTACTTCTTCTTTTCATTTCAGTTTTACCATTTTCCTTTGGTCAGGCACAGGCACAGACACCTGTCAAAGTTACATCTTCAACGTTCGGAATGTACGAAGGGCGCAACATCGGTCCCACGGTAATGAGCGGAAGAGTGACTTCAATAGATGCCGTCAATAAAGACGCGCGGATAATTTACGTTGGCGCAGCGGCAGGCGGCGTGTGGAAATCTATCACAGGCGGAACGCTGTGGAAGCCCGTCTTTGATAAATACACTCAGTCAATCGGCGATATAAGAATTGACCAGAAGCATCCTGATACAATCTGGGTAGGAACGGGCGAATCGAATATGCGTAACAGCGTATCGGTCGGCGAAGGAATATACAAATCGATGGACGGCGGAGAAAGCTGGAAGAAGATGGGACTTGAAGGCACGGAGCATATAAGTAAAATACAGATTGACCCGAGCAACTCAGATATAGTTTACGTAGCTGCTCCCGGAGCGCTATGGGGAGACTCACCCGACAGAGGACTTTACAAAACCGTTAACGGGGGAGTGACATGGGACAAGGTTTTATACATAGATGATAAGACGGGATGCGCAGATGTAATGATAGACCCGAAAGACCCGAACATAATTTATGCATCGATGTGGGAGTTCAGAAGAAAGCCTTGGGCGTTCAACTCAGGCGGACAGGGAAGCGGACTTTATAAAAGCACAGACGGGGGCGCAACATGGAACAGAATAGATAAGGGATTTACAGACGGAATACTGGGGCGAATAATTTTATCAATGTCGCCGCAGGATTCAAAAATAATTTATGCAATAGCAGAGGCGAAGGCAACTGCGCTGTTCAAATCAACTGACGGCGGAGATACATGGACGAAGAAAAGTTCGTCATCGAATGTAACAGCGCGTCCTTTTTATTTCTCAGTATTGAAGGTTGACCCTACAAATGCAAACAGACTTTACAGACCTGCGTTCAATTTATCAATCAGTGATGATGCAGGTGAATCGTGGTTCGATGCATCTAATGAAGGCGGATGGGTACACTCAGACTTGCATGCGTTATGGATAGACCCGAACAACTCATCGCATATGTTACTTGGTACGGATGGCGGAGTATATATGTCGTTTGATAAAGGCAACAATTGGATGTTTTTAAATAATCTTCCGCTTGCGCAGTACTATCACGTTGCGCTGGACATGCAGGAGCCGTACAATATTTATGGCGGCTTGCAGGATAACGGATCATGGGTAGGACCATCAAGCGCTCCGGGCGGAGTGCAAGGCAAGATGTGGAATGCAGTGGGCTTTGGCGACGGGTTCTGGGTTCAGCCGGATTACACGGATAAGAATATTGTTTACTGGGAATCGCAGGGCGGTAACATAAACAGACTTAACAGAGGCACGAACGAAAATAAAGATATAAGACCACAGCCGCTGAAGGGTGAAAAGAAATTGAGGTTCAATTGGAACACTCCGATATACATGCCGTTCAGCAATCCCGGCGTATTGTATATGGGCGCGCAGTTTTTATTCCGCTCAACAAATAAAGGCGATAGCTGGGATAGGATTTCGGGAGACTTAACAACGAACGACCCTGAAAAGCTGAAGCAGGAGGAATCGGGCGGACTGAGTGTGGATAACTCATCTGCGGAAAACCATTGCACGATATTTACTATAGCGGAGTCGCCGATAGATAAGGATTTAATATTTGTAGGGACAGATGACGGTAACTTACAAATATCAAACAACGAAGGAAAAACATGGAACAACGTAACAACTAATATAAGCGGCTTGCCGAGATACTTGTGTATCTCAAGCATTGAGCCAAGCAGATACGATAAGAAAGTAGTTTACATTACTGTTGATGGACACGCAATGGGAGATATGAATACCTATGTGTACAAGACGAGTGATTTAGGAAAGACATGGACAAAAATTTCTACAAGTGATATAAAAGGATTTGCACACAGAGTAAAAGAAGATTTAGTGAATAAGAATTTATTGTTCGTGGGAACAGAGTTCGGTTTATTCATGAGCATTAACGGGGGTCTTGACTGGGTGCAGATGAATTCGAAAATTCCTAATACACCTGTGAAAGATATTGCAATTCATCCTGTTACCAATGATTTAGTACTTGCAACTCACGGAAGAGGAGTGATTATAATTGACGACTTAACGGGAATAAGAAATTTAACATCGAAGATACTGGAATCGGAAATGGCGTTAATTCCGACCAGACCGACTATCTGGGTAGATGATAACGTAGGCGGTTCGTTTCCTGTACAGGGAGGAAATTTCAACGGACCGAATCCAAACGGCGATGCGTTAATATTATATTATCTGAAAGAAAGACCTATGACTGAAGATGTTAAGGTTCAGATACTTGATGATAAAGGCGAAGTGCTGCAGACTATACCGGGCTCAAAAAGAAAAGGACTTAATAAAGTATACTGGGATATGAGAATGAAGCCGCCAAAAGTTGCGCAGGGAGCGAGACTTGATTTCGGCGGATTCAACGGTCCTGAAGTATTGCCGGGAGTATATAAAGTAAAATTGATAAAGGGAGATAAAACGGTTGAGGGAACGATTGAAATAAAAGCTGACCCGAAATCAGTGCACTCGCAAGAGGATAGAGATTTAAGAAGAAAATATCTGATGGATACTTATAAGATGTCAGAGGATTTGGCAAACTTAGTTGATAAGCTGAAAAGTGTGGGTGATGATGTTAAGGACAGACAAAAAGTAGTTGATGAAAACAGCGCATTGAAAAATGACCTTGCTGACTTCTTAGATAAAGTTGAAGTTGAAAGAAAGAAACTGACTGAAACTAAAGAAGGTACGGGAATTATAGGTGAAGAGCAGCTGCGTTCAAAAGTGAGCGACGTGTTTACGACGATACTTTTCTACAACGGCAAGCCGACTGAATCTATTATGCAAAGATATGACGGCTTATTGTACGAGCTGAACTTATCTAAAGAAGCAGCAGATAAATTATTCAAGGAGCCATTGAACAATCTTAATAAAAAATTAAGAGAAGCAGGCAAGCCTGAGATAATTATTAATAAGGATACAAAGGTGCCGAATTAGTAGACTGTTCTAATTAGATAGATATCAAAAATTCAGACCTGATCCTGCAAATGCGGGATCAGGTCTTTTTTTTATTTTACTAAAATCATTTTCTTTGTCTCTATAAAATCATTTGTGATTAGTTTATAAAAATAAATTCCGCTTGAGCGATTACTTCCGTTAAAATCTGTTTCATAATATCCTGCCTTTAAATTTTCATTAACCAGCGTTTCAATTTCTTTTCCTGAAATATCATAAACAATAATCTTTACGAAAGAATTTTTTGGCAATTCGAATTTTATTTTTGTAACAGGATTAAACGGGTTCGGATAATTCTGTGAAAGATAATGTGTCTTTGGAAGTTCAGCTGATAAGTTATGAATGCCGACAACTGAAGCGCCGCCGTTTGTTGTTTTAAGAATTGTCCCTGCTTCTCCCACAACAAATCCTGTGTTAGCGTCTGAGAAGTAAACTGAATTTAAAATATTACTTGTTCCGGTATTCTGTCTTGCCCAGTTAAGACCGCCGTTTGTTGTTTTCAAAACTGAGCAGTCATTGCCCAAGTTCGTTCCGCAGACGTATCCGGTTAAACTGTTTACAAAATAAATTCCATTGAGCGTGTTTTGTGTTACAGAAGGAAGAAGAGTCCAGTTTACTCCGGAATTTGTTGTGCGGTACATAGTTCCTGCAGAGCCGACTGAGATTCCTGTATTTGCATCCGTGAAGTCTACACTGTACTGCATGGAAGTAATTCCACCAGAGTTTACCTGAGTCCAGTTAAGTCCTGCATTTGTTGATTTAAAAATTCTTCCTGCTTCTCCGACTGCAATAACATTATTTGCATCAAGAAATTTTACATCCTGTAAGGTCCATGTTACTCCGGTAATACTTATCCAGTTTGTGCCTGCATTTGTAGTGCGAAGAATTACTCCAAAATTTCCTACAGCTAAGCCCGTAGTTGCATTTATAAATTTAATATCATACAAGTTATTTGAATTAGCTGTTAACTGAGTTGACCAGTTCAGTCCGCCGTTTGTTGTTTTAAGAATTATTCTTTGCAGAGGACTTTCTTTTCCGCCGACTGCCCAGCCTGTTTGAGAGTCAACAAAGTATGCAGTTTCCAGGTTAAGAGTTGTTCCTGTATTGTATGAAATCCACGTGGTGCCTGCATTTGTTGATTTACAAAAAGCACCTGAGTTGCCGACTGCAATTAAAGTATCACCTTCAGAAGAGTTATCTCTGTTCTGGTAATTCAACGGAGCTATTAAATTAAATTCTTTTCTTTCCTGGAAAGGTTCATTCCATGTTGCGCCGCCGTCCGTTGTTGTTGCACTAATTCCTTTCTGACCCCACACCGCACCTATATTCGGATTTGAATTAAAAAAATCAAAACTGACTAATCTGTTTCCTGTTGGTGATGAAAATATCTCGCTCCAGTTTTCGCCTCCGTCAGTCGTACGAAATATTTTTCCTCCGTCGCCGCATGCAATAGCATTAGTAGGACTCTGCATTCTTACATCGTAAAGGTCAACACCGATTGAAACAACAAGCTGCGTCCAGTTTTGCCTGCCGTCTGTAGTACGTAATATTTTGGCATTTTCTCCTACAATCATCCCTGTACTTGCATTGGCAAAAGCAATTCCGTTGAAGTTCGTACCACCTCCAGGGTTTGTTACGTTTATCCATGACATTCCCCAGAAGTTACTATAAAAAATTTTTCCGTTAGTCCCAATTGCAATAGCTTCAGGTCCGTTCTGTGTTAAAAAAATCACTCGTTTAAAATCAGTTACGGGATTGTTATAAGTAAGATTGAAGGTTGCGCCGTTATCTGTAGAAGCAATAATTTTTCCGTTATCGCCTGCCAATATAATTTTATCATTCTTAACAGCCACAGTATTGAGGAGAGTGTAATTAGGAGCGTAGCTTACCCAGTGAGCGCCGCCGTCATTTGATAATCTTGCGCCGTCCTGCCCAACAACAATAATTTTTAATGAGCCTTCAAGTACTTTGATTTCCTTCAGTTCACTCTCTCCCACTGAACCCATAGGAGTAAAATGAAGGCCTCCGTCTGTTGATTTCATGAGAGTGCCGTGAGTTCCGCATAAGTATTGAGTACCGTCGGGAGCAATTGAAAAACTTGAAACATCATTGCCCATGGGACCCGGATTATACCAGCTCCAGCCTGAGCCTGCAGTGTTTACCTGGGAAAAGGAAACAGAGCAGCTGATTATAAATATTAATAAAAATAAACTTTTCATAAAAACGCCTTATTAAATTTTACGGGCAGACAAGTGTTTCGAGGCAATCGAAATTTATCAGAGATAAGAACCTGTCCGCCCAGAATATTTAATTTAGTTTTCTTTGCCTCGAAACTGCACAAAGATATCAAGCTGAATAATAGAATTACAAAGAAAAAAATACATATTTGCACCTTCGTTAAATATAAAATATTGATATAATCGATTAGAATTAGCATATTTAGTGTAAAATTGCACCATAGTATGATCAGCAAAAACTTAATATTTATATTAAAAAAGTTTACAAAAGATGAATTATCAAGGTTCACTCACTTTGTAGATTCGCCTTATTTTAATAAACAAAATCATGTAAAGGTTTTACTGGATTATCTCAGTTCACTGTATCCGGAATTTCCCGATAATGATTTAGCGAAAGAAAAAATATTTGCAAAAATTTATCCGGGAGAAAAATTCGTAGAAAGCAGGATAAGAAATTTTTGTTCGGATTTGAAACTGCTTGCTGAAAAATTTATGATGATAGAATTATTACAAAAAGATGATAACGGAACTGACCTTTACAAGCTTGCATCATTTAATGCAAAGAGGCACTATGGTTTATTCCAGAAAAAATACGAAGAAGTAATTAACAAAAAAGGAAAAGAGCCGGCAGATGAGTGGGCAATAAACAACAACATAAAATTATACGATTTAAGATTTGCATATCTCAATGCAAACAGCGGAGATGCGAAAGAAACCGAGGAAATTCTGAAAAAAATTAATGATGAATCATTAAAATTTTATCTTTCATTCTTCTTTAAAAATTCAAGCAGAATTCTTAATAAACAGCGTACATTTTTTAACTACGGGTACTCTCCTAAAAATTTTGAAACAGCATGCGGTATAATAGAAAACAATTTCGATGATTTTAAAAATGAAAGTTATCTGATGCTTAATTATTATTCAGCTATGCTGTATAAGAACTATGACGAAAAAAGTTTTATTACATTATATAAATTTATTTTAAAAAATTTTAAAAAAATTAACAGCGGAGATGCGACAGATATCTTAATTGCATTAATAAATTATTGCAGGACTCAGGCGTTGAAAGGAAACAGTGAATATGAATTCAAGGCTCTGGAAATTTATAAACTGATGGAGAGTAATAATATTTGGAATAAAGATAATCTGTTAAGACCGTCAGTCTATCGCGGAGCAACGAGTGTCGGCTGCAACTGCGGTGAATTTGAATGGACTAAAGATTTTCTTAATAAATTCAAAGATATGCAGCCGGAAGAACACAGAGAAAGTAATTATAATCTGTGTTTCGGCAGATTATATTTTGACTCTAAAAATTATAATAAGGCAATTGAAAGTCTTGCCAAAGTAAAGAATGAAGATTCATCCTATAAATATGAAACCGATGCACTGCTTATGAAAATTTATTACGAGATAGACGAGACTGAAGCGCTGTTTTCAAAAATAGATTCGTTCAGACACTGGATAAATAATAATGAGACGATTATTTCGGACCGTTACAGAAAAATTTTTAAGCAGATGGTTGGATGCATTGATAAACTTGCTAAGCTGAAATTAAAGCCTGACAGTTTCAATCTTGATAAACTTAAAAAGAAAATTATTGCAGATGAAAGTATTGTAAACCGATTATGGATGATTGAAAAAATAAATGAGTTACTTCGATAACTTTGCTTCCAGGTGCAGCTGATAAGGCTGGTTTTGTGTCTGAAGAAAAAGTTTGTAATGAAGCAATCCTTTCTCTAAATAATATTCTCGGCGTGTCTTAACAGGTCTTTCATCATTTCCGTAGTGAGTACTGTCTAAAACAAGTTTAGTTGGAGCTTCAAGTACACCTTTTAATACTTCTGTTCTGCCGTTGTTTTGAGCATTTATAAAAGTAAAAACATCTTTTTCTTTTTCAAGAATAAATCCATACTCACGATGAAGATGTCTGCTTTCATTTTTATATAATGTCTTCTGATTAAATTCAATTTTATTTTCCTCACCGCAGCTTTCAAAAGTAAGTTCTTCGGTATAATCGGCTGAGTTAATTGTAGGGTAGGCAGCATGTCCTTCGCCTTTCCAATTACCTAATAAAAATTTAAGTTTGTTAATCATTTTTCATCAAATGTAATTTATTATTTTACTTCTTCGCTCCAGCAAGATAGTATCTTTCCATTTGCCGTTCAATTGACCAATTTTTTCTCTTGTACCGACTATCCTGAAACCGTTTTTTAAATGAAGTGTAATGCTTGATTTGTTATCGCAGAAAATTCCTGCCTGGAGTGTCCAGATGCCGTTTGCTTCACTTTCTTTTATTAAAGCCTGAAGCAAAAGTTTTCCGATTCCTTTGCCTCTGTGTTTTTCAGAGACATAAATTGCTTCGTCACAAACCCCTTTATAAACTTCTCTTGATGAGACAGGACTTAAGGCAGTCCAGCCGCAAATTTCATTATCTGAAACTGCGGCCAATCTGCATATCTGTAAATATTTTTTATTCCATTCTTCCCATGAAGGGGACTTTGTTTCAAACGTTGCCATTCCGGTTGTAATGCCTTCTTCATAAATTCTTTTTATATCGTTCCAGCGATTTTGCCAATGATTTTCATTGAAAGAAATAATTTCAACGGAACTCATTTTAGAATACTGTATTTTCTTTCTTAGCCATTAAGTTCAATGCGCTGCCGGCAAGGAACCATTTTATCTGCGCTTCATTGAAAGTATGGTTCAGCATAATCACATCAACGTCTGCATTCGGGTCTGCATGTGTAACTCTCATCATTACTCTTTCTCCCGGAATTAAGTCTCTTACGTTCAATGAAATTCTATCGTCTTCAAGAATTTTATCGTAGTCAGTAGGGTCTGCAAATGTTAACGGAAGCATGCCCTGTTTCTTTAAATTTGTTTCGTGAATTCTTGCAAATGATTTTACAATGATTGCTCTTCCGCCTAAGAATCTCGGCTCCATAGCCGCATGCTCTCTTGAAGAACCTTCGCCGTAATTTTCTTCACCTATTACAACCCAGCCAAGTCCCTGCGATTTATAATCTCTTGCAACCTTTGGAACTTCATCGTACGAATTTGATAATGCGTTCTTTATATAATTGGATTTATCATTGAAGAAATTTACTGCACCGATAAGCATGTTATTAGAAATGTTATCAAGATGTCCTCTGTATTTCAGCCATGGGCCTGCCATAGAAATATGGTCAGTTGTACACTTACCTTTTACTTTGATGAGCACCGGAAGATTTTCAAAATCTTTATCAAGGTCAGGAGCTGCAAATGCTTCCAGCTTCTGAAGTCTTGTACTTGCAGGGTCAATTATTACATCAACCATTGCTCCGTCAAAAGCAGGTGGAACAAATCCTGCCTCACCTTTTAAAAATCCGTGCTCAGGAAGTTCGTTGCCGGTAGGTGTTTTTAATTTTACATCTTCACCTTTATCATTTTTAATTGTATCGGTAAGCGGATTAAAAGTTAAGTTACCTGCCAGCGCAAATGCTGTAACAATTTCAGGTGATGCAACGAAGGCATGTGTTGCGCTGTTACCGTCATTTCTTTTTGAGAAATTTCTGTTGTAAGAAGTTATGATAGAATTTCTTTCACCTTCTTTTACATCGTGTCTTTTCCATTGGCCGATACATGGTCCGCATGCATTAGCTAATACCATTCCGCCGACTTTCTCAAATGTTTCCAATTGTCCGTCGCGTTCGATAGTTGCTCTTATTTGTTCAGAGCCCGGAGTAATTGTAAATTCTGATTTTGCTTTAACACCAATCTCCAATGCCTGCTTTGCGACTGAAGCTGAGCGTTCCATATCTTCATAGGAAGAATTTGTGCAGCTTCCTATCAAAGCAACTTTCAATTCTTCAGGATAATTATTTTCTTTAACAGCATCTTTGAATTTCGAAATCGGCCATGCAAGGTCGGGAGTGAACGGTCCGTTAACATGCGGCTCTAATTCCGATAAGTCGATATGAATAACCTGATCATAATGTAAATCACTTCCTTCGTCTGCTCTTAAGTAATCTTTTATTTCATCTGCAAGTTTTGCAATCTCTTCACGCTCAGTAGCTTTCAAATAATCAGCCATTCTGTTATCATATGGGAAGAGGGAAGTTGTTGCCCCGATTTCCGCGCCCATGTTACAGATTGTTCCTTTGCCTGTACATGAAATTGATTCAGCGCCTTCGCCGTAATATTCAATGATTGCTCCCGTACCGCCTTTAACTGTTAAGATGCCTGCAAGTTTTAAGATAACATCTTTAGGTGATGTCCATCCGCTGAGTTTGCCTGTGAGATTTACTCCGATGAATTTCGGGAATTTTAATTCCCATGCCATGCCAGACATTACGTCTACTGCATCTGCGCCGCCGACTCCGATTGCAATCATTCCAAGTCCGCCAGCATTAGGTGTATGTGAATCTGTGCCGATCATCATTCCTCCGGGGAATGCATAATTTTCAAGAACTACCTGGTGAATAATTCCTGCGCCCGGTTTCCAGAAACCGAGACCATATTTATTTGATACACTTGCAAGGAAATCATAAACTTCTTTGTTCTCATCAAATGCTCTGAGCAAATCATTTTTGCTTCCGACTTCAGCTTGTATTAAATGGTCGCAATGCACAGTTGAAGGTACTGCTACTTTTGGTATTCCACCTGACATAAACTGAAGTAATGCCATCTGTGCAGTGGCATCCTGCATAGCAACTCTGTCGGGGCGGAAATCAACGAAGTCTTTTCCGCGCGCATATTCCTGTGTAACAGGATTGAATAAGTGTGAGTAAAGAATTTTTTCAGCGTAGGTCAGCGGTCTTCCAAGAATCTTTTTAGTTTCATCAACTTTGTTTTTAAATTCAGTGTAGACTTTTCTTATTAGGTCTATGTCAAATATCATTTGTTCACTCCTTAAAATGAATTATATAAAATATGTATTAAAATTTTTTTAAAGCAATGGTTTTAAATCTTCAACTTTATCAACAGGCAGATTACATTTATAATTTTCGCAGATGTAAACTTTCGGCGTCTTAAAATCAGAAATTATATCTGTTATATACGGAGCAGATTCAAAAAGTTTTTCAGTCGCATGTATTACAACTTTGTTCGGATTATATTTTTTATTAATCTCTTCAAGCAATGAAATTGTTTTCTCATCTTTCAAATCACCTGTAAATATAATTTCCTTAACGGGATTTAAAAATAGATTTAAAGCGCAAAGCATTTGAGGCGATGTGAACGGCATCCTGTTGAAATCAGATGAAAATAATTTCAGACTCTTCTCTGCCATATCCCATAACTCAGCATCATCTGTCATTACTGATAAACGAAGTATATTTTGCAGCTGAATTGAATTCGCTCCCGGCTCGGCGCCGTCATAGGTATCTTTCGTTTTCAGTACGATATCGGTTTCACTTTCTCTTACATCATAATATCCGCCGTTCTCATCATCATAAAATAACTCAGTTGTTTTATTGTTGATATCAATTGCTAGCTTCAAAACTTTTTCATCGAAGCCTGCTTCATATAAATCTAATAGAGCTTTAATAAAGTATGAATAATCTTCAAGTGTTCCTTCGAATCTTGCTTCTCCGTCTCTGTATCTATGGAGCAAAGTAAAGTCATCTTTTAAAAGATGTTTTTGAATGAAGTCCTTTGCTTTTATAGCAGAGTCCAAATATGATTTATTCTTCGTTACTTTATAAGCATATGCGTACGCTGAAATCATAAGCGCATTCCATGATGTTAAAATTTTATCATCTAGATGCGGCTTCGGTCTCTGTTCGCGGACTACATAAAGTTTTTTGATGCTCTTGTTAATTCTTTCAAGAACTTCTTCCGGTTCAAGTCCGAAATGTTTTGCCGTATCATGAATATCGTAGGCGTTGTATAAAACATTTTTAGTCCCGAAAACTTCATGCGGGTCGTTCAAAGTATTTCCATGCGGAAGAATTCCGAAGTGATAATTGAAAATATCTGCATCATCTCCGAGTAAGTCATCTATTTCTGATTTCTCCCATAGGTTAAATGCGCCTTCTTCTTTTTCTTTAGGGAAAGCAGGGTCAGTTGCGCTCTCTGCATCTTCAGCGGAATAAAACGCTCCGCTTTTGTCAGTCAGTTTACTTTTTACATATTTTAAGATCTCTTCAGCAACATAAAGGAAGAACGGCTTATTTGTAATTGTATAGCAATCTAAATATGAACAAGCCAGCTGCGCCTGGTCGTAAAGCATTTTTTCAAAGTGGGGGACTCTCCATTGGGAGTCAACCGAGTACCTGTGAAATCCGCCGCCGATGTGATCGTAGTCTCCGCCGTCATACATTTTTTTCAGAGTATAAGTCACCATATCTTTCGCTTCCGATTTTTTTGTATGATAAAAAAACTCAAGAAGGAAATTGAAAATTACGGGGCGTGGGAATTTATTTCCTTTACCGAATCCTCCGCAAATCTCATCGTAAGTTGATACGCATTGCTCATAACATTTTACAAAAACTCCTATGTCAATTGCAGCATCTTCTGCAGGCTTGCTGTTCTTGTGGGAAGCGAGTGCTTCTAAAATTTTATCACCGCTTACAATTATATCTTCTTTTTTGTCAGACCAAGCTTTGCCTATTTCATTGATGATATCTTCTATTCCTGTTCTGCCGTATTTTGCTTTCGGAGGAATATATGTTGCTCCATAGAATGGTTTTAAAGCAGGTGTAAGAAACATACTCATCGGCCAGCCGCCTGAGCCCGTCAATGCCTGCAATGCAGTCATGTAAACGCGGTCAATATCAGGACGCTCTTCACGATCAACTTTTATATTTATAAAAGTGTCGTTCATGAGCTTTGCGATTTCTTCGTTTTCGAAAACTTCGCGTTCCATTACGTGGCACCAGTAGCAGGTGGAGTATCCTATAGATAAAAATATGGGTTTTTGTTGTGTTTTTGCAGCTTCGAAGGCTTCCTCGCCCCAAGGATACCAGTCGACAGGGTTATACGCATGTTGTATCAGATAAGGGCTTTTTTCATTGAGTAGTCGGTTTGGCTTCAAATTATTGTCGGAAAATTGCAGAAATTTGAAGATACGGAATTGGCAAATTTTTTAAAATGGCATTTTTGAGTAGGCAAAAGAAGATTAAATGTAAAATACCTGCCCGCTTATTCAGCGGGCAGAATTTAATAAATTATTTAATAAATTATTTAATAAATTATTTAATAAATTATTTAATAAATTATTTAATAAGCATCATCTTTTTTGTGTTTACAAATTCTCCGGTAATTAACTTATAAAAATAAACTCCCGATGTTAATTTTCCTGCATCAAACTTTACATCGTAACTTCCTACGCTTAATTTATCAGAAACTAAATCTGCCACTTCTTTTCCGTTTATATCAAAAACTTTCAAAGATACGAACTCTGACTTTGGCAGGCTGAATGAAATAGTTGTTGACGGATTAAATGGATTAGGATAGTTTTGTTTCAGATCAAAATTTTCTGCAAGCGTAGAATTCTGTTGAATGCGTGTAGGTGTTCCGAATCTATCCCAGTAAACATTTCTGTTGCCGCCATTTTGTGCAACAAATACAACTCCCACATTAGAATTCCCAAGTTCGATAGCAGAAGGAATATAATTTCGTGTACTTATAACAGCTGGGTTATCTGAAATCTGAACGCGTGCCGGATTGAAGTTTGAAGAATTAACTGCTGAGTATGTATATAATAATTTATCATTCGATGTTCCCGAACTGTCTCTCATATAAAATAAATCAATTCCTTTGAATGAACCGTCCGGAGAAATTCCTGCCGTAAACCATATATTATCTATACCCGATGTTTGAGCTATTGGCTGAGGAGTTCCGTATGTATTACCTCCGTCTGTGCTTTGAATTCCATAAAGTATAGTGTTTGGTGAGTCACCTTCAGTATAGATAATCCATTCTACTGCTCCGCATCTATACGAACGATATTGAGTTCTTGTCGGTCCTGCTGCGAGCACCGCTGTTGCGCTGCCCATAAAGGCAACAACTCCCGCACCTGTTTCCCTGTATCTGAATCTTGTAATAGCAGTTGTGTTTCCCCCGGATGCTCTATATAATACATCGAGTGTATCACCCGTTGCAGATATACCTAATGTAGGTAATATAGCAGTTGAAACCGTACCATTATTTATCCATGTAAAACCACCGTCTATTGAACCTGTTCTTAGAACCTGAGTGGCATTTGAGTAATAAAGGTATAATGAATTTGTAGATGAAGCAACTATATCAAATTGTGTTACTGCAGTCTGAGGCATTGTAAAAAAAGAACTGTTACCGACATTAAATTTGTAAATAGTTGTACCAATTCTGAAGAAGCAGTAAGTTGAGTCTCCTGCCTTTAACATTTTAATCTGGTCTGCAATAAATGAAGGTTGAATTGCAGTCGGATGCAGGGACCAGTTATCACCGTAATTAGTTGATTTGTAAAATAAAATTCCTTTACCTGAATTAATTGTAGTATCGTTGATGGCAACCCATATTGTTCCGTTACTTGCCTTCACTCCGCTTATCGGACCTTCAGGCTCCGAGGCTGCGACTAACACATCAGCTCCGAATGAAAAACTCTGGCTGTTATGATTTAGTGTGGAAAAATCTACGGCACCCGGCTTAACATCATCCAGCGCCATTGCAGAATAAGTTGTAACCAGAAATGAAAAAATTACTAAGGGAAAAAGTTTTAGAAATTTCATTTGTAAGTTCCTCCTTTTTGTTAGTTATTGAAAATAAGTTAACAAAAAATATGAAATACTAAAACAGTTTTCTCAATGACGTTGCATTTTCTAACTGTTTTTACAGATTTCAATTCCAATTTTTAATAGATATTTTAATAAAAAAGAAAATTATGACTAATATAGCCTTCCTACGCGGAATAAACGTCAGCGGACATAAGATTATAAAAATGGTTGACCTTGCTAAAATGTTTACCGGTATGAAATTTAAAAATGTTAAGACTTACATTGCAAGCGGTAATGTTTTGTTTGAGTCGAATGAAAAAGATGCGTCAAAGCTTGAAGCAAAAATTGAAAAAGAAATTTTAAAGACTTTCGGCTTTGAAGTTATAGCCTTTATCCGCACAAAAGAAGAGCTGGAGAAAATTGTAAAGCTTAATCCCTTTGCTAAAATAAAAATAGAGAAGCCCAAGTTCTATGTTCTGTTCATGAAGGAGAAGTTTACAAAGCTAAAGCTTCCGTTCCTATCCGAAAAATATGCAGTGGAAGTTATTGCTGCTCTGGATAATAACTTTTTTTGCGTTGCCAGACCGGATATCGTTGGCTCAGGCGGCGGAGCGAATTTATTTATAGAGAAGGAGCATAAAATCCCTGCCACGACGAGGAACTGGAATACGATTTTGAAAATTATGGCTTTGTAAATAATTCATAAAAAACCCCTGCTTCCTAACGTCCTCGTTAGGAAGGTTACAATTATGAATTGGAAAAAAGTCGCATTATTGTCGCCCCGCTATAGCTGGACTACGCTGCGCTTCGCATTCTTTGATTCCAGCTTGAAAATGCGTTTTTAATTTTTGAGTAAATTAATTTCCCTTTTTTTGATGAGTTTTTGACGGATTATTATGTAAAGTTGGTATATACAAATAATCCATTCTAATATAATCAGAATGGATTATTATTGAAAGAAGATGTTACCTATTAGTAGGTATGGGGGAAGATGTTGAGTAATAATTAAATAAATTAAGCATTAAATTATAAAAAAAATACTTATGGACTTAATAAAACCAAGTGATGATCTTTCTCAAGAAATTCTCAGAATAGTTAAAGAAGGTGATATTTATAAAGTTCATAGGATAGATGATGAAAAACAAATTTTTGATTTTGAAACTTTAGAGCAATTCAGAATTGCATTAGGTGAATTAGTAAAAGATTCAAAGTGTATAATAAATGATACTGGGGAAGATGTTGATAAGTTTTTTGAGATTAGGTTTGACGAATTAAAAAGTTCAATTCAAGTTACAAACGAACATATAAAACATGCTATAGAAAAAATTGAAAAAATTGAAAAAATACTTCCAGAGCTAAGAAAAGTTGGAGATTCATTTAATTGGATGTTAGGGACAATTGAATCTGCACCAGAAAATTCTAGATGGTTTTTTAATTCAAAATTATATGAAAATGTTAGTGGTTCAATAAGCGGGTTTAATTCAGATTTAACAAAATTAATTTCCTGGGATAATGGAGAAATTGAAAGGTCAAGTATGATAGCTGCATTAGCAACAACTTCCGTTACCGGAAGTTTAGCAAGTATATCTTCAGTTTCTGTGTCTGACACAAATACCCAAAAATGGCTAAGTGACAGTACAGCAAGTTTTCAAGTTTATTCTGTTAAATATGATTTGTATAAAACAGTATTGGACTTTATAAATAAATATATCCCTAAGTGTGAAAAGTTATTCGAGGAATCAAAGATTGAATATTTTAATCTTAAAGAAAATAAAGATCGCAAAGCTTTTGCGACTACAGCTAGAACTTTCATTGAGAAATCTTATGGTGAATTTGTATCTTTAGTTGGAAACAATAGAAGTCAGAAAAAAACGTGGGATGATTTTGTAAAAGAATTTTTAATTCCGATAGATGGATCCGAATATGATTTATTTATGAATTTAGAAAATAGTAGGAAAAATTTAAAAAGTGTTTTAACGGACATTTTCAAAGAAAATAAATCTTCGACTGAAAATGAAATACAAACACTTTATAATGAATATTTAAATTTATATTACAGTATTTTTTCCAATATAAAAAAGTGAAATGGCAAGATTAAAAATTCATGAGTTTGAATTACCAGGATATGTAACAAACAGAGAATGGGGAGTGTATATTGTTGTTGCGAAAAACAGCACAAATAAAAAAAAGAACATGTATGTTGGAAAGCTTGGAGATAATAATGCAGGCTGCAATACAATAATAACAAGAATTGGAAATCATTTTTCACATAATAAAGTTCACTCTCAGGTAAGAAATAAAATAAATGATGTTCATAAATTTGATTATAAGATTTTTTATATTACTTTTGGAAAATATAATGTAGATTTTCATTCTTTAGACCGAGCAAAAATAAATGAAGCCGAAAGAAGATTAAATAAAATTGTGCAATCTAAGCTCCCTATTAAAAATATAGAACTTCTTAATCCCTACAAAGGTAATAATTTCAATGATGAATTATTAACTATGCAAGAAATCCAGTCTTTGGAAGATTTAGTCCAAAGTTCATTAAATTGTTGAATATTCATTTCGTGTCTTTCGTGCATTTGTATTAAATCCCTTTCCCCCTTTATCCCTGCATTATTAAATTGATTAAATTTTCTAAAATCATTATCTTTGGTTTTGTCTTTTATTTGTATCACAATAATGCAAGAAGACATCCCGCCTGAACAGGTAAACAATAATACGAAAAACTCCGAAAATAGCCCGGAAAGCAACAATAACAAGGGCGGTTTGAAGGATTTTTTAAGCAAACCGATAATCAAATCTGATTCGCGGTATGTTCAGTACTCAGGACTGGGAATAACACTTGCAGTAGTAATACTCGTTTTTTTATGGCTCGGAATGAAAATAGATGACTGGCTTGGTACTAGCCCGTGGTTCACTCTTGTAATGACAATGCTCGGATTTTTCGGAGGCTTCTATAATTTTTTCATCACGATACAAAAGCTTACTAAAGAGGACGATGCAACACGAAAAGCAAAGTACGGCAAAAAATGAATGAGATGAATGAACAGCCGGCATCACCGATGGATAAAAGCTTTAAGAAATTTGTAGCACACTTAGTAATAGTAAGCGTTTCACTTTTAACAATAGCTCTTTTATATATGGTCTTCTCCGGGAAAAATGAATGGAGGGGAGCAGTTTTCACAAGTTTCATAATAAACTTTCTGAATGTTTACTCAGGCGCGCTTATTTTAGTAAAAAATGCGAGCCTTGCGCCTCAGAAGTTTATTAATAAGGTTCTCGGTTCTATGGTTCTGAGAATATTTGTGAATGTAGGTCTGATATTCGTATGCTTGCAGTTTTTTAAGTTTGACCGTTTAGTTTTTGTAATTAGTTTTTTTGCGTTTTACATCGTATTTCTGATTCTTGAGCTTCAGTTTATAACAAAAAGTTTTAAGGAAAAATCAGAAACAAAAGTTTAAAAAATCCAGAGGGTTTATAATTGAAAAATTTAGTATTACTTGTAATCGGTTTTATTGTTTTAAATTTTAATTCAGCTTTCTCGCAGCATGAGAAGGCACCTACCGGAACACCGGAAAATCCAAAAGTTGAAACACATTCACCTACTGCCAATCCGGAGCACGAAGAAGATAATTCAAAGCTTGATATCATCAGCAAAGTTGTTGACCACGATTACGTAGATTTTTACTTCCTTGGCAAACTTCACTTACCGAAATTCCCGCCCGTGCACATCGGCGGAATGACCATTGACTTCTCAATCACAAAAAGCCTGTTCATGATGATTTGTTCATCAGTTCTACTTATTATAGTATTGGGAGCTGCTGCATCTAAAAATGCAAAGAACAAAGTTCCTAAAGGTCTTGGTAATTTAATTGAATCACTTATAGTTTTTGTACGCGATGACATTGTCGTTGCGAATATGGGAAAAGACGGACTTAAGCTCCTTCCTTTCTTCCTTACAATTTTCTTTTTCATTCTGTTTGCAAACTTCATCGGTATGTTTCCTTTCATGGCACAGCCGACTAAGAATGTGAACGTTACCGGCGGACTTGCACTTGTTACATTTGCAGTTACTCAGGTAATGGGTGTAAAGAAAAACGGATTTGCCGGATACTTAAAAGGACTTGTTCCTCCGGGAATTCCAGTGTTCGTTCTTCCGATTATGATTATCGTTGAATTCATCGGATTGTTTACAAAACCGTTCTCACTCCTTATTCGTCTATTCGCGAATATCACTGCGGGAACAATCATCATTTTATCATTAATAGGTTTAGTATTTATTTTGAAATGGGCAGGGGCAGTTATTGCAGTGCCTTTTGCAATGTTCATTTATTGCTTAGAGATTTTCGTTGCGCTATTGCAGGCTTATATTTTCACAATGCTTTCTGTATTGTTCATTAACATGGCAATGCATCAGGACCACTAATAGTTCTCGGTTGTTAGTTGCTAGTTGTCAGATGGTCGTTACTCGTTGTTTGTTATTCGATGATTATGTTTAGATGAAATTGTTAATTACTAATTGTTCATTGTTAATTGAAATAAATTTTTTATATAAAAATAAATTAAAAAAACAAAAGGAGAATAAATCAAATGGATTTAGCTTATTTAGCAGCAGGTATCGGTGCAGGTTTAGTAGTTATTGGTGCCGGTTTAGGTATCGGTAGACTTGCAGGTTCAGCATTAGAAGCAATCGGCAGACAGCCTGAAGCAGTTGGTGATATCAGAACTTCAATGATTATCGCTGCAGCTCTTGTAGAAGGTGTTGCGCTTTTCGGTCTTGTTATCTGCATTCTTTTAGCAACAAAATCATAAGATTTTACATCTTAAGATTTCGGCTTTAAGAAAAAAAGGTCCAGGATGTTTATTTAAGGTTTACCGGTTTTTATTTTTTAAAAGCCAGGTAATTTTATAATTAATCGAACATGCACTATTTAACTTTATTATATAACTGGTCTGTTGTATTGCTATTCAGCGAAGGCGGAGAGCATAAAGCAGGATTATTAGACGTTAATCCGGGTCTTATTATCTGGACTATAATAATCTTTGTCTTAACTCTTATCCTCTTAAAAAAGGTTGCATGGAAACCTTTATTGACTGCTCTGAACACACGCGAGCAATCAATTAAAGATGCAATCGAAGGCGCTGAAAGAATAAAAGCAGAAGCTGAACAGATGATTGCAGAGAACAAAAAAGCAATGGCAGATGCAAATGCAGAGTCAATGAAAGTTCTCAACGAAGCAAGAGAAGCTGCAGGCAAAGTGAAGGATGATATCGTTCACAAAGCTAATGAACAGGCAAAGCAGATACTGGAGCAATCCAAAAGAGATATACAGACTGAAAAGGAATCAGCTTTGGCTGAGCTAAGAAGCGAAGTCGCAGACCTTGCTATTAAAACAGCTGAGAAAGTGATAAGAGAAAATCTTGACGAAACTAAACAGAAGAAAATCGTCAATGATTTCTTAAATCAGATTCCTTCAAAGAATTAATAGAAACAATTGATGTTATTGTTTTGAATCTAAATTATTATTGATGCATTACAAGATTTTAAGAAGATATACTCTCGCTTTATACGGCGTAGCAGAAGATACAAAGAAGCTTGATGAAGTTAAGAAAGATGCGGATTTTATTATAAGCATGCTTAACGAGTCACGCGATTTGCTTTTATTCTTCTCCAGCCCTATAATAAATAAACTTAAGAAGAAAAAAATCGCAAAGATGATTTTAGGGGATTCAATCTCTGAAGTCTCTATGAGATTTATTGACCTTCTTATTGAGAGAAAAAGAGATAATCTTTTGAAATTTATTTACGAAGATTATCTTGCATTAAGAAATGAGCGTCTTGGTATTATGAATGTGAAGATTAAAACAGCAGTTGAACTTAGCGCTAAGGAAAAAGAAAACATGCAGAAGAAAATTGACGAGCTTATTAATCTGAAAAGCAATCCGACTTTTGAGATCGATAAAGATATCATCGGCGGATTCCAGATCAGCTACAAGGATACAATTCTTGATGCAAGCATTAAGTCACAGCTTGAAAAGCTCCATAAGCTTTACAAGAGCGGTGATGCAGAGTTAAACTAATTTTTAATTTAAAATTTAAATTTTAATATATGGCACAGGTAAAATCAGATGAAGTTTCTGCGATACTAAGGAAACAGCTTGCCGGTTTTGAGAATGAAATGGAATCCTATGATGTAGGAACAGTATTATTCGTTGGTGACGGTGTTGCGAGAGTTTACGGACTTTCTAAATGTATGGCAAGTGAGCTGATTGAATTCCCTAACGGTGTATTCGGTATGGCGTTGAACTTGGAAGAAGATAACGTTGGTTGTATTTTATTCGGTGATTCATCCCTCGTAAAAGAAGGTGACACTGTAAAGAGAACAGGAAGAGTCGCATCTATGCCTGTTGGTGAAGCTATGCTCGGGCGTGTAATTAATCCGCTTGGCCAGCCTATCGACGGTAAAGGTGAAGTTAAGACAGATAAATTCCTTCCTCTTGAAAGAAAAGCGCTTGGCGTTATGCAAAGACAGCCTGTAACAGAACCGTTACAAACGGGTGTTAAAGCTGTTGACGCGATGATTCCAATCGGCAGAGGACAAAGAGAGCTTATCATCGGTGACAGACAGACAGGGAAAACTGCTGTTGCTATCGATGCTATCATCAATCAGAAAGGTAAAGATGTATTTTGTATCTATGTTGCTATCGGACAAAAAGGTTCAACAGTAGCATCGGTATTGAAGAGCTTAACAGAAGCAGGCGCGATGGAATACACAACAATCATTTCAGCTACAGCATCTGATCCTGCTCCGCTTCAGTTCATTGCTCCTTACTCAGGTGCAACACTCGGCGAGTACTTCAGAGACAGCGGCAGACATGCATTGGTAGTATATGATGACTTAACAAAACAGGCTGCATCTTACAGAGAGGTTTCACTTCTTTTAAGAAGACCTCCGGGACGTGAAGCTTATCCTGGTGACGTATTCTATCTTCACTCAAGATTACTCGAAAGAGCATCAAAGCTTTCTGCTGATTTAGGCGGCGGAAGTTTAACAGCTCTTCCAATTATTGAAACACAGGCAGGTGACGTATCAGCATATATTCCAACAAACGTAATTTCGATTACAGACGGACAGATATATCTTGAGCCGAACCTTTTCAACGCCGGTATAAGACCTGCTATTAACGTAGGTATCTCTGTATCACGTGTGGGTGGTAACGCTCAGATTAAAGCTATGAAAAAGATTGCTGGTACTTTGCGTCTTGACTTAGCTCAGTACAGAGAGCTTGAAGCATTTGCTAAGTTCGGTTCAGACCTTGATAAATCTACACTTCAGCAGTTAAGAAGAGGTGAAAGACTTGTAGAGATCTTAAAGCAGAAACAATATACTCCGATTCCTGTTGAGAAGCAGATATTAATTATCTACGCTGCATCAAAAGGATATCTGGATGAAGTTCCTGTAAACGAACTTGCAAGATATGAAAGAGAAGTTGTAGAACAATGTGAAAGCCTTCACAATGATATCTTAACAGGCATCAGAGAGAAGAAAGAACTGACTGCAGAAATAACAGAGAAGCTTGATAAATTCTTAAAAGAATTTACGGAAAGATTCAAATCTACCGTTAAATAATTTTATAATCTTAGACAAAGAGATTGGCAACACTTAAAGAGATAAAAACCAGAATCGGCGGTGTAAAAAGCACTCAGAAGATAACGAAGGCGATGAAGATGGTTGCTGCGGCAAAACTTCGCCGAGCTCAGGAAAGAATTATGCAGGCAAGACCTTATGCGCAGAAAATTGACGAACTTTTAAAAAGTCTTCTTCCATCGGTTGATACAAGTTTAAATGTTCTTCTCGAAAAAAGAGAAGTAAAGAATAAGCTTGTAGTAGTTGTTACATCCGATAGGGGACTTGCAGGTTCGTTCAATACAAACCTTCTGAAGTACGCTTACAATCACATAGGTTCAGGTATAAATACTAAAGTTATAACAGTCGGAAGAAAAGCAAATGATTCTTTCAAGAAATCAAACCTTGATGTAATCGGCAACAATCCGAATATATTCCAGACTCTTTCAATTGAAGTTTCGAACGAAATAGTTCAGGACATCGTAAAAAGATATATCAATAAAGAAGTGGATGAAGTTGAGATCGTTTACAATGAATTTGTAAACGTTGCAAAACAGACTCCGAGAGTTGTAAAGTTTTTACCGTTTGCCGGAGTAGAAAGTAAAGGCGAAGAGAAGAAGGCAATGAAGTCAGATTATATTTATGAGCCTTCTGCAGAATCAATTGTGAACACATTAATTCCAAAACAGCTGAACGTACAGTTCTGGAAAGCATTGCTTGAATCCAATGCAGCGGAGCAGGCAGCAAGAATGACGGCGATGGAAACGGCAACAAAGAACGCATCAGACTTATTAAAGATACTTGAGTTATCGTACAACCAGGCAAGACAGGCAGCAATTACCAAGGAAATTCTTGAAATTGTCGGTGGTGCAGAAGCTCTTAAAGATGCGTAATACATAGCAGCTTAGCAGTACCAAATAAATAATATTCAGAAACCCTGATTTGAGAAATTGAATCAGGGTTTTTTTATTACTTTGAATCACTGATTTATATGATTTGGTATGATTACACAGATAAACTTTTAATACAAATTAGTTTCAAAATTCTAAATTATATCAGCTTTAAAACATCAATGTCATCATAAACCATCATATAAATCTGTGATTAAAATAGCAAATAAAAAAAGGGAGCAGTTGGATGCTCCCTTTTAAGTTTATAGACTTTGGTAAGAAATTAAGAGTGGGCGTCTTAATAAATCAAACTTTTCTTACGAAAGAATCTCTTTTGCAATTACAAATACTACTAAAACAAGAACTGCTAAATAATAGATGTTTTTCATTTGAGAAGATTTGATTTATTAGAATGGATAAAATTATATCTAATAAAACAAATTGTCAAGATATTTCACTTTAAATTTTCTGCATAACTAACATTAATATATGTATGTTGAAATTCTATTTTATTTCGCAGAAACAAGGTTGCAAAATAAGCTTAAAATATTGTGTAATAAAAACTGAGTCTGGCCACATAACTTTCCTGGGAAATTTGCTCATTTTTATAATATCCAACTAAAATATTGGATGTTAATTTCGAATAAATATTGTAGCTTAAAGATAAATCTGATTCAAATAAAAAGCTGGATTCAGAAGCAATATCTGAACTTGTATTCTTAGGATAGTTATAGTAAGAAGTCCTGAAGAACAATCCTGCTGTACTGCTTAATGATTGAGTGAGATAAATATCTGTACCTATTATAGAATTGTTTGCAGCAATAACTGAATTATAAAAATTACCAAAACCAAATTTATTTGCGGAGAAATTAAAATTATTAATGTCGTCTTCACCATAACCTAACATAGAATATGGCGGAAACGATTGTAAAAATCTGCCAGCGTCATCGTTTAAAGCCTGTGCGTAAAATCCTCCTAAGAGTAAATTAGTACTTCTTGAAAGCGGCATTCCGTAAGCACCTGTTATTTTTACGAAATTTTCTTTCGGTTTTATATTTCCGAATGCATGATATTGAACTTCAGCCTGTGCCTGAAACCCCACATATCGCGGGTAGTAGTAAAATTTAAAACTTCTGTTTGTTAATATTGTATATAGTCTCATTGTGCTTTCTGCATCCAGTTTTCCGGTAATTACATTGTGCTCCATTAGGAGTTTTTCTATATCCTTCATAAGATAAATTTCGGCATCATCTTTAAAACTGCTTCCGTAATTACCGTTTCTGAATTTATAAATTATCCTGTCGATTGCAAGTAGAGTACTTTTATCCAAAGGTTTATCTGTAACTTTAGATTTTACCAGTGCTTCAGAAAAATATTCTGCAGCTTCAACTCCCTGGGAATTCACTATTCTTCCGTATCCTAATCCGCCAAATAAATAACCATTGCCGTGCGAATAATTACTATTGTAATCGCTGTTGGAAGTCTGATAAGTTAAAATAGTTGAAGCAGTCAGGTAAGCCTTATTTGGATTGAGATAATATGAATATCCTCCATATACTTCAGAGTAAAGGGAATTTTCCCTTCCGCCCTGAAGATTTAATCCGTCTGTCGTAATCTTACGATAGTTTTCAAAAATCAGAGCTTTCGCAAAATATAAATTTTTTGGAGTGAATTTCCATGCGGAATATTCACCATTTAAATTTAAATCTACTGCTGTATAGCTTGAAACATTTCTGTTATACGAAAAGCCATTTGTACCAAGTGTAAGTTTTTGCCCTTTAATAGTGTCATTTATATTATAGTCTTTATATATATTTTGCCCGTAAATATTTGTTAATGATAAAATAAAAATAGAAATAACCAGGATAATTTTCATTTGGGATTTGTTAAATTAGTATTATACTAAACTATTAAGTGTTTTTAAGAATTTCAATTCAAAAAAGTTTTTGAATTGTTATTATTATGCATTTAGACAAAATTGTTTACTATGATTTCACGGATAAATAACTTTTATATACTT
Source organism: Bacteroidota bacterium (assembly GCA_018266835.1). NCBI lineage: Bacteria > Pseudomonadati > Bacteroidota > Bacteroidota bacterium. Next base: position 260,063 of record JAFDZP010000003.1, on the reverse strand, counting down.
GAAAAGCAGTCGGAATATCTGAACAGTGATCTGAAAGGATTTACAATTCAAAGTATAAATACATTCGAGAGGAATAAACTTCACATTGAATGCGTCAAGGAAGATAAGCAGATAATGCTTGAATACAGCATTGAAAATGATTTCACTTATTTAGTAAAGCGCGATAATTTTTATCTTCCTTCAAAAAATATTGCTTTGATTATGGAAGAGTGCACAGGTAAGAATATTTCTTATGTCAGCTTAGTTAATGATGACAGGCTTATCAGTATTTTTTTTGATGACAGCACATGCTTACTTTTTAATTTTGTAAATCATAAGCAGAATTGCTTTTATGTTCAGAATGGAGCAGTAATTAATTCATATAAGGATAGTAAAGATAATTCAGAAAAATCAATAAACGAAATTTTATCTGATAAAAGAGAAGAGACCGATGTTTTGAAAAAAGAGCTGAGTAAGTTCGGGAAAGATGCATTTACAATTGTACCGGATATTCAGAAGCTAAAGGAAATTTATTCGACTCCTCAATATCTGTTTTACAGGGCAGGAGAAAAAATATTTGCTTCTTTTTTTGAAGTGACAGATAAACCTGAATATGAAAAGATAGTATGTAAAAATATAAATGAGCTGCTTCTCAACTGGATTAAATACAGAAATAAGGAAAAGAATTTTAATGAGGCGAAGCAGGAAATTTTAAGCGGACTTAGTAAAAAATTAAAACATGCCGAACTCAGTATCCTGAGTTTTAAAACACAGCTTGCAAACGTAAATGAATCACAGAAGTACAAACTTTACGGCGATAAAATTATGGAGAACATATGGAAAATAAAAAAAGGCGATATTATATTTGAAACAGAAGATGAAGAAAAAATAATTTCAATTAAGCTGAAAGAAACTTTATCTCCACAGGAAAATGCGAAAAATTATTTTGAGAAATATAAAAAGTTAAAGGGTTCAGTTGAATTAATAGAAAAGAAACTAGCAGATGCAGAGAATCAGAAGAAAAAAATAGAAGAAGAAATTGAATCAATAAAAAATAACGAAGATTATAAAAATTTAAGAAAATTAGCAGTGAAAGAAGAAAAAATAAGGGATGATGAAACGAATAAGTTCAGAAAATTTAAAGTCGCAGATGATCTTGAAGTGTGGGTAGGAAAGGATAGTGCATCGAATGATTTGCTTACAATGAAATACTCAGCTCAGAATGATTTATGGTTTCACGTCCGCGGTTTCAGCGGCTCACATACTGTACTTAAAACAGGACAAAAAAAAGAAATCGATAAGAAATACATTTTATCCGCTGCATCTATTGCAGCATATTACAGTAAGGCGCGTAACGGCGGTAATGTGCCTGTCGCCTATACTGAACGCAAATATGTTAAAAAGAAAAAAGGATTCAGAGAGGGGACAGTAATTCTTGAAAAAGAAAAAGTAATTTTTGTAAAGCCCGGCTTACCGGAAAATGCAGAGTAATAATTAAGATTTTAATTCGTTTAATATAGAAATAGCGCTGCTGTGATTTCCGCTTTCAATACATGATTCAAGTTCTTCAAGCTTTTCAATTTTATTGAAGTCACTGTTTTCGAATTTCAGCTTGAAAAGTTTTTCTTTTAAAATAGATGTGTCTTCTGAGTTCTCAATTGATTTTTGTAAATCATTAACATGAATTACAAAAGGACTTGCAACAGTTTCTTCTTTGTTATCGTTAGCTTTTTCCTCAGTACTTTCTTGAATATTTCCATCATCCTTAATTTCAGGTTCATTATTATTTAACTCCTGAACTAGTACTTCCTGATGAATTTCATCTACTAACTTATTTTCTTCTGCTATTTGTTCGACATCGATATCAGTTTGAGTTTCAAAAGACTCTGTTATTAACTCTTCATTAAATTCTGTTTTGGATTCTTCTTCGGATCTTTCTTTAAATTCCTCAGTTTTCTCCGGTGCAAGGGAAATTGTGAATTCTTTTTCCTGAATTACATCAAACACTTCTGCTTTGGATTCAACATCTTCATGCGTAATAACATCTTCTTTTGGCTTCGGTTCAAGCAAAGAATATTCATCTTTATATTTTCTAATTGATTCGAGAGTAAAGTTTAAATGTACTCCCAATACAGATAGCTCAAAATCAAAATTGTTGATTTTGTTATCAGCAAGTTTATCATGGAAAAGCTGCGCTGATTTTTCCAAATCTTCAGCACCGATGTACTTAGACTCTTCTGATAAAGTTAGCAGGCGCGATTTTATATATTCGTTATCATTAACCAGATACATTCCTTTTACATCTTTAACAAAATCTGCATAGTCGTTTTCAAAATTTACAAGTATTTCATTGTAAGTATCGATGTTATCGTATGCATTTGCAAGTCCTATCTTAAAATCAATTCCTCTTAAATTTTTAAAGATAGCTTCATTCTCGTCTTGTGTCGCAGTAATTTCTTCTTTTGCTTCTTCTATTTTTTGTTCAACATCTTCCTTAAAAATCTCCTCTGCTTCTTTACTGTCAAGTTTATATTCATCTTTTGAAAAGGAAGGTGTAACAGGAATTTCAGGTTTAGTTTCAATTTGCTCCTGAACTTTTAATAACTTCTTCTCCTGCTTTTTTATAGTTTCATCTTTTTCCTTCAGCTCTTCTTTTAAAGTGTTAATCTCTTCCCAGAGTAACTCATTCGCTTTCTTTGCATCGATTAATTCGGTGACTTTTGAATTATACTCGCTAATTTGCTTGCCTAATTCTATTTCGAGAGATTTCGCTTCAGTTTTATCTTTGCCATAGAAAACGAATTTGTAACCGTTATCTGTTTCTTCTCTTGAAATATGAAAACTGAAATAAGATGCGCGTCCTTCTTTATTCTTCTGCTTTAAAGTCACTTCCTGATTAGCGTTGTTGAAAAATTCAAACTGAAAATTCTGCCAGTTTGAATTATCAAATATTTCATCAAAAAACTTTCCGGCTAATGATGATTTATCTTTTGCAACTGCCCTGTAGTAATTTTCATTTGCAGATAAGAACTTACCCTCAGCATTTGTTTCAAATATTATTGCTGTTCTGCTAAATTTAGAAGATATTACTTTAAAATCCTTCATAGCAGAATTGAACAGTTCATTCAGATTATCGAATGACTTTGCTTTATCATGGAATGCGGCCTCTGCCTGTGTAAGCCGGTTTGTTATTAAATTCAATTCCTGTTTAAGCTCACTTGTTTCGGTTGAGTACTTTGAATTTAACTGCTCAGATTCAGAATGAATAAGTATAACATCGGCAAGAATTTTTGAAAACTCTTTTAATGTGTCATCATAATTGTTGTTCAATGAGAATAATAATACTTCTCCCTGCTTTTTATCTGATGAGATAATGTCGCTTGATATAAGAAAGTCAGTAGGAATAAAATCATTAGTAAAATAATCTTTACCGGAAAATGTTATGCTAAGCTGTATTAAGTCTTTTGGAATATTAAGTGAAAACTCATGAACTATTTTTCTGATAAATTCAGATGTATCTAGGGAAAAATTTTCAATATTAAAAACTGAACCAACAAATTTAACCAAGCTTTGCTTTATGTATTCATCAGTATAATTTATAATCGTGCCTTCTACATTCACCAAATATTTGTTGGCATCAAAGATACCTTTACCGGATTCTTTTAAAACTATGAACTGCGACTCATTTTTTATTTTATATACGGTTGAATACTCCGGAGATGAATTTGATATGAACGGTATTTCATGGTCCTCTGCAAATTCTTTCAGATTACCAAGGCTATGATTTATATTGAAAACCTTTTTATAGTTATCTGAAATATACTCAATTCTTTTTTCCTGCAAGTCAGTAATTCTGAAAAAAACGACTTCATTATTATTAACTAAACTTTCTATCGGTGAAGAAATATATACTTCGCTTGTTTCAAAACTTCTATCCTTATCTTTTTTATTTTTTTTCTTCTTTGATAATTCTTTAACTGTTTCCTTAAGTTCTTTTTTACTTAGCGGTTCTTTAAGAACGGTTCTAAGATTGTATTCATTTTTAAGATTAGAAAGTACGGCAGCGGATTTATCCTCAGTGAGAATTATTATAGGTAAGTTTATACCATTTAGAACTTTTTTTATGTTCGGACTTTCTTCCCAATATGGCAAATCGATTACTATCAAATCAAAGCTGCTTATATCTGCATCAAGATTTTCAAATGAAGTTGATTTGATAATTTTATAATCCTTATACAAAATATAGTCAACTATATTGAGTAAGGATATATCACGGCTTAATGCAAGTATTTTCAATTTGCAGATTGGTTTAATGCTTTAAAATACAAATTAAAGTTGAATGTGATAAGGGAAAAAGTATTGAAGAAAAGTGTACCGGAGGAGGGACTTGAACCCCCGACCTGCGGATTATGATTCCGACGCTCTAACCACCTGAGCTACTCCGGCAGAATTAACAAGATACTCATTTTTTAAAATTATCTCAAGGGAGAAATGGTATGATTGTGCTTAATTTTATCAAAATTTTTAACAATATTATATTTTTAATTGAAATCCAACGAGTAATAATTGCCCCTGTCCCAAAATATTGATGAGCTCATAGAAAAAGCTTCACAAGAGCGAAGCAATTCTCCCGAAAAAGCCCAATCTATGCTTGAAAAAGCAGCTCAACTATCACACGACTCTCATTACATTAAAGGTGAAGCATTATCATTAAGAAATTTAGGCAGCATAAACATTGCATTAGGTAATTATGCAATTAGCATTGAAAATCTTGAGCTGTCTTTAATACTATTTCAATCTTTAAATGATAAAGAAATGCAGGCAAACACACTTAGTCTGCTGGGACAATGCTATAGTTTTATCGGCGATTATCCAAAAGCGCTGCAATGCCATCTTCAAAGTTTGAATCTTGCGGAAGAAATAGGTGAGGATGCGATAAAATCAAAAGTATTGAATAATATTGGCGGCTGTTATTATTCTATGAATGAATTTGAGAGTTCAAAAAAATATTATCTTCAATCGTTGGAGATAAAAAAGAAGCTGGATGAAAACAAAAGTCTGGGCTTATGTTATACAAATCTTGCCTCTCTGGAAGTTGCATTAAAAAATTATGAAAAGGCAAATGTATATATTCTTAAAGCAATAAAAATAAAAAGTTCTTTTGAAGATAAAGGCTCGCTTGCGTTCTCATACTGTATTCTCGGCTTGATAAAAAAAGAAACAGGACAGTATGATGAGGCATTGAAAATATTTCAAAAAGTTCTATCTATATATCTGAAGCTAAATAATTCGTTGATGCTTAGTGAAACTTATGCTCATATTGCCGGGACATACTTAAAAATAAATGAAGCTGATAAAGCCTTGGAAGCATTAAATGACGGAATGAAATATGTGAATCAAATTAATGCTGTGCGGATGACTACTGAATTTTATCTGCTTTATTCAAAAGCTTATGAACTGAGGGGGGATTATCAGGCAGCTCTGGAAAACTATAAAATACATGACGAACTTAAAACAAATGAACTGAACGAAAAAATAGCTGAGAGAATTAAATCATTAGAGATAATTCACAAAGTTGAAACAACACAGAAGCAGGCAGAAATTGAAAGGTTAAGAAATATAGAACTTGCTGAGGCAAACGAAAAATTGAAAGAATTAAATCAGGAGAGGAGCGACTTCCTTGAAATTGTTGCGCACGATTTGAAAAATCCTCTTGCAAATATAGTTCTATCAGTTTCATCCATCAAAAGAAATGCAGGCAGTATATCTGAAACTGTCCTTACTCAAAGATTAAATAAAGTAGAGCATTCTTCAAAACGAATGCAGGAAATTATAGACAATCTTCTTAATCTCAATAATATTGAAAACGGAAAATTAAAACTAAATTTTAAAGAGCTTGATATTACGGATGTAATAAACTTGACGATAAGAGAATTTGAGAACAGTATCGAAAGAAAAAATCAGAAACTAATATTTGAAAATAATTTATCGGATTCAGGAATTAAAGCTGATGAGAATGTTTTAAAAGAAATATTAGAAAATCTACTTTCTAATGCTATTAAATATTCTCCTTTAGAAGGTTCTATTGTTATAAAAACTTTTAATGATGAAAATAATATTGTTGTACAGTTTATAGATAATGGTCCGGGAGTAAAAGAAGAAGAACTGCCATCGTTATTTAAAAAGTTCTCTCATCTTTCAAATAAACCAACCGGAGGTGAGACATCCACAGGTCTTGGTTTATCAATTGTTGAGAAACTTGTTAAACTATTGAATGGAGATATTACACATCAAAATTTGCCTGAAGGCGGAAGTTGTTTTACAGTTACATTTTATCAATAATTCCATTCATAATTAGACTTTTCCACTCAAATCACACCTAAAAATTATTAAATTTTAATTAAAATCCGAAATTAGTATTATACTATAAATTAATTCCAATGCTGAAAAAAAATATTTTTATAGCGGTTGTATTATTATTTATTCTGACTTTATCCTCATGTTCTAAAAAGCCGGATAGTGTATTTATTAACGGGAAAATTTACACAATGGATAACAACAATACCATTGTTGAAGCCGTTGCCGTAAAGGAAGGTAAGATAATCGAAACAGGAACTACTAAAGCAATAACTGATAAGTATGGAAATGATAATGCAGTGGATTTGAAAGGAGCAGTTGTTATTCCCGGGCTAATTGATGCTAATGGTTCACTTGTAGATTTTTCTGAGAATCTGAACTTTATTAACCTTACTTCAGCTAAAAATTTAAATGATGTTAAGAAAATTTTAGCAGATAAAGTTAAAAGTGTAAAACCCGGTGAATGGATTGGCGGTTACGGATGGAACGAAGTTAATTTTTCTGAAGAGGATTTTTTAAAGATAAATAAATCTGTACTTGATGAAGTTGCACCGAATAACAATGTTTATCTTATAAATTATCTCGGCAATATAGTCTGGGTAAACTCAAAATTATTAAACTCAGTTGGTATAGATAAAAACACTCAAAGTCCTGGTGAAGGTGAAATTGAAAAAGATGAGAAAGGTGAGCTTACAGGTATTTTTATTGATGATGCACAGCAGTTAATAAAAGATAAGCTGCCTGAGACTTCCCATGAAGAAATGGCAATTCAGATTGAGAGAGGAGCAAAGGAGCTTCTGAAATACGGTATCACGGAAGTTCATGACAGAAATATTGCAGAAGGCGGTATTGAAGTTTTTAAAGAACTCATAGATAAAGGAAGTTTTCCAATAAGAATGTATGCAGTGCTAACGGGAAATGATAAATTATTTGAAGACTATCTTAAAAAAGGAGCGGAAATAAATTATAAAGATAAACTCACTGTCCGCTCAGTGTGCCTTGATTACGACGGAGCATTTGAAATTCAGGATGCTGCTATGAAAGATGATTACAAAGAAGAGCCGAAGAGAAAAATTCCGTATAGCGATGAATTTGAAATTGAGAAAGTTTTTAAACAAGCTATTGATAAAAATTTTCAGTTCTCGGTAAAGACTGTTGGTGACAGGGCATTCAACGGAGCTTTGAATACAATTGAAAAAGTTATTAAAGAAAAAAATCCGAAAGACCACAGGACAATTTTGAGTTCGGTTGAGTTTACTGACCAGTCAGATATAAATCGCTTAAAGGATTTAAAAGTATTGGCAAGTGTAAATCCTGAAAAAGATTTGACTGATATGCCTTTGATTCCCGAGTTAATAAATCCTGAAGTCAGTAAAAAGGCCGGATTGTGGAATTCGATTTTAAAATCATCGGGATTCATTTTGACGGGCTCTGAATTTCCTTTCAACCAGATAAATCCATTTATTCAGATGTATTATTTAACATCCCGTCAGTGGGCAGATACTGTTATAAATTTACCGGGACAAGACCAGAAGTTAACAATTCTGGAAGCGTTAAAATCTTATACCATATATGCCGCATATTCTTCATTTGAAGAGGGAATAAAAGGAAGCATTGAGAAAGATAAATTTTGTGATATGGTTGTAATCTCAAATGATATTTTTACATCCGATCCAAAAAAACTTTTAGAAACAAAAGTTTTAATGACTATTACAAATGGTAAGGTTGTTTATGATTCTAAAAATGCTTCAAAGTAAAGATGGAAAAAATTTCTAATCCGACGGTTCTCGATATAATTAAATCTTCAACTGAGCTTCTTGCAAAAAAGAATATAACAAACCCGAGGCTGAATGTTGAGCTGATGTTATGTGAGGTGCTTGATTGTGACAGGGTAAGACTATATCTGGATTTTGAGAAACCTCTAACAAAAAATGAACTGGAGTTATATAGGGAATGGTTTAAAAGAAGATTGAATCATGAGCCTCTTCAATACATAACAGGCCATGCATATTTTTACGGATACAGATTTAAAGTAAATGAACATGTTCTGATTCCACGGCAGGAAACTGAGATACTTGTAGAAAAGGTGCTTGATGATATGAAAAAAAGTAATAAAGACAATATAAACATACTTGAAATAGGTGCCGGTTCGGGATGTATATCAATAGCTATTGGGAAAAAACTTGATGAGCTGGGTCTGAGCTATAACATAGTTGCAATAGATATATCAAAGGATGCCTTAAAAGTTGCTGAATACAACCTTGATAAGCTTGAAGGCAGTAAAGATAAAATTTCATTTGTAGAAAAAGATATTTTTGATATTGATAATTTTAATAAGGATATAGATTATATTGTTTCGAATCCCCCTTACATTCCTTACACTGAATTTGAAGGTTTGAATGAAGAAGTTAATAAATACGAACCGACAATTTCGCTTACAGATTATAAAGACGGATTAAGTTTTTATAGAAAGATTATAGAACTTTATACAAATCCTGTTATAACGGGAAAATTGTTCTTTGAAATTGCATATAATCAGAAGGCAAATCTTGAAAAATTATTACAAGAATTTTCAGGAATAAACTCAACTTTTTATAAAGATTACAGCGATAATGACAGAGTTTTAGAGGTAAGCAAATGATTGCAGTTATTCAGCGTGTAACAAAGACTTCTGTTACAATAGACGGGAAGTTGCACAGTGAAATCGGCAAAGGGTTGCTAATCCTTCTGGGTGTGAAAACGGGGGATAACGAAGAGCAGATAAAATATCTCTCAAAAAAAATTGTTGACTTAAGGATTTTTTCAGATGAACAGGGAAAGATGAACTTAAGCGTTAAAGATATTTCGGGAGAGATAGTGGTTATATCTCAGTTTACACTTTGCGCTGATAACGGCAAAAGCGGAAACAGACCAAGTTTTGTTTTAGCGGAAAAACCGGAAAGAGCAAACGAACTTTATGAGTTAATGATTGATGAAATGAAAAACATGTATGAAGCGGATAAAATAAAATCAGGAGTATTTGCTGCTGATATGAAAGTTGATTTATTGAACGACGGACCTGTAACCATTATTCTTGAAAGATGAATGTAAGATTATGAATTTTAAAAAGAGAAAAATATATATAATAGGCGCTGGCAAGGTCGGTTCTTCTTTTGTTTATGAGTTTATTAAGAAAAAATATTCAATAAATTTTGTAAGTGAAAGAAATTTAACGAAACAAAAGAGTTTTGCAAAAGATTTAAAGAAAAATAAGATACAATGCTCAGCAGAAGTTAATTCAGAATTTCTGGATGGTGCAGATGTTGTTTTTATAATGACTCAGGACTCTAAAATAGAATCTGTAGTTGATGAAATTAAAAATCATAAAATAGATTTAAAGAATAAATTATTTATTCATATTTCAGGCTCTCTGTCATCTGATATTTTTTACAGGTTGAAGGTCGCAAAAACAAACTGTGGTTCATTTCATCCGATACAGACATTCAGTGAAGTTACAAAGAACAGCTCTCTTGTTGAAAATATTTACTTCGGAATCGAAGGCGGAAGGATTGCTTCTGAATATTGTAAACTGATTGCGGCTGATTTGAAATCAAATTTCATTATTGTAAAAAACACAGATAAGTATTTATATCACGTTGCTTCAGTTGTAACTTCAAATTACTTAATCGGATTAATTTATGCTGCGTCGAAAATAATAAAACAAATTGGCGGTGATGAAAAAGAAACATATAAAATTTACGAACCAATAATAAAAAATACGCTTGAAAATATTAACAGGCAGGGAGTCGTAAAATCTCTTACAGGTCCCATAGATAGAAATGATGTTACTATTATAGAAAAACACATAAAAGAGCTTATAAAAGTAGATAAGACACTTACCAATTTGTACCTTAATTTTGGTATAATTGCAGCAGAACTTGCTGAGCAAAAAAGTAGTATAAGTAAGAAAGATAAAATTAATTTAGAAAAACTGATGAAGAAATATCTACGCTCTTAAATTAAAAAAAGTAAATGAAACTGAAATCTTTTATCATAATATTTCTGTGCATTTTCCCTGTATTATTGTTTGCCCAAAGTGATTCTTCATTCACACCTGTAAAAAAAGGGACTGCAAATCCGGGCGGAATATTTATATCTCCAACACTTTCCGCTGTATACCCTACCGGAAAGTTTGCAGAGACAAATAAAATCGCCGCTCAGTTTGGAGTAAGGCTTGAGTATTCATCAAAAAAAACTTACCCGTTTGTTTTTGGCGCTTTGCTTGAAGTTGCTAAGCACCATGGCAATGATGAATTTATGACCACAAATCTCTTAACAACATTCGATACGAAAACTTTTGCTTTTGGGGGGAGTATAGATATAATACTTTCAAAATATCTTAAAACAAGTTTCACGATACCTTTCGCAACGCTTGAAGTTAAATATATTAAAGGAACTTCTACAATAGCACCCGAAACAACTCAGATACCGGGGTTAGTGCTTAGTGAGAGTCAGATTGCTTACGGAGGGGGATTAGGATTTACGCTTTATATCTTTGATATCTACGGTAAATATTCTTATTCGAAATCTTATTCAACATTCAGCATCAATACAAGATTTCACTTTCCATTAGTAAAATTTTAGGAAGTTAAAATTTTCTGTCCTTCCACTGTATTTTTGTATTAAAAAGAAATGTCCATGGCAGTGTTAAACCATAGAATGCGAAGAACAGCTGGAAGTGAACAAAGTAGGTATAAAGATATGTGAATTTATAAGTTCTCATCGGTTTTGAAATTAATATAACCTCTGAAAATATTTTTATTAGTATAAACAGGAAATAAATTTCCCAGCTAAGAAAAAACCAGCCTGTAATCAGGATTAGATTTACGGGGTACATTTCCAGCCCGAGTAATAAGCCAAGTATATTTATTTTCAATCCGCCTCTGAACCATCTTCTCTTTTGTTTAAACAATTCATCCAGGCTTTTACAAGCGTGCGTTTCTACAATTGAATTTTCATTGATCGGATATTTTATTTTATAACCCTTCGAATGAATTTCCTGCATAAGCGCTAAATCCTCAGTAACTGAAAAAGGAATATTTCCATATCCGCCAAGTTCTTCATACACTGATTTTCTGAAAGATAAATTATTTCCTATGCAGCTGAGAGTCATGTTAATTCCTGAACTGGCCGAAGCAAGAGTCTGAAGATAAACCCAGTCTAAAGCCTGCACTTTATAAAAAACTGAATTTGATGAATTTATATATGTAACTCCGCATACCATTGCTGTATCTTTATCATAATATTTTACTACTTCCTGCACCCACTCCTTGTTCACTTTACAGTCAGCATCGGTTCCTATTATTATTTCTCCTGATGATTGCATAATGGCTGTATCAAGCGCATTTGCTTTACCTTTTAAATTTGTAGAACTTTCCGGACGGGAATCTATTACTTTAAAAAAAGAATGTCCGGATGTTTCTTTCAGCATTATTTCCTTAGTAGCATCCGTAGATTTATCATTTACAAGAAATATTTCAAGGTTTTCCTTATTGTATGTCAGTTGCTTTAAAGAAGTTATGCACTGCCCAATTATTTTCTCTTCATTTCTTGCTGCAACTATTATTGTAACCTTATTATTGGGTGATGGATTTACTGTTTTAAGCGAAACGGACTTATCAAGTCCGTATCTTAAAAAAAGGTGAGTAAGGAAATATGCTATTATTAAAGAGAATGTAAAAATTACCATGTGGAAAAATATATAGAAGATAAAAGGAAGAGTTTTAAATAGAAATAAATTTTAAACTGCATAAAAAAAAGCGGAGTTTTTTAAGGCTCCGCTTTTATAAAATACCAAACACGCTTAAAAATTATTTTACAACTGCAATTTTTATTATCTTTGTTTCTTTAGTGCCATCAACAGTTGCTTCAATCACTCCATAATAAACACCGCTTTGAACATTTGCAACATCCCAAACTACTTCATTATCTGCATTAGAAACATTCTTTGAAGGAAGCGATGTAACTAGCTCTCCCGATAAATCAAGAATTTTAATGCTTACTACTCCTGCTGAGCCGTTTAAATAGTATCTTATAAATGTCTTTCCGTCATAAACAGGATTTGGCCAGTTGTAAACTTTATCCTTAGGAAGTTTTTCTGAATATGAAGGCGCTACATAATTTGATTTAGTATTGTAGTTTGAATTAAACCTGTCCTTCAGGAAGTTTTTCCAAAGTACAGTACTATCATTGTAAACGGTTGTGGTTTTAAAAGCATATAAATATCCGTCTCTGCCGTAGGCTATAATACCTAATGTGTCATTCAGATTTGCAAGAGCCGGGGTAGAATTTGAATTTATTCCGGCTTTAACAGGGAAACCTGAAACAGTTTTTCCGTCAGTTCCATAAGCGAATAAATCACCTGTTGATGATGTAAACAATAAATCATAAACGCCGTCATTGTTTATATCTGCTACTGAAACACCTGAAGTAATTTTCTGATTAAAATTTACAGGGAAGTTTTCAAGCAAAGTACCACCGGAATTTATTGCATAAATTTTATTATCAGCATTGAATATTATTTCCTGCCTTCCATCTTTATTTATATCAGCAAGTACCGGAGATGAAATAACATTTGATATACCGTAATTTAATGCGAGCTTAGTTCCATTTATAAAAAATTCATTGTTATTGTTTACAGACAAAATGTCGTTAGAACCAGATGATAATAAACTACCTGTTACGATAAATTTGTTGTTAGCATTAATGTATGTTAAAGTATCGCTGGCAAGTACAATACTTGCAAATTGTTTCACAGGGGAAGCCAGCGAATCAATTCTAATTCCGTCCAAATTTCCGTCATATCTATATATAGAACCATTATCAAGTCCTACATACCACCAAAGTCCTAAAGCTCTTCCGATAAGAGGAGCATTTGATCTTCCGGTATTGAATTGTTTTTGAATTAAAAAATTCCCGCTTGATAAATATTTAGCAATAGATTGTTCGCCGATACCAAATATAGAGTTACTACCATTTGTCGTTCTAATTCCACCAAGTATATATTTTCCGTTTTGTGGTAATGCCAGACCGGATGGATCCGAATTTATAGAGATACCATTATATTTAAAGCCATATCCATTATTATTTGCATTCACAAAAATATCATCGTTTGTTGATGTTGAAAAATGCAAACCTACCGGCTGCGCATTTCCGCTTGTATCAATGCCGATAAACTTAGGAAAACCTGCAAGAGGTTTAATAAAATCTCCGCCTACTGAAACTTTGAAAGTCATTACGGTGTCTTGCCATGAAAAATCTGTAATGTTTACTCCATTGTTAGCTAATGAATAACTTAGAGAATTCGGGATGGAGTTGGGAGTAAAAGAATTTCTGTAAATACTACCAGGAACATAATGTTCTCCCATAAACCAGTAATCTACAATTGTTCCGTCACCGGTTACTGCGCCGAAAGGTGTATTGAAAGTTATTCCGATTTCCTGAGCGCCTTTTGCTTCTTCAAGGTCAATGCCTTTGTGTTCAACAACATTATTAATTGTATTGGATGCAAAGTTTGCATTGATAACGTTCTCATCTATATGCCAGATTAAAATTCCGCCTCTGTAGTTTATCGTATCGTTTTTGAGACCCGGTAAACTCCAGTCTAAATCTTCAACATCGGTAATGTTTCCGCCGACTGCAGAAGTATTAAAATAAATAAAATCATCTACATCTCTTGTATAAGTATTAACATCATTAAATGCTCTGTTGTGTATAAATAATTTTTGTCCGTTATTAAGATAATCGCGGTTTCTGTTTTCTATTAAAAAATATTCCTGTGAGTTAATTAAAACTTTATACATTGTGGAGTCAGTATTGGTAGTATTTCCTGATGAAGTTTTAATTCGTAAATCAGCTGCACCTGAAGAAATAGTGATAGGATTTACCCATCCTAAATAAACTTTTTCCCATGCAGATGGTTCCGGCGGAAATAAACCATTAAAACTGAAAATAGATTGACCGTCCATAAGACCGAATCTTCCAATAGCAGTTTTACCGTTATTTGTATTGAATAAATCGGGAAGTCCTAAATAACTTCCGAAACTTGCTGTAAGAATTCCGTTCATACCAAGTTCAAGAATAAATTTACCTGATGATAAATTTAACTCTCTTACTTCAGTTGAAGGAATTATTAATGAATTTTTTATGGTAAAACCGTCTCCGGTTTGATAACCATTGTATGAAGAACCATAAAACTCCTGTAAATTTTTTAACCCAAGATAAACTGAAGGTAAATCATAAGGTGTCGGGTCAAATCCGAAGATAGATGTTAAGTCAACATCTCTGCCCGTACCCGCGTGAAATACTACGAATGCTGTTTTGTTCGGATCGTAATTGGAAAAATTTATAAAGCTGTCTGCTCTTGCCCATGCATCTTTAAATAAATTTCCTAACTTGGAAAGATTTTCATTTCTCTGCGGTGAATAATCCTGCATTTTGTTCGGAAGGTGAACTACCTGCCCGAATAACTGATAACTTATCACTACTTTTCCGTCTGATGCCTTACTGAAATAATTTTTCAGGAACTGCAGATGGTCGGCAAAGTATGTGCTGTCGTAGGGAGGGGAGTCGATAACAGTATCTCTTCCCGTTGAAGGGTTAAGATATTTATTCGATAAATCGAATTTTCCATTCCCGGTTGACTGTGACTGGTCATCAAGCTGGAAATCAGCCATGATGGCCACAACTTTAAAGGTATCAGGGAATGCGCTGAATTGTTTTGGAGTTAAACTTTTATTTTCTCCTCCGAATTTAAGAGGATGCGATAATCTATAGTCCGTACCTTTGCTCTGCCCGTAGGATAAAGATGCAGTAAGTATTAAAAGAAGAGAGAAAACTTTTCCGAGTAATTTCATGTGTGATATATGCTTTATAAAAATAAACCTGACAAATCAGAAGACCTGTCAGGTTTTTATTTCAATTTTATAAGAAAGTTATTTAGAAGTTAACCAGCAAGCCGAATCTTAATGTATTGGCAAGAGGATGATTTTCTTCTATAGCACTGATGTAACTGAAGTCAAAACCATAAACACTGTATCTGATACCTGCTCCGAGTGTGATGAACTTTCTGTTTCCGTTTGAAGGGTCTTCATAAAAGTAACCTGCTCTTAAAGCGATAAGTCTTGGTGCGCCGTACCAGTACTCAGCACCGACTGAAGTCTGAATTGATTTTGCAATTCCTTCAGGACCTCCCTTGAAAGATGTAAACATTGCTTTGTAGAACGGATCTGATTGCGGATTACCTGCGTCATCGGTATATCTGTTTACAAGAAGCTTAGAGAAATCAGCTGTAAGAGTAAGGTTATTGAATTCGCTTTTTACAACGTCGTAAGCTACACCAAGTCTTAATTGTGTTGGAAGCGGATCTGCCTGGGCAGCATCTACGTAAGAAATCTTCGGACCAAGATTTGAAAGATTTGCCCCGAATGAGAACTTATCTTTTAGCCATTTTGCGCCTGTGTTTGGTCTCCATAAAGCTGAAAGGTCAAAACTGGTTGTGAAAGCTGTACCGGTTCCTTTTTCATTACCAACCTGTAAGTCATTAGGTGACAATCTGCTGTAGATGAATCTTGTGGTTATACCAACACCCCAGCTTGGGCTAAGCTTTGTAGCATAAGCAAGTGCGAATGCCATTTCGTAAGCTTTGTAATTGTTTCCTGTTTCTCTACCTGTTTCGTCGGTTACTATAATCTCACCAATGTTGAGATAAGTTAAGCTGGCGCCGACTGTACCGTTAATGCTTTTAATATATTTTCTGCCCGCGACGTAATCGTAGAACAAGTCTCCGATATTAAGTCCTGCAAGCCATGGGCTATGTGTAAAATTTACTTCTGTACCTGCAGTCTGAAAAGCAAGACCGGAGGGATTCCAGTGCATTGCAGAAGCATCATCGGCAATAGCTGTACCGGTTTCTCCCATCGCCGCAAATCTTGAGTTTGGACCGATTAATAGAAATGGTACCCCAGTAGATACTGCACTGCTGCTCTGCGCAAAAGTATCTGAATTTGAAATTAATAGACTCGAAAATATTATCATAGCTGCTAATATTTTCATATTCATTTTCTTTAACATTAAAGGTTTTTCCTCCGTTTATTTTTAAATATTATTGTAATTTTGCCAGTTTGTTAACGTTGCTTTGTGAGAAAGTTCCGTCGTCTGATTTTATAGTTAATTTATATATATAAGTTCCATTTGCAATATTGTCACCGTCATTATCTCTGCCGTCCCAGTCAATACTTACAAATTTATCCGTAATACCCGTTTTATTCAATTCTTTTATCAATCTGCCTGAAACTGTGTAAATTTTGATTGTGGCATTCAGCGGCTTATCAAAATTGTGATTGAAAACAAAAGCAGTTGAATTCTTCATCGGATTCGGATAGTTGTAAACATTTTCCAGTGTCAATGCAGAGCTGCTTTGAACATTGAATTCAATGCTTGTCACAGTGAAATTATTGTAAGTATCGTAAGCTTTAATTGATAATGTGTTTTTGCCGCTTTGAAGATTTTGCAGCGGATACTCAATTGAGCCGTATTGATAACCATTTGTTGAATTGTAGAAAGAAGTCAGGTCAATTTTACTCTGGTCATTATTGTTCAAGGTTGCTTCAATCTTATGCCCTATGGTTCCTGTTAAATTCATTCCGAACGGATCATAAAAATCTGCAATCAGTTTTGGGTTCTGGTTTACCAAATCTCCGCTTCTGAAGTTCCTGCTATCCATATACAAACTGATAGTAGGTCCGGTAGAATCCCGCACCGCTGATGTATCTATGCCGTTAATTGTGAAATTATCAGTATATCCAACTCCGTTGGCAGTTGTATTCTGAAAATAAGCTAAAATCTTTCCGTGACCTTCACTGTATGAAATATCTTTAGGAACAATGAATTCCAGATTCCATAATCCATTAACTACATTTGCATTACCTGTAAATATAGTGCCTCCATCTAATCTGAAATCAAACGGAGCACCGAAATCAATTATATGAATCTGTTTATCTACATCAAGTACTTTGATAGAAATAGAACCGTTATAATTATTCCAAAGAGTTGAATCAGGTCTGAGAACACTTCCGGAAATTTTAATTTTCTGGAGAGCTTTCATTTGAACCAAAGAATTTCCCGGTTGTCCGTTAATAGAATCTATATTTGTAAAATATTGTGGAATGCCGGCTCTTAATGAAGGGTCACACAATAATGCAAATTTCATATCGTTGTCATAATGCCAGGTTTGTTTTGTTAGAAATATAGCCTGTCCCAATCGAATAGGCAGATTCAAAGTATCTTTTAAGAAAGCAAATTTATCCCAAAAGAGGTTATTGAAAGTAGAGTTTGGAGCAGAATAAACCGGTCTGACAGCAGCCAGTACCCCTATTGCTCCTTTGTTTTGTTCATTCACTAATTGTTCGGCAGCGCTTAAACCATACGGGTCATCCCAGCGGGCAAGATCGCAGCTGGCAATAGTTAAGAAAGCGTATTTATCTTTATTCGTTAACTGTGGAATACTTACCTGTCTTTCAAAAATATGCTCATGCGCCCATAAATCAGTACTTCCATGTCCGGTATAATTTATAATTAGTCTGCCTTCATTCCAGCCGTTTATAATTACAGGATTAACATCAGGTTTTCTTCTTCCTTGCGGTGTATAAATTGCAGGATAGCTTACAATGTAAATTTTTTCTTTTTCAAAAAATTTTGGTGTATGATTTTCAGCTAAATCTTCACACTGTCCTGTGTGTAAAGATTGTTCTCCTCCATTTATACCCTGATTTTCAGTTGTCCAGCCGTCATCTGCTACGTACATAATTTTATCGCGCCATCTTCCGTAGTTGGAAGGGTCTTCATAAGAAATAATTTTATCAACCACCACATTGGCTTCCGCATCTGATGTAACACAGCATCGTCCAGTCCCGAAATCAGGCTGACACGGAGTTGGCACCGTGAAACATTCATTAATGTCCATTGCAAAATCATCACTGCAATAACTTGCAATATCGTCACTTTGCTCCGAAGATACTTCAATAGGAGGCAAGAAATTCTTTGTACTCAGGTTATAAATATTCTTATAATCATAACTGCCATCTCCAAAGAAAAAAGCCAATGTCGGTCTTGTTGTCCAGTTGTTATAAGCAAACTTCATGAAGTTACGGAAAGCAACAGGATCAAGTTTACCGCCTGAAAATTCATTATATAATTGTTCAACTTCTACAAGAGCAACCTTCAGTTTATTAAAACCTGAATTCTCTCTGTAACTTTTGTATCTATTCACAGCAGATGTAAATTCCTTCGGATAAAATACTATCATATCTGCGCCGGCTGCTAAATTACCTTTTAAATTCTGGTTAGCAATTCTAGAAGCAGCAGGAGGAGTTTTGTAATTTTGTCCGCCGACTACATAATATTCGTTAGGCTGATGCTGAACAGTGTTTGCCTGAAATCGAACCTGACCTCCTGTATATGAAATAGGATTTATTATTTTTGCCTGATAAGAATTAGTAACGTCAAAAACTTTTACATCGCCTGAATTGAAACCTGATGGTTTGTATTCCACTATACCGGTAGTATCATAACCATTGAAACGAAGTACATTACCATCTGCGCTTGCGAAAGTTCTTTTATACAGAATTTCATAATAATCATAATATCCCGCGCTTTGCGATGAATTTCCGGCGGAGGAAGGTAAAGAAACTTTAAGGCTTACTGAAGTCCTGCCCGAATTAAGAGGGTAATACACTCCAAAACGAGATGAGCCTAAATAATCTAAATTAATTTTAGCAAAACTGCCAAAGCCGCCTACAGGATAAACATATTTTATTGTCTGAAACTGAGAATTAGCATCTGCAATATAAAAATAATCATCAGCGCTTGAACCGTTGCCTAACCTCATTCTCAAATTTATATCAGTGCCGTCTATGTATCCTTTTAACTCTTTATTGAAACTGTAACTTTCATTTACGCCAATTCTCTGACTTACCCATAAGAGACCGGTAGCGCCAAGATTATTTACTTCGGGTTCTTCAAAAGTTCTATCTATAAAACTGGAAGGGGTAAATGCATTAGGAACATCCGGACTTATAATAGTCTGCATTCTTAATCCGTTACCATTACCGAATGTAAGCCAATAGTAATTAGATTTGGAATAAGGATTCAGATAATGTAAATAAGCGGAATTTACTGAATCATACTGCCATTCAACCGTTCCCTGACCGTAAAATAAAACATAATCGTTGTCGTTAAATACTCCGTCAGCTTCTCCTTCTACATAGATTGCATTTTCAACCGGGTCATTAGGGTAATCAACACAGTTACTGTATGGAATTTCAAATCCGTTGTTTCCATAAATTTTAATTGTCTTAGGGTCAATAGCTCCTACATTGATACCTGCAGATTGTAAATAATTTTTATCGAGTTTATACATTCCGGATTCTTTTATCTCCAGTTTATAGAAATCACCCGATGCAAAAACACTATTTGTAACTACATTATCTTTAATCTGATTAAACTCTTTTGTTGACCAGTTCTCTGCATCTCTCCAGTTAAGCGCAGCGCCTTTTAAGAAATCACTTTCTTCCTGACTTATAGGTTTATTTAATAAAATAGGTGAACTGCCAAATGTAATTCTTACTCTAATATATGTATATTTTTTAACTGTCTTCGATGCAGGATTATATTCTACAGGATTTATTATTACGTTCGCAATGTAGCGGTTTCTTACAGCGCCTACATTTCCCAGTTGGGCGGGAAAATCTGCAGGAAGAAATTTATTAAGTGAATATACTTTATCGTTTTTTATGTAGTCGCTTCCTATTGTTACTTCTTTATCTTTGATAGATTTTTTTGGAGTGGGGATTGGCTTTATATCAGCATTATTTACTATATCAAATTTAGAATCTATTACTTCAATTTTATTATTTATCTGTGATGTAAGATATACCGGAAAGCTTCTGAATCTTAAATCGGGTTCACCGTATTTTTTTCCGTCGACTTGTGAATTATTGAAATCAAAATTGCTGTTTATATATTGAGGAGTAAACTCGATTTCAATATAACTTTGAGTAGAAGCCAGTATCTTAAAATCCGGAACTTTTGATTCTTCTTTTGCCGGGTTGACAGATTTTGAATCATTGGGGGATTTGGTTATTACCGGAGATTTACTCTGAGAAAAAATCGAAGTATTTAATACGAGAAGCACTATCAATACAACTAAATTCTTCAGGTTCATAAAATTTTAAGTTTAATATATAAAATAAAAAACCATTTATTAAAGTTCAAATAATTCAAGGAATTGAATGTACTTTAATAAATGGTCAATATTATTTCAAATAAGAAGGTGTTGTTTTTTAAACTAAATTAATAACAAAAACTCTTTAGACTTCTCCTTGTTTGATTTGTAATTATAACAAATATAGAAGTAGTTTATTAAAAAAACAAGACTGAATTATTTTTTCTTTTTCAAGCCCATCTTTTCAATTACGTCTAAATGGTTCAGCGCATTCTTTGCTGCTTCCTGTTCTGCCTGTTTCTTTGATTTTCCTTTACCGCTCCCTAAGCTTCTGCTGTTTACAAAAACTTCCACGGTAAATAACTTATTATGCTCAGGGCCTTCTTCTTTTATCACTCTGTATTCAGGGATGTAATCCGTATGCGCCTGTATATATTCTAAGAATTTGCTCTTATGATTTTCATCAAAATGGTTGAGCCATTTTACATCAAGCTTATTGAAAATTTCTTTGTTCAAAAATTCTTTTACGGCTTCGTACCCTGAGTCAAGAAATATTGCGCCAATCAATGCTTCATATGCATCCGATAAAATTGTATCGTAACCGTCTTCGATTGATTTTAATGCTGTGAAAGATGCGAGCAAATATTTTTGTAAGTTAATTACTTTTGCTCTTTCAGCAAGGAATTTTTTATTAACTAAAATTGAACGGAACTTTGTCAGGTCGCCTTCTTCATTAAGAGGGAAATTCTTATACAAATATTCTGCAACAATCAGATCAAGAACTGCATCACCGAGAAATTCGAGACGTTCATTGGAAATCAAACCGATTGCCTGAAAATCTTTTTTTACTTTTATAAATGAGCGGTGAGTTAAGGCAGTTATGAAAAATGTCTTATCAATTATTTTGTAATGTATGCTCTGTTGAAAGCCGTCGAAATCTATCTGTTGAATTGCCTTCAATAGAAAATCTTCCGTTTTTTCTTTACTCTTGAAAAACGGAAGATATTTCGTTAAAGCCTTCTTAAAAAAATTAAACATGTATAGGGATAAGCAAGTATTATTCTTCGTATTTTTTGAATATTAACGCTGTATTATGACCGCCGAAACCAAGATTATTAGAAATCACTGCTCTTACGTCTTGTTTTATAGAGGTATTTGGAACGTAGAAGAGGTCACATTCAGGGTCTTTCTCTTCGTAATTGATTGTTGGGGGAACAACTCCGTTGACGATAGTAAGTACAGAAGCAATTGCTTCAATAGCACCTGCTGCGCCAAGTAAGTGTCCAATCATAGATTTTATAGAGTGAACAGGCATTTTATATGCTCTTTCACCAAAAACAGTTTTCACAGCTGTAGATTCGTTTTTATCGTTGTAGTATGTGGAAGTTCCGTGTGCATTAACTACATCAATATCTTCGGGCTGCATTCCTGCATCTGCTAAAGCAGTTGTCATAGCACCAACTAATCCTTCTCCTTCAGGAGCCGGTTCAGTAATATGGTATGCATCACCTGTTAAACCTATACCTGCAAGCTCTGCATAAATTTTTGCACCTCTTCTTTTTGCATGTTCATATTCTTCAAGTATCAATGTTGCTCCGCCTTCTCCCATTACAAATCCGTCGCGGTTTTTATCGAATGGTCTGGAAGCTTTGCTCGGGTCATCATTTCTTGTTGAGAGTGCTTTCATTGCATTGAATCCGCCGATACCCATTTCACATATAACAGCTTCAGCACCCCCTGCTATCATTACGTCAGCAGTTCCTCTTTGGATTAGCATGAACGCATCTGCAATAGAGTGGGCTGATGTTGCGCATGCAGAAACAGTGGCGTAGTTAGGACCTTTAAATCCATACACCATTGAGATTCTTCCTGCTGCAATATCTGCAATAAGTTTTGGAATAAAGAAAGGACTTATTCTGCTCGGGTCATCAACGAACTTGCCGTCGATTTCCTGTCGCATTTTGAAAAGTTTGTACTCTTCATCTCTGTACGTATTCATTCCTCCGATACCTGAGCCGTAGATAACTCCGCAGCGGTGCGCATCAAGCTTAGCCATATCTTTATCAAGGCCTGAATCTTTAACCGCTTCAGCCGAAGCAATTAAAGCATATCTTGTGAACGGGTCAACGCTTTGTGAAAGTTTTCTATCTAGATAATTAAGCGGGTTAAAATCACTTGGCAGCTGAGCTGCAAACTTTGTTTTAAAGTTAGTGGTATCAAAATAAGTTATGTTTCCAACACCATTTTTTCCTGAAGTTAGTCCATCCCAGAAATCCGTAACGGATAATCCAACCGGGCTGACTACGCCTAATCCTGTGATAACAACTCTTTTTTTCATTAAACTGCTTTTGGTTATAAAAAATTAGAGCGAAATGAAAATTTCGCTCTGAAAATGATAACGTATTAGGGAATTAGAAAAAATATTATCCTAATTTTTCCTGAATGTATTTTACAGCGTCACCAACTTTTTGAATTTTTTCTGCATCTTCATCAGGAATTTTAATGTCAAATTCTTCTTCGAATTTCATTACTAATTCAACAGTGTCAAGTGAGTCTGCACCTAAGTCGTTAATAAAAGATGCGTCGTCGGTAACTTTTGAATCTTCTACACCGAGTTTATCGACAACAGCTTGTTTTACTTTCTCTTTTATTTCTTCTACAGTCATTTTATATCTCCGTTTTTTTATTTTAGGATAAATTTATAATTCTGTAAATATAGTATATTTAGTAAAAATTTTAAAGGACTAAGAATATACTTAAAAATTAATTTTTTACAGGCCGTCTTACTATGAAATCGCCTTTTAGCTCATATTTCCCATATATAACGTTATTTATCACTGTTTCACCGTCATCTGCCTTACTTGTACCTGCCCACCACGCTTTTGCATAAACTCTTTTTTGTTTGTTAGGAAGGAATAAATAATCAAATAATATGACATGTCCCCTCCAAATCACCAGATCACCTTTGCGTATATCGCTGTTGTCTGTAATCTTTACATATGGAAATATATCGTTGAATCTTGTAGTATCATATAAATCCCGGCATAGCGCATTTACCTTGGGAGTTTTAAATCCTGACTTCTGCAAAGTGTTCAATGCATATACATTACACTTAGTGGTATTATATAAGAGTATTAATTTATTGTTGAGCCAGTATAGATAGGTGGAATCCACTGAAGGGGAGTACATTCTGTTCTGCTGCTCAATCTTTGCCTGTGAAAGAATTTTGTTCCCGTTCTCCTCTGAATACGTTACAGTGTTAGTATTTTCATTGGTCTCAGTGTTTTCAGTTTTCTCTTCATATTCAGTTGATGATGAGCAGCTGGAAAGTATAATTGCAAAACTTATTAAAAAAATTATTTTGAAAAAAATTCTCATAAATAATTAATTTATTTTATCGCAGGCTTTTTAGTTAAGCTGTCCAGCTGATTTTGAATTTGTTTCAGCTGAAGCTTTTTTTCGTTAAGCTCTTTTATTCTGTTCTTTATTTGTACTTCAATATCGTTCATTTGTTTCTCAACATCGGCCTTATCCCAGTAACCTATATCTTCAAAGTATCCCTTGAATAAAAAGTTATGCTTTAAAGCTTCCATGTTCTGAGCAAAGCTGAATGCTCCATCTTCTAATCTTGCAGTAGCAGCGTTGGAATTTTTTACAATGTCCTTTAAATTATTTGCAAAGACTGTATCCGTTAATAAAGTACCGACTAAACTCTGGCTGGAATTTATTTTCTGTGTAACCATTGCAATGTTATCAGTAATATCATTCACGCCTTTGGAAAGATTATTGAAATTTGCAGTAACCTGGTCAACAGTCTGGCTTACTTTTGCAAGAATTACGTCAACTTTCTGTGTAGAAGATGCGAAACTCCTGAAAGTAGAATCAACACTATTAAATAGTGATTCATTGTTTATCAGTTGTCCAATTGTACCTTGACCGTTGCTGACGCTGTCAACTATATTTGATAAGCTTTTTGTTAGCTGATTAACATTCTCAGTTGTAGATTTTAAATCCTTAATAATATCTTCGACACCAATCGGTTTGACAGATTCAAGATAATCACCGCTCTCTACAGGAGGTGTTTTATCATTTCCGGCACTGATTGAAACAACTTTATTTCCTACTAAACCTTCAGAAGTTATTGAAACCTTTGAGTCTTTTCTAATAAATTTTTTCATTTTAGAATCAATAGTCATCATTACAACAACTTTATTCAAAGTTTCAATATTTACCATATCTACAGTGCCGACGTTTATTCCTGCAAAGGTAACCGTATTGCCTTCCTTTATTCCTGCAACATTCTGAAAAACAGTGTTAAGTTCAAATGTCGATTTGAACATGTTTGTTTTGCTGCCGATTATAAAAGTCGCAACAAGGAATAATGCAAGACCTGCAATGATAAAGATTCCCGTAATAACTTTTTTTCTGATATCTACATCCATAATATTGAAATTAAAACTTATATTTTAAAAATTCAAACCTTCAAAAAAAGATTTAACAAAAGGGTCGTCGTTTTTTTGTAATTCTTCAAATGTACCTTCAACTATATACTCACCGTCTTTCAAAACTACCATTCTATCCGAAACCATTCGCGCGCATTCCATATCATGTGTAACTATAATGGAAGATGTTTTGTATTTCTTCTGTACTTGTAATATTAACTGGCTTATTTCTCTTGAGGTTGCTGGGTCAAGTCCTGTAGTTGGTTCATCATATAACATTATCTTGGGATCTGTAATAAGAGTTCTTGCAAGTCCGATTCTTTTTTTCATACCGCCGGATAATTCCGACGGCATTTTATCAATTGAATTTGCAAGTCCGACCTGTTCTAACGCTTCTTTAACTTTGTCATTAATTTCCGGCGTAGTTAAGTCAGTTAATCTTCTTAAAGGAAACTCAAGATTTTGTCTCACACTCATTGAATCATACAATGCTCCGCTTTGAAATAAAAATCCGATTTTTCTTCTGATTGCCTGAAGTTCATCATCATCCAATGTCGGAACATTTTCTCCGTAAACTATTATTTTCCCCGAATCAGGTTTTAAAAGTCCAGCAATACACTGAAGTATAACTGATTTTCCCGTTCCTGATTTACCAAGTGTGCAAACTGATTCGCCTTCTTTTATTCTAAGATTTACATCTTTCAGCACAACGTTCTTGCCAAATGCTTTTTTTACATGTTCAATATTAATTACGATTTCTTTATCTGTATCTTGTGCCATTTTAAAATAATATTGAAGAAATTTGTACTGCTATTAAATCCATTAAAATTACTAAAAGCGATGCAAGCACAACTGAACTGTTTGCTGCTATACCAACACTTTCAGTTCCTCGTGAGCAATTAAATCCTTTATATGAACCGACCAGACCTATTCCAAAACCGAAGAAGAAAGTTTTTATTGTTGCGGGTAGAACGTCTTCAAATGTTAAAGTTTCAAACACTGTTGAGAAAAATAATTTCAAAGTCATATCTGCATTCACGCTCATCGCTAAATATCCACCGAATAAGCCAAGTGCATCAGCATAAATAACTAATATCGGAACAGTGATAACTGCTGCCATAACTCTTGTAACAACCAGAAACTTGAACGGATTTACTGCTGAAACTTCCATTGCATCAATCTGCTCTGTTACCTTCATTGAGCCAAGCTCAGCTCCGATTCCGGAACCCATTTTACCTGCGCATATTAATCCTATTATAACTGGACCAATTTCTCTGACGATTGCAATAGAAAGCATCTGAGGTATCAATGATACTGCGCCGAATTTATCAAGCGTTGGAATTATCTGTAATGCAAGAGTAAGTCCGATAATAAATCCCGTTATGCTGACAAGCGGAAGTGATTTATATCCGATTGCAAAGCATTGTTTGATTGTTTCCTGCACTTCTACAGGCCTTCTGAAAAGTGCTATGAAAAACTTCTTCGCGAAATTCCATAAATCCCATGTAGCTATAAAAAAGTTAGTTATATTTTTCGGAAACTTTATCAAAAATTATTTAATATTATTTTAAAATTTACCAATGTCTTCTTATTTTTAAATCGTTAAAAGGATTTGCAAATCCAATCATAAGCCCGAATGAAAAATCTATTATATTAGATTTCTGACTATTAAACGTGTATGTATATCTTCCTTTTACATGTGGAAATATTAAAAGCTTATCATTGCGCAGTGAAAATCCGAATGCGACTTCGGGAGAAACTCCCCATCCTTCCAGGTCATAAAATGAACTCGCGCCCACAGCCAATGCAGTAGTCGCCTGAAGCTGATGAGAGGGAAGTATATCTGACATAATCAAATCTCTTTTGAATCCCAATCTGAACTGACTGCTTCCTGACTCTCGGAATATATAAGAGTACTCAAATGATAATCTGTTCTCACCGAATTCTCCGAAGCCAAGCGAAACTTCCTTTGTTACACCAAGTGCAATTTTATCGTCTTCTAATAATACAATGGGATTAAACAGATAAAAGAATCCTGCAACACCGAGTGCCGCGGGAATAGTAGGGTTAAAACCTTTTTTGGAAAGAGTAAAATTTGTATCCATCGGCTCTGTATCAACAGAGTCTTTGGATAAGTTAAAATAAAATTTATCACTCTTAAACGTATTCGATTGAAATGAAGGCTGGCTCCAAAGACTGCCGGAGACGAAAAATAAAAGAATGGAAAAAATAAATTTTTGTAGAAATACCCTCATTAGGTCTTTTAAATTACAACATAATTTTTTCTAATGTATCAAAATACGCATTAGATAGCACTTCTGGGGTTAGTCTTACTTCCTGGTTCAACACAAAATCATCTAAAGTCGTTTCACCTATTACAATATAGTTTAAATCGTGGTGTTTACAAAGTGAACTTAAACTGTCTAAATTGTTTTTATCAATTGAGACAATTACTCTGCCTTGTGACTCGCTAAATAAAGTAAAATCTTTTCTATCTTTGTAGTCAAAACGAATCTTACATCCTTTAGGATTATTTCTATCTATAATGCAGCACTCTGCCAACGCAACTGCAAGTCCGCCGTCAGAAATATCATGGGCTGATTTTAAAATCTTTTTATCTGCTGCTTCTATAAGAGTATCAATTAGTTTTTTCTCTTCATCTAAATTTACATACGGCGCATCGCCTTTAATAAGATTATGAATTGTGTTCAGGTATTCACTTCCATCAATCGCATTGTTGGAATTATTTCCTAAGAGAATAATCAAATCTCCTTCATCTTTAAAATTACTTGTTACCATTTTTTCATAATCTTCAAGCAATCCAATCATCCCAATTGAAGGAGTAGGGAAGACGGCATAATCTTTTGACTGATTATAAAAACTTACATTGCCTCCGGTTACGGGAGTTTCGAGCAGTTTGCACGCATCTCCCATTCCGCGGATTGCCTCAGTAAACTGATAATAAACTTCAGAGTTGTAAGGATTACCGAAGTTAAGGCAGTTCGTAATTGCAAGCGGAGTTGCTCCCGTGCAGGCAACGTTGCGGGCAGATTCACACACTGCCGTTAGTCCGCCTTTGTAAGGATTCAGATAAACATATCTTCCGTTGCAATCAACTTTCATTGCAAGCGCTTTTTTTGTTTCTTTTATTCTGATGACTGAAGCATCTCCTCCCGGTAAGAGCATTGTATTTGTTCTAACCTGAGTATCATACTGTGTGTAAACCCAGTTTTTATTTGTGATATTAGGAGAGGAAAGTAATTTTAATAAAACTTCATTGTAATCTTTAGGCTCAGGTAAAGAATTGAAATCAAAATTCCTTGTCTCTTTAAAGTAAGAAGGTTCTTTTGTTTCCCGTTTATAAACGGGCGCTCCGCCGCCGAGAACTAAGGGCTCTGCAGGGACATCTGCTTCAAGATTTCCTTTATGATAAATTTTTACATTTGGTTCTTCTATTATTTCTCCTATGGCTACACAGTTCAGGTCCCACTTATTAAAAATTCTTCTCGCAGTTTCTTCCTGACCCTTATGAACAACAACTAACATTCTTTCTTGTGATTCAGAAAGCATAATCTCATATCCGCTCATATCGGAATCTCTCAGTGGGACTAAGTCCAGATTTATTTTCATTCCGCAGTTGCCTTTCGCGCTCATTTCACTTGTTGAACAAGTTATTCCGGCTGCTCCCATGTCTTGAATGCCTGCAACAGCTCCTGACTGAATTAATTCTAACGTTGCTTCTAGCAAAAGTTTTTCTGTGAACGGGTCTCCAACCTGAACATTTGGTCTCTTCGATTCTGACTCTTCTGAAATTTCTTCTGAGGCAAATGTTGCTCCATGAATACCATCCTTGCCTGTTGATGAGCCAACTATGAAAACAGGATTACCGACTCCGCTTGCCATTGCAGTTGCAGTCTGGTTATGCTTGACGATTCCGACTGCCATTGCATTTACCAATGGATTATCCTGATAACATTCCTCAAAGTAAACTTCACCTGAAACAGTCGGCACTCCGAAACAATTTCCATAGTGAGCTATTCCGCCGACTACGTTTGAAAATAAAAATTTTGAACGGTCGTTTATGTTTTTATCATCTGAATTTATTTTTCCGAAGCGAAGAGAGTTTAAAGCAGCAATTGGTCTTGCTCCCATTGTAAAAATATCTCTTAGTATTCCTCCAACTCCGGTTGCTGCCCCCTGATGAGGTTCGACTGCAGAAGGATGATTATGTGATTCAATTTTGAATGCGACTGCAAGTCCGTCGCCTATATCAACTAATCCTGCATTTTCTTCACCTGCGCTGACAAGTAACCTTCCGCCACTTCGGGGAAGAGTTTTCAACTGAAGGATAGAGTTTTTATATGAGCAGTGTTCGCTCCACATTACGGAAAAAATGCCAAGCTCAGTATAGCTTGGAGTTCGTCCGAGTATTTCCAAAATCTTGTTGTATTCTTCTTCTGTAAGTCCTAATCCTTTTGCTGTTTCTAAATTTACTTCGGGATAATTCATTTTACAATAAATAAGCTTTATAATTTAAAACTACATTTTACCTGTAATGCTTCTTCTAACTTTTTTAGATATTTATTTTTAGTTATGTGAACTGCGCCGAATGATTCAAATACATCAGTCAGCATTTGTATATCCAATAATAAAAAATTATTCTTAGTAAGTATTTCATACATCTTCACAACTGCGACTTTTGATGCATATGATTTATGATGAAACATTGATTCGCCGAAAAATGAACCATTGATTGCAACTCCATACAATCCGCCCACAAGCTCTTCTTCGAAATATGATTCAACACTATGCGCGTATCCCATTACATGCAGTTGAGTGTAAGCATCAATTATTAACTTATTAATCCATGTTGTATCTCTGTTTGCGCATTCATGAATTACTTTGGAAAAATTTTCATTAATCCTTACTTCAAAAGTGTTTTTATTTATTACCTGTTTCAAAGAACGGTTTATGTTTAATGGTTTATCAAGAGGGAGAATTGCTCTGGGATTTGCTTCAAACCAGTTTATGCTTCCGTCTTTATTTCCCATAGGGAAAATCCCGTTAATATATCCGTTTAGTACCTGCATCGGAGTCAGCTCATAGAAAGTATTCTCGTTCATTTCTTTAGTAGAACATTGTTATTTATTTTCTCAAGATAAAGTTTAGTACCTGCCACAACTAACAAAGGTTTTAATAAAGAATTTATAAATGGAAGGAACATCATCAAAAAAGCCATAGAACCGAATCCGTATGTGAACATAAAACCTGAATTTGTCTCCTTTATTTTTTGTCTAAGTGTAAACATTTTTCTTTGCATCGGGTAATCGAAAAAATCCAGTGAGTTATAAAAGAAAGAAAAAAGCAGACCTAAAATAGTTGAAATAATCGTTCCCGCAACCGGAATATAATTCACAAAGAACAATGGTATTATCACACAAAAATAAAATAATAATTTCAGAATTTCGCCTTTAATACTAAGCCATGTATCTTTTAAGAACGGAACGTAGGGACACTTTACTCTTGTCACAGTTTCTTCCACATATTGAGAAATCGTTTCATTAAAAGGCGCAGATATTATTCCTCCAATTATCACATATGCCAGATAGCTCACTATTAAAATTACTAAAAATGAAATGACATAAACTAAATAATTATAAATTATTTCAATCACCTGACCGGCAGCAGTTTCAGATTGCCCGTCTGCAACAAATGATGAGTTCGTAACTTTTTTAAAAGTAAAATAAAAAATCAGGGCATAGATTGAGAAATTTATTATCGTAGGTATAATTGATAATAAAATAACTTTGGGGTGCTTGAAAAAAAATGCTATGGATTTGAAGGGGTAGAAAAAACCATAGAAGAAATCTTTCATTCTATAATTAAAATATGAGTGTAAATAAAAAAGCCCGATAGTGCATCGGGCTTTTTATAAAAAAAATTACTTTGTTATTTTTTTCAGCGTGGAAACTAAATCAAGCTTTTCCCATGTAAATTCCTTTTCATCTCTTCCGAAGTGACCATAGGCAGCAGTTGCTTTGTATATTGGTCTTTTCAGTTTTAATCTTTCAACTATTCCTCTCGGAGTTAAGTCAATATGCTTATTGATTAATTTCGATAGCTTATCATCGTCAATTTTTCCTGTGCCGTAAGTATTGATATAAATAGAAACAGGTTTTGCAACACCGATTGCATAAGAAAGCTGAATCATACATTCAGTTGCAAGTCCTGCCGCAACAATATTTTTTGCAAGATGTCTTGCTGCATATGCTGCGCTTCTGTCAACCTTGGATGGATCTTTTCCTGAGAATGCGCCGCCGCCGTGAGGTGCTTTACCTCCGTAAGTATCAACAATAATTTTTCTACCTGTTAATCCTGTATCTCCGTGCGGTCCGCCGATAACAAATTTACCTGTAGGATTTATAAAGTACTTTGTATTCTTATCAATTAACTTTGCAGGAATTATTTTTTTAATGACATGTTTCATTATGTCAGATTTTATTCTTGCCTGTGAAACATTTTCATCATGCTGAGTTGAAATTACAACTGCATCTATTCTTAGCGGCTTTCCTGAGTTATCATACTCAACTGTTACCTGTGATTTTGCATCAGGTCTTAAGTAAGGCATCAACTTCGGCTGTTTCTTTCTTATATCAGCTAATTTTTTTACAAGCTTATGAGAGTAAACCAATGTCATCGGCATAAACTCTTTCGTTTCGTTAGTTGCATAGCCGAACATCATTCCCTGGTCACCTGCGCCGCCTGTATCAACACCCATTGCAATATCAGGGGACTGTTTGTTTATTGCAGACATTACGTTTACTGAATGGTAATCGAATCTGTACTCACCTTTTGTGTATCCGATCTCTTTTACAACTTCACGTACAATTTTCTGTATATCTACGTAATGTGTAGTTGTGATTTCACCGCCAACAAGTACTAAGCCTGTTGCAGCATAAGTTTCGCAAGCAACTCTTGCATTCGGATCGTGTTTTAGTATGTCGTCTAATACTGCATCTGATATCTGGTCGCATATTTTATCCGGATGACCTTCACTTACAGATTCCGACGTGAAAAAGTATGACATTTAATTAATTCTCCTTAATTAGTTTTTATATTGTTATTTTTTATTTTAAGCTTTCCAGTACTATTTCTGAAATATCTTTTATTTTAACTTCATCAGTTTTACCTTTTTCTTTAATACCATCGGTCATCATAGTCATACAGAACGGGCATGCAGCTGCAATTGTTGTTGCGCCTGTGCTTAAAGCCTGCTCAGTTCTTTCGATGTTAACACGTTTACCCTCATGTTCTTCAAGAAACATTCTTCCGCCTCCTGCTCCGCAGCACATTCCCTTATCTCTGTTCTTATCCATTTCAACAATGTTAAGTCCCGGAATATTATCAAGTGTTTTTCTCGGAGCATCGTAAATATCGTTGTATCTTCCTAAGTAGCAAGAGTCGTGATATGTGACAGTTTCTGTGGGCTGAGTTTTAGGTTTTATCTTTCCTTCTGTTATCAGCTCGGAAATAAATTCAGTGTGATGCTTTACATCAAGATCTACTCCGAACTGTGTATATTCATTCTTCAGTGAATGCATACAGTGCGGACAAGCTGTTACAACTTTCTTAACGTTATATCTTTTTAAAGTCTCTGCATTTTGCTGGGCAAAAGTTGAGAATAAATATTCGTTACCAAGTCTTCTTGCAGGGTCACCTGTACATTTTTCTTCGCTTCCGAGAACTCCGTATTTTACACCTGCTTCATTCATTATCTGAGCAAATGATTTTGTAGCATTGCGGTAGCGTTTATCAAATGCTCCCATACATCCGCTCCAGAATACAACATCAACGTCATCTGCGCTGCCAAGTGAAGATAATTTCTTTAATGAATTCGGTTTCCCTTCCTTTTCCATCTCATCACTAAGCTCATCAATCCAATCGTTTCTTTCGTTAGCGCCAAATGCCCATGGCGATTCATTATTCTCTAAATTTCTGAATACTGTATTTAATTCATCAGGGAAATCAGATTCCATCATTACAAGATTTCTTCTCATATCAACAATTGATGTAACATGGTCAATCATTACGGGACATTCCTGAACGCATGCCATACAAGTTGTGCATGCCCAGAGTTCCTGAGGAGTGATGAAATCCGGTACTAAAGGATGTTCTAGCACGGGACTTTCAGTAACGCCTGAAGTAACAACAGGACCTAACTCAGTAGTTCTTTTTCTTATCTTTGTAACAATCAGTTTAGGATTCAAAAGCTTACCCGTAGTATTAGCAGGGCAGACTGAAGTACATCTTCCGCATTCTGTACAAGTATAACCGTCAAATACTTCTTTCCATGTTAAATCTTTTATATCTTTTGCGCCCCATTGAGTAATGCTTTCATCTTCAAAATTGATAGGTTTCAAAATTCCTTTTGGCTCAATATCAAAATTGGAGAAGAAAGTATTTGGCACTGATGATAAAACGTGAAAATGTTTTGAGTAAGGCAGGTAGTTCATGAATCCGAGAACTACTGCAATATGTCCCCACCAGTAAGCTTCATAAGCAACTGTTGAACCTTCGGGTTTAAATAAATTATATAAAAAATCTGATATAGGTCTGTAACCTTCTGAGTGTCCTAATGCAATACGTTCAACATTCTGTCCGAACATTGTAACCATAACCATCACGATAAGGAAAAGAATAAGAGTAGCATCTGCTTTTGAAGATGCTTCTACCTGCAATCTTTTCGGAGTACCGACATATCTTCTGAATAATGAAAATAAAACCGTGAAGAAAACAAGTGCGCCGAAGAAATCCTGAGTAACAGTTATAACAGAGTAAACAGGTTTTCCTAAGAATGAAAATGAGAAGTTAGGAAAGAATCCTTCAACAATGGATTCCAGTACAACCAACAATAAAATTACAAAGCCCCAGTAGATGCAAAGGTGTAAAATACCTGCGAATTTATCTCTCAATAATTTTGTCTGCAGAAATGCAAACACAAAAACATTTTTAAGACGCGTTCCAACTTCGTTGAAGCGGTTCTCAAACTTTGCGATTTTTAAATAGGATAAAAATCTATTGATAGAGAAAAGAAAAAATCCAACTGCGGATAAAAAAATTATCCCGAAAATTATTGGTTTTACCATTAAGAATATTGTGAAGTAAATTTATGCAAAATAACTAAATAGTAGGTAAGAATAAATGAATAATTATTTGTAAAAGTAAGACGTTTTTACTTTGTTTGGATAGATGTAAAATGTTTTTTCTTTAGTTGTATCTGCTTTAAAACCCTTTAAATTCATTTTTGTATTGAGAGAATCGTAATCATTCTTTTCCATGGAAGCGTAATCCAATACTAACCATACATTATTGAAATCGGTTCGTTTTGCAATAGAATCAATCTGCATTTGTAAACTCCATCCGAGAACGTGTGGTACAGGCAGTGAAGTCTTTTGATGTGTATTATCATACCTTATTACCCAACCCAGATAATGAGGGTCTACAATAATTTTGTCATCAGTTTTGAGATTTTTTTCAATGTATGATTCTATTTTCCTGTAATCATTATTTTTGTAATCGTTGCTGTAGTTTATTGTTAAACCGTAAGCAGAAATACCGATTAAAATTATTATTAGCGGATAGCTAATATATTTTTTATGAATTCTGAATATAAAAAATACACATAGTATTAATAAGTAGGGAAGTATAATGCTCAGGTATCTTGAAAAAATTATGCTTTGTCTGAATGAAACAAAAATTGCTATTATACTCGGAATAAAGAAAAGTAAAATTATCGGAAGCTTTTTCTTATCGGATTTTTTAAAATATATAACTGAGGATATTAGTATAAATAAAATTAAAATTATTGAGACTACAGTTGCTCCGATTATTACTCCGCTGTTTTCGTAATTCCAGTAATTGCTGAAGAATATTTCTTTGAAGAAAATAACATAATTCTCAAGGACCTGCATCAAAGATTGACCAACTCTCCATGGCTGGCCTTGCGTAGACTGCTTTAAAAATGTCGGCACCCAAGGTGAAAAAAGTGTAAGAGGAATGAACCCAAACAAGAAAGCAACGCCGCTGAATTTTAAATCAATTTCTTTTTGTAAATATTTTATAACCAGAATTACAAACTGCGAGAATAAAATCAGAAGAGCAAAATAGTGAGTATATAAAGAGAGAGCGGCACATATTGACCAGAAAAATCCGTAAACATTTTTTCTGCTGTTAAGAAATCTTATAAAGAAAAAAGTAGAGCTGATTGTAAGAAATAAATTTAGACTTTGCATCCTCACTTCCTGCGAATAATAAATATTCAGAGGCGAGACTGCGTACAAAATTAAAATCAGTAAAATTCTTTTCTCGGTAATTTTTATCTCTTTGCAAATCTTAAAAAGAAAAAACATACTCAGCATACTTAACAATGTGCTGAGCATTCTCATTGAGAAAACTGAATCGGAAAAAATATTTGTCCATCCTTTTAATGTTATATAGAACAGGGGAGGATGTATATCACCTGAAGCCGTTGCAATTATATCTTTTGGAGTATCAAGCGAAAGATTCCATGAATAAACTTCATCGAACCACATATTCTTTTGCTCGATTTTATATAAGCGGAGAGAAAGTGCAAGAACGAAAATTAAACCGAGTGCTATATAATAATAATAACGGGGCAAATTATTGTCCGATTATTTGAATGAAAACGCGCCGTGTTCTTTTCCTGTCATCAAAATCAATTAAAACTATCTGCTGCCATGTACCCAGCACCATCTGATTATTAACAAACGGAACGTTGAATGATGTACCGAATATTGCCGAGCGAATATGAGCGTGTCCGTTATGGTCGCCCCATGTATCGTTGTGATGATATTTCTGATAAGTCGGAATGAGCTTTTCAAGAATTTTAGGAATATCTTTTAATAAACCCGGTTCAAATTCCAAGGTAGTTATCGAAGCAGTTGAGCCGATGGAAAAGACAGTTACATTTCCTTTACTGATTTTACTTTTGAATAATACATCCTGAACCTGCGGAGTTATATTTATAATATCGCAGTTACCGTTTGTATCTATTAATATTTCTTCGTTTATTATTTTCATCGGTTGTTATGTTCCAGAAAATAATTTAATCCTTCAAGATTTAAGTCTTGTTCTCTTTTGTTTATCAGCGTTGTATAAGGAAAAATTAAATTTGAATTGCCGCCTGTTGCTATCACAAAAAGATTTTTGAACTGCTTTTTGTACTCGGTAATAATTCTCTCTGTAAAAAATAAACTCTGAAGTACAACTCCGTTACTGATGTTGTCGAGTGTATTCTTATAATATAATTTCTTTTTATATTTCAAATCAGGTTCGGGGAGGGAAGTGTTCTGAATAAGTGATTTTAAAGCAGTCTTGATTCCTGGAGTTATTAACCCGCCAATATAAGTTTTATTTATGACTAAATTATACGTGGTTGCAGTCCCGAAATCTATTACTAAAAAATTCTTGAACTTTGGATACTTTTTTACTGCGCCTAATGCTCCGCATATTCTATCAGTCCCCAGAGTTTTAGCGTAATCAACTTTTATAGGAAGCTTTGAATCTCTGCTTATCAAAAAAATGTTTTCCTCTTTCCTGAATCTGTTCTTAATGTATGTATAATGTTCTGTATTAGCGCAGGATATTGCTACTGAATTATATTGAACACTGAAAGATAAAAGCGTACCAAGTTTCTTCAGAAAATTTTTCTTATCATAGTCTTCAAATGAAGATTTGCCAGGCTTTCCGTTGATACTCACTGCATATTTTATGCTTGAGTTACCGATATCAATTACTAAATTCTTCAAATAGATTTTTATTATAATTCTTTATAAAACAAAAACAGCGTAAAAGAATTAACCTTTACGCTGTGAATATTCAAAAAACGTTTTTTATTACATTGGAAATTTTATACCGACATTAACAACAACTCCTGAAGCATTCGATTCTTTAATGATAATCAATTTATATTTTATATCTCCATAAACAGAAAATCCTGCTGAAAGCATGTTCGACTCAACACCGCCGCCTAAAACTATACCTAATCTTGTATTGTTGCTTTGAGTTGCATCGTTGTAAAAATTAACTGAAAGTCCGCCGTCTAAATAAGGATTTATTGGCGAGCCTGCTCCAACCGGCGCAAGTTTAATTCTTCCCAATCCGGCAATTTCAAAATTATTTGTATTTTTTAATTTCCAGTAATTCATTTGCGGAGTGAATGAAAATTTTCCGTATCCGATTTCAGCAAGTGCGCCGACATTAAATCCAGCTTCGCCTTCAATTGAAGCTACCCCTAAATGAACACCTAATGAAACAGGTGCAGGAGTTACAGGCGGATTTAATTTGGATTTATTTTCGTTCAGCTTTAAATTGCTTAAATAATTCTGTCCGTATGAAAAATTACTGAGAGTTAATATTAAAACTGCTAATAATAAGAGTTTTGATTTCAATTTAATTTTTTAGTTTTGTTTAATTGTTAGATATTTCCAGTTTCTGAATAGCATCTCTTAACTGAGCTGCTTTTTCATAATCTTCCTGTGTTACAGCTTCGTCAAGTTCGCTTTTTAATTGCTTTAACTTTCTGTCTTTTGCCGTCAGTGTTTTGCTTTCATCTTCTTTTAACATTCTGCCTTCTTCATTTTCATCGTCAATTTCACCTTCGCCTTCTTCTCCGCCTTCATAATCTTCATCTTTAGGAGTTATCTGGTCTTCGAATTCAGGTGTGAAGCCCACTTCATCCATTATAGATGAAGCAACATAAATAGGCGCTGCAAATTTAAGTGCGATTGCAATTGCATCTGAAGGTCTTGCGTCAAGCTCTTCAACGCTCATTGAATCGAATTTTATCTTTGCAAAGAAAGTTGAGTCTTTCAGCTCGCTTATGTAAACCGAAGAAACTGCGTAACCGAAATTTTCAATTACTTCTTTTAATAAGTCATGTGTGAGAGGTCTTTGTTGCTTTTTGCCTTCAAGCTCTAATGCTATAGCCTGGGCTTCGAACTGACCGATAATAATAGGTAATCTTCTGTCGCCGCCTGTCTCTTTCAGAATGATGGCAAAGCCGCCGCCGCTCTTGTAAGGGGTCAGTGATAAACCGAAAATATCCACTTGTAAGAAATCTGAATCGTTATCCATAGTTATTTATTTTATTCTACTGCTCTAATTTAAAAAAGTTTCCTTTCAGAAAACAGTAAATTAATACAGTAAAATTTTTTTCCTTTCTAAATTTTTGTACTATTACAATTGCCACGGCTTTTAAGCCGTGGACAAAATTCTTATTTATTTCTCAGGCTTTAGCCAAACCATAGTTGCCCTAAAGGGCAACACTGCAACTTCAATTCCAATCCACGCGTTAAAACGCGTGGCAATTAAATATAAAATAGAACTTATCTGAACCTTTATAATTTAACTACCTAAAACCTTTTTAAATTCATCCGTTAAAGCAGGGACTATTTCAAATGCATCCCCAACCATTCCATAATCAGCAATCTGAAATATCGGAGCATCTTTATCTTTATTGATTGCAACGATTGTCTTCGATGAAGACATACCTGCTAAGTGCTGAATAGCGCCGCTGATACCGACTGCAATATAAAGACTTGGTGAAACTGTCTTTCCTGTCTGCCCGACCTGTTCTCCGTGGCCTCTCCATCCTGCATCAACAACTGCTCTTGATGCGCCTGTTGCAGCGCCAAGAACTCCAGCAAGTGTTTCAACTAAATGGAAATTCTCAGGTCCTCTTAGTCCACGTCCGCCTGATACAATAATATCGGCTTCGGCAACGTCAAGTTTTTCGCTGCTTACTACAACTTCTTTCACCGCTGAACTGAAATCTTTATCAGTTAAGTTTAAAGAACCGACATCAACTTTTTCAATTGCAGCTTTTGCATCGCCTGATTTAACAGGTTTGAATACATTTGGTCTTAATGTTATTAATATCTTATCGCCGTTGAATTTCATATCAATCATACTCTTACCTGCGTAAACAGGTTTTGTAGCGATTATGTTTCCGCCGTCAATATGTAAAGCAACGCAGTCCTGACAGAATGCAGAGTCGGTTTTAATTGCAACTCTTGGCGCGATTTCTTTTCCTAATCCTGTACCTGATATTAAAATTATATTTGCTCCTTTTTGAGAAGCTGTTTCAGCAACAACTTTTGCAAATGCTGAGTGTGAGTATTGAGTTCCAGGGAATTTGCTCTTTGAATTTAAATCGTTCAAATCAACAACTAACACTTTAGACGCTCCATAGCTTCCCAAGTTTTCTGCTTCTGCATCTATACCTGAGCCGATTGTTAATACTTCAAATTCACATCCGAGTTCACCTGATATTTTTTTTGCTTCGCTTACAACTTCAAATGCAGAGTTTTTGAATTTTCCGTCTTTGGATTCTACGAAGGCTAATATTCTATTTGACATATAAAATTTTCTTTTTTAAAATTAAAAATTGTTTAAATCAGTTAATCAAATTACTTTTGCTTCTTCTCTTAATAATTTCACAAGTTCAGGTACATCTGCAGCGCCGTTTGTAAATATCTTTCCTGCTGATTTTGCAGGTGGCAGCTTCATTTCAGTTACTTCGTATTTATTTCCGTTATAAGTTGGTGTGACCTCTTCAACCGGTTTCGATTTTGAAGCCATAATACTTTTTAAATTGGGATATCTTGGATTGTTAATTCCTTTTTGAGTACCTATAACTGCAGGAAGATTTGATACAACTATTTCTTTACCGCCTTCAATTTCTCTTTCAGCTGTAATTTCGTTTCCGTTTATATCTAATTTTACAACGACGTTTATGCATGGGTATTCTATCATTTCTGCAACCATGGCAGGAACTGAAAGTCCGTCGAAGTCGATAGATGTTTTTCCGAATAATACTAAATCAGGACTTTGCCCTTTTATATAGTCTGCAAGATTTTTTGCAGCAGTGTAGGTATCAAAATCTGCTGTTGCCGATTTTATAAGAACGCCTTTTTCAGCGCCCATCTGGAAAGCTTTTTTGATAGCTTCTTTTGCTTTATCTGTTCCGTAGGAGATTGCAATAACTTCTCCGCCGTTTTTTTCTTTCAATTGAAGGGCTTCTTCAACTGCAAATTCATCATAAGGATTTAAAATATAGCTCACACCTGCTTCATCAATTGATTTTTTATCTGCGCCAATTTTCACTTTAGTCGTGCTATCCGGCACCAGTGATACGCCAACAATAATTTTCATTATATTATTAAAGTAATTTAAGATTTGTGTAATTATGCAAAATAATTTTTATAGCCAAGACATTCAATTTAAAAAGGAAGGGACTTTAATGTCAAAATGTTTGTAAAGTCAAAAGTTTACGATGAGACATGTTTTGGAAATGACAGAATTTAGATAAAGGGGAGGAAATTTAAAATCTTCCTCCCTGTAAAAAGCTTATTAAGTTTTACGGATTTTCAACAGTAACATCCTGCGCTAAAGTTGCATCATCCGGCTCAGTTGATAAATCCTTATCCAGTGTGTAAAGCGCTTCATTAGGAGCTTTATCACCGCCTGCGATTTTAATCTTATCCAGTAATTCCAAGGCAAGTGTTTCTTCTTCTGTCTGTTCTTTTACAAACCATTGCATAAAATTCCAGGTTGCCCAGTCTTTTTCTTCAAAGCTCATTTCAACTACTTTATAAATCGACTCAGTATTGCTTACTTCCTGTTTGAATACTTTTTCGAAGCAGTCATTTACGCTTTTGGGTTCATCACCCGGTTCAGGGATTGCAGTTACTTTAACTTTTGCGCCTCTTTTTAAGATATATTCAAGAATTTTCATCATATGATTTCTCTCTTCGTTGGCATGCCTGAAAAGAAAGTTTGCTATTCCTCCATATCCGTTACTATCAGCCCAGGCAGCATATGATAAATAAATTTGAGCTGCGTGCGCTTCTTTAGTCATTTGATTATTGAGTGCTTCGGAAATTTTGGATGATAATCTGTTTGTGTCCATTTTAAGATTTGATTTGAGTTACGGGGTTACACTAATATATTTCATTTACATTAAATAATCTCAACAAATACTTGTGCCAATTAGTGCCTGTTATATAACTCATAACATATCGTATAAATTAAGTGAATAATACATATGTAATTAGCATTGAATTAATTTCCTTATAATTCTATATTTAGACTCAGTGAGATTTTAGCGAAAAACTTCCATTAAACCTTCTCAGGTTTCACTTGTCTAAATCTATTGCCCCATAGTAGGAAATTTAAAAAGTATTCACCTTTATGAGAACAAAATTACTAGTATTCATTTTCTTTGTCTTTTCACAAGTTATTCTGGCTAAATCAGATGTTCAGTTTCTTTCACCCGTTCCAAATTCAAAATATGTAAAAGTTTCGTCTTCAATAATACTCAGGTTAAATTCTCTACCGGATAAAAGTTATCTGAAGAAGGATTTAATACAAGTAACAGGAAGTAAATCCGGATTACATGAATGTAATGTAACTCTTGGAACTGACGGTACAACAATAATTTTTAGCCCTGTAACAAATTTTCAGTTTGATGAAAAGGTTGAAGTAAAAATTAATTCTATAAAAACCAAATCCGATTATTCCGAAGTAATAAACTATTATTTTGAAACTGAGAAAGAAAATATTCTCCCTGCGTCAGTTAATGTATTTGAAAATGAATTTTCGGGTAATGATAATTTTAAATTTAAAACCTCTGCTCCTTTCATAAATAAAAAATCTATTGATTTGCCGTCCGACTTTCCTGTAGTGAATGTAAATAAATCTGTTAATCCCGGCCCGGGGTATGTATTTATAAGTAACTTTTCTCTGGCACCAATGAACACTGGATATTATTTAATGATTCTGGATAATTCAGGCTCTCCGGTATTTTACAAAAAGCTGGATACAGCAGCATATGATTTTAAAAAACAACCGAATGGAAATTTAACTTATTTTTCAGGTAAAGCTTTAAAGTTTTATGAAATGAATACCTATTATCAAATTATAGATAGCTTTGCCTGCGGAAATGGTTATTCAACTGACCTGCATGATTTAAGAGTTTACCCCAATGGTCATTCTCTTTTAATGAGCTATGACCCGCAAAGAGTTAATATGGCTGAATTAACTCCGCGGGGAGATCCCAATGCAATTGTTATTGGACTTGTTATACAGGAACTGGATGAAAATAAAAATGTAATCTTTCAGTGGAGAAGCTGGGACCACTTCAATATTCTTGATGCAACCCATGAGAATTTTACACTGCCGGTTATAGATTGCGTACATGGAAATTCTATCGAGATGTGCAAAGATGGCAATATATTAATTTCATCAAGACACTTAGATGAAGTTACAAAAATTAACAGAAACACCGGTAGTATAATCTGGAGATTAGGCGGGATTCGCAATCAGTTCAGATTTGAAAACGAAACTGTTACTTTTTCTCACCAACATGCAGTCCGGGAGCTTCCAAACGGAAATATAACTTTATTTGACAACGGTAATTACCCGTCAACTATAGTTCCTATTCATGAACAGGTACCTTTATCAAGAGCAGTTGAATACAAAATTAACGAAACTACAAAAATAGCTACTTTAGTTTGGCAGTATTCACAAGGAATATTTGGATTTGCAATGGGATACGCTGAACGCCTGCCTAACGGAAACACAATAATCGGATGGGGGATGGGAAGTCCTTCTGTTACTGAAGTAGATCCCAATGGTGAAAAAGTGTTTGAAATGACTTTACCGGACGGGCAGGTCAGTTACCGCGCACTTAAAGATTCATGGGATCCCCTTCCTAATAACGGAGTTCCTGCAACATACAAAGTATATCAGAATTACCCGAACCCATTTAATCCGAATACAACCATCAGATACGATTTGCCGGACCAGAGTGATGTCAAAATTACCGTATTCAATATGTTAGGTCAAAATGTTCAGGAAGTTGTGAAAACAAATCAAACTCCGGGAATTTATGAATACGTTTTTAACGGTTCAGGGTTAACAAGCGGAGTTTATTTCTATCGTATCAAAACCAATACATTTACTGATACAAAACGAATGGTACTGGTAAAATAAAAACAAAATTTCACTATTATAACACAAACGATAGCTTACTTCAGTAATGAAGTGAGCTATTGTTTTTTATATCAAAAATTAGCTGAAAATCGCCATTGAAGGTCTCATAAAAAATGACTATATTGTAAATACATCGCGGGATGGAGCAGTTGGTAGCTCGTCGGGCTCATAACCCGAAGGTCACAGGTTCAAGTCCTGTTCCCGCTACAAAAAGCAAAAACGGGTCAATAGACCCGTTTTTCATTTATAGAAGTTTTCTATGAAGTTTTTCTTATACCATATCAAGAGTGAAGAAGGCTATATTTATACTGGCCAAACTTCAAGCCTCGAGCAAAGATTAATTCAGCACAATTCTGGTAAATCCTTTTATACAAAACGAGGCACAAATTGGAAATTGGTTCATTTTGAAGAATTTTCAAGCCGAACTGAAGCAATGAAAAAAGAAAAATATTATAAAACAGGTAAAGGAAGAGATGAATTGCAAAAGTTACTGTCGGGCTCATAATTCGCCGCGGCGAATTCAAGTCCTGTTCCCGCTACTACGAAAGGGATTCAATGCAAATTGAGTCCCTTTTTTCATTTATATACATGCCTCTCGCTCCGACGCTCCAGCTTCGGAATGTAAAACACTCGGCATGTCATTCGTGTGAAGACGGGGTACCCTTTTGAGTCATCCAATCTGTTTAGCAACCTCTGCTGAATTTTCACTCTCGATGTTGTTTTTACAATACCCAAAATTTTATTTGATTTGAATTGACGGATTTTTGACGGATTCCTGCAAAATAAGAGTATCAAATTGTCATCCAGCACTTGATTCGGGATCCAATAAAGTAACATTATTGTCACATTCTGAGCTAATCTCAGTCTGGATTCAGAAAAATAATCTTTCACAAACTCATTGCCTAATTTAAGTAGATTATTATACAAAAAAAAGAAAATGTTTCCTGTTAGTACTAATAGGTAGAAAATATAAAATTCTTCTTGACATAAATTCATTCCTTTCTTCCTCCCAAATACGAAACCTTTCACTTAAATTGTGAGTTGAAACAAATAAGTAATATTTTTTATAAATTAACAAATGACATGTTATTAAAATCCAAGACCTTTTATGCAATTTGCCTTTCTCTGTTCTCGTTTTTTGTTTTAACTCTTTCTTCATGCAATAACACTGTTGAAAATATAATTAACACTGTTACAACTGTAGAAGTAAAAGCCACAGATAGATTAGACAGCGCTAATGCTCAGGCAACAAGAAAATACGGCGCGAGCACAAAGCTTGTCCT
The DNA here is from genome assembly GCA_018266835.1 of Bacteroidota bacterium. NCBI lineage: Bacteria > Pseudomonadati > Bacteroidota > Bacteroidota bacterium. The sequence continues at coordinate 215,667 of JAFDZP010000003.1, read as the reverse complement.
GATAATGGGAAGAAACGTTAATGCAAACGGTAAAACATCGCTTTCAGTCCTGAATTCATTAGCTAACCCCGATACTATAAGCGCATGGCTTTATGTTTACAGAGTGCCTTCCGATACTTCACTGAGAATTTATACTCCGAATCCGTTGATAACTGCAAATGACTGCATTGAGCTTACCGCATTCTTCAATCCGAACCAACTTATAAATCTTATACAGGATACAACTGCAAGAAATATTGTTTCGGGAGCATTAAGTGTAGTAACATCAGCTAATGTAGGAATAACAACGCCGTCATCTGTTTTAATCAATAGTGATGTTTCTTTGAATTTAGCAAACTCTACAAATCCGATCATAAAATTTAACTCAAGCTTCGTTCCCGATACCAGTCACATGAACGGAAGCGTATTTTTATCAAGCGGTACAAATCAGTCACGAAATATGTTTTTGATTCCGGCTGCAGGAACACTAAATCTGCCGGCATACATTACAAATCTTACAGGATTTCCTGCTGACTTGTGGATAGTACAATACAAGAAAACAACTACTGTTCAGCAGAGTTTGATACTTGGTACGATTGTACAGACAGGTCAGCTGATGGGAGTTCCGATAGGAATTCAGAGTGCAGTTATAAATCTTTCTAAAGATGCTAGTGAATAGTTAATTTTAAAAATAAAGTATAAAAACAAAAAGGGGTCTTTAAGACCCCTTCTTTTTTTACGATTAAATTTTTATCGTTAATTTTATCCCGAATAGAAAGTTACTCATTACCCAATACTGAGTAAATCATCTTCCATAGACTTTTCTATAAGCCCATTCGCCTACAAGAAAATATTTTTTCATTCCGCCTTCATTAGCTTTTATTCCCATATAAATCCCGTATGATATTGCAAGTATTGCGCTTGCACCTATACCCATATAAAACATTATCATCCCCATGAAAAATCCGGCACCGGAATGATTCAAGTCGTGTGAGTGGTGGATTGAAAATACTCCTGTTAATAGCATTACTATAATTAAAAAGAATACTAAAGCAAAAATGATAATCAGATACATGAGGTGAAAAAAGATTGACTGCAGCGCATGGAAGGCTACAAATTTCGATTTATCCTTCTTCACAAAATACATTATTATCGGGAGAATTATTCCTCCCAGAAATATTGAAAAATGTGAGAACATTGCAAGCAGTCTTTCATCGCTTGTCGGAACTTCCTGAGTAATTTCTGTGGTATTTTCCATAGTTTAAATTTAATAGAAAAATATTATTTTGTAAACATAACTAAAAATCCTTCCAAAATGAAAAAGTTATTACTGATTACACCCGTAATCTTCTTTCTTACTTTCTCTCTAAGTTATTCGCAGTATACGCTGCAAAATGTTTTTAGTTCTACATCTTTTGTAAACCCGCTTGAAGCAGCAATCCCGACTGACGGTACGGACAGGCTCTTTATAGTGGGGCAGCGAGGCGTAATAAAAGTTGTTTATCCGTCTTCACCTTCAACTCCGGGAAAAACATTTCTGGATATATCTGATAAAGTATATCCTTCAACTCTGGAGCCGGGGCTTCTAGGACTGGCATTTCATCCGAACTATGCAAGCAACGGTTATTTTTATGTTTACTACAATCCCGCAAGCAGCAATACAACTGAAATTATTGCGCGCTATCAGGTAAGCCCGACAAATCCTGATTCTGCATTAAAGTCATCTGAGTTTATCGTTTTGACAAATACAATGTCAGCATCATCGCATTTCGGCGGCAAGATTGCATTCGGAAGAGATAACTATCTGTATATTGCATGGGGAATGGGCACGGGACAGAATGATCCGCCGAACAATGCGCAGAACCTGGCTCTTCTTCTCGGAAAAATTTTAAGAATAAATGTTGACGTTCCTTCGGGAGGACTAAATTATTCTATTCCGCCTGATAATCCTTTTGTGGATAGCACCGGAACTCAGCGAAAAGAAATTTATGCATGGGGATTCCGCAATCCCTGGAAATTTAATTTTGATTCCACCGGAAGAATGTGGTGCGCCGATGTAGGGCAGGGTTCTTATGAGGAAATTGACATTGTGAACAAAGGAAAGAATTACGGATGGAGAATTATGGAAGGTAATCATTGCTTTAATCCCGCAACTAACTGCGATACTAACGGACTTGTAAAACCGATTTTCGAATATCCGCACAGCGACGGACTATCAATCAACGGCGGATATGTAAGCTATGGAAACTCGCTGCCTAACTTGAAAGGAAAATATATTTATGGAGACTGGAGCAGCAAAAAAGTCTGGGCGCTTACCTATGATGGCATAAATCCGACAACTACTCAATTGCTCACTACTGCGGCTGCAAATATTGCGTCATTCGGAATGGATAAAAATAAAAATATTTATGTGCTTTGTACGGGTGACAGCAAAGTGTATAAACTTGTTGATAACACTGTAAGTGCAGAGCCGTATGAGACAAATTTACCTTCGGAATATTTATTAAAACAAAATTATCCGAATCCATTTAATCCTGTCACATATATTCAGTTTAACCTTAAAGAAAAATCTTATATCAGACTGGAAGTATTTAATCTGGAAGGAAAACAAGTTGGAGTAATTTTAAATGAAAACAAAGATGCAGGGGAGTATGGAGTGAGATTCGACGCCGCTAATTATCCAAGCGGAATTTATTATTATAAACTTACTGCGCAGGGTACTTCAGGCAGCAGTTTTGTCTCAACCAAAAAGATGGTGCTTTTAAAATAAAATAGTCTTAAATTTTCATTATTTGATTTAACTCAATTCTCAATTCATTTTTCATTTGAGCCGGTGATTTAACAGTGATGGTTTTCATACCTAGCTGTTTAGCCGGCTCGATATTTTCTTCCTTATCATCTAAAAAAATTACTTCTTCAGGCTTCATTTTTAAATAAGCCAGAGCAATTAAGTATGGTTTCAACTCCGGCTTTCTCGTATTTATTTCATGGGAGGAAAATATCTTTTCAAACTGGTCCATAGTATCTTTATATTTTTTACGCCAGACTCTTTTATGAATTATATTCGTATTGGATAGAGCAATTATCCTATAATTTTTCTTCAGCTCTTTTAAAAGAGAATTTATATCATCACATTCATTTAAATATAATGCAGTAAGACCTTCATCAAAGTCTTTATCGGATAAGTTCATTCCTAAATTTTTCTGAGTGATGTTTCTGTATTCTTCTGCAGAAATATCACCACGTTCAAGCATATCAAAATGCTTATCGTTTTCAAAATATTTTTTTATTTTAGAAAAGGAGATGCCTGATAACTCTGACCAGTGTTTATAAATTAAACTGAAGTCAACATTGAATACAACGTTACCTAAATCGAATATCAGCGCTTTATACATTTTTTATCAGAAACTAATACGGCACGCCGTCAGCTGCAGGCGGTTTTGTTTTTCCTATTAATCCTATCAATACTAAAATAGTAATTAAGTAAGGAAGCATCTGAATTATCTGAGAAGGTATCGGAGTTCCCGATATCTGAATTGAGATTTGCAAAGCTTCAAAGAAAGCAAATATTAACGAAGCGAAGAATATATTTACGGGTTTCCATTTACCTATAATCATTGCGGCAAGGGCAATGTAACCACGCCCTGCTATCATTCCGTCGCTAAAAGATTTCTGCTCCGAAGCTAGCCAGATGCCCGCAAGCGATGCAAGAAATCCGCTGATTAAAATTCCGTAAACTTTGTAGTGTCTTACTTTTATCCCGAGGGATTCAGCTGCTTCGGGATTTTCACCCACGCTTCTTAATCTTAATCCGAAAGTAGTTTTGAATAAGACAAAGCTTGAAATGAATATTAAAATAATTGCAAATAAAACTATGTAGTCCGAAAGAATAGCGCCAATAACGGGTATCTGCCCTATGAAAGCATTGTCCTGAATTCCTTCGAATCTGTCCGTATTGCTTGAGCTGTGGAAAATAATCATCATTAAAAATTTCGTGAGTCCTGCAATGAGAATATTAAATCCGACACCTGTTACAATCTGATTTATTTTTAATTTCACTGTGAAGAGTGAATATAGTAGCGCGAATGCCAGATTAATTATTATTGCTAAAAAAATAGAAAGAGTTGTGTTGTTAGTAATGATGCTGAACATTGCAAATGAGAATGCGGAGAGAGTCATAAAACCTTCGATAGCAATATTTATTACGCCGCCACGCTCGGAAAAATTTGCTGCAGATGCCCCAAGATAATATGGTGTCATTAATCTGAATACCTGAGTAAGAAACGCAACCGTTAATATTGATTTTATAAGCTCCACTACCTCTTTAAATTATATTTTTTATCTACAATAGTATTGATTGAAAGTATTGTAAGAATTATCACTCCTTGCACAACTAAAACAATTTCCTTAGGCACCATATCGTTCACAGCAAGACCGCCGAAATCCAGCACTCCAAATAAAATTGAAGAGAAAATAATTCCAATGGGATTATTTCTTGCAAGCAGCGCTACGGCAATTGCAGTAAAGCCAACGTTGTTTGAAAATCCATATTCATAAAATCCCTTATATCCCATCACGAAATTTAATCCTGTTAAACTTGTTATCCCTGCGCCTATTATGAAAGTGAGAATGATTATTCTATCGGAAGATGTACCGATGTATTTAGATGCTGAAGGATTAAAACCCACAGCTCTTATTTCGTAGCCGAATTTTGTTTTATAAATTATAATATATGAAATGAATGCAAGCGCAAGCGCGATTAAGAAACAGATATTCAGAGATGAACCCTGGAAGAATGAAAACATTGAAGAAAATTTCATGAGCATTAAGTTATCTGAAATTTTCTCAGTATGCATAGATGACTTTGCTGCAAAAAAATCAACGAGGAAATAATTTATCAGAGCCATTATAATGAAGTTCATCATTATAGTAGTTATAACTTCACTAACACTTTTTTTGATTTTTATAATTGCAGGAATTAATCCGAAGAAAGCGCTTACTCCGAATGAAACAATGATGCAAACTATAATAGTTAGATACCATGGAAGCCAATCCAGCTTTAATGCAATAAGCGCCATTGTAAAGGCACCTGCGTTTAACTGGCCTTCTGCGCCGATATTAAAAATTGCTGCGTGAAAACAGAATGCAAGTCCGCATCCGCAGATTATTAACGGCGTCGCTTTAAAAAGTGTCTGACCTATACCATACCCGCTGAAAAAAACTTCGGAGAACATTGTACCAAATACAGGCAGGGGATTTTTACCTATGAGTAAAATCAAAATTACCGTTATCAGAAATGTTGCAAGAAGTGATAAAGAGATGGAAATAATATTTGCCCTGGCAGAAATTGAAAATTTACTTAGCATGCGTGTATCCTATCATTAATTGTCCGATTTCTTCCAGCAGATTATTTCTGTTATCAGTTATTAATTCGGTTTCACTGAAAGTCTTAATAAATTTTCCTTTATGCATTACACTTAACCTGTCGGATAACTTTAAGAGCTCATCCAGATCTGATGAAATGAGCAATATTGCCTTACCTGAGTTTCTTAAATTAATTATTTCCGAGTGAATAAAAGCAGTTGCATTGATATCAACCCCTCTTGTGGGATGATAAAATATCATTGTGCCTTGCTGCACTTCAATTTCCCGTGCAATGATTGCCTTCTGCTGATTGCCGCCGGATAAAGAACCAAGCGGGGTTTCAGGTGAAGGTGCGCGTACATCATACTTTTTCATTATATACTGTGATGCAGAGTCAACTGTATTTTTTGTAATTAGCCCGTTCTTTTTCTTCTTTAAAATAAGATTTTCTCCAATGGTAAATTCTTTTATCATTCCTCTCTTATATCTGTCATCAGGTACAATAGAAACTTTTTCGTCTTTCATAATTACGACGCCGTCAAAATCTTTTTCAAACTGCATAATGACATCTACCAATTCCTGCTGACCGTTGCCTTCAACTCCGCATATTCCATGAATCTCATATCGCTTCACAGATATAGAAACATCATCCAGCACCGTCACATTGTCTTTTATCAAAGACACATCTTTCAACTCGATATAATTTTTCTTGTTCTTTTCGTTGGTGAATAACTTAGGAGCTGATTCCGTTATTTCAATGTTCCCTATAATTTCATTTCCTAATTTTTGCACATCGATATTATCTTTGTCTGTTTCGTAAACTAACTGACCTCTTCTCAAAACTGAAACTTTATCAGCTAGCTCTTTAACTTCGTTGAGCTTGTGAGTGATGAAAATAATTGTCTTTCCGTCAGCCTTAAACTTCTCAACAATTTTAAAAAACTCTTTCACCTCTACAGGTGAAAGCACTGCTGTGGGTTCATCAAATATTAAAATCTCTGAGTTTCTGTAAAGTAATTTCAAAAGCTCAACTTTCTGCTCTTCACTTATGCTTATATCACAGATCTTTTTATTTATATCTAATCCAAGATTGTAATTATCTATAATTTCATTAAGGCGCGCTTTGATTTTTTTATAATCAAGTTTTCCTGCCGAACTTAATTCATTTCCTATGACAACATTCTCCCATATGGTAAAATCATCTATCAGCATGAAATGCTGATACAGCATTCCGATTTTTTCATCAATTGCATCAAGAGGGGATTTGAAATTAACTTCCTTCCCTCTGATCTTAATAGTGCCCTCATCCTGCTTATAGCTCCCGAATAAAATTTTCATCAATGTGGATTTTCCTGCGCCGTTCTCACCAAGGAGGCAATGCACAGTGTTCTCTTCCACCGAAAATGTAATTCTATCGTTAACGGTAAGCTGCCCGAAACTTTTTGTAATATTATTAAACTCTACTGCTTTCAATATTAGTTATATTTTTCTATCCTAAGGTTATCCTCTCGGATGAAAAGTTTTATGCACTTCAATTAAATAATCTCTGTTAGTATGTGTGTATATTTGTGTTGTTGCAATATCGGCGTGCCCCAGCATCTCCTGAATAATTCTTATATCTGCGCCTCCCTGTAAAAGGTGTGTTGCAAACGAATGCCTTAATGTATGCGGATGAACATCTTTCTCAATTTCTGCTTCGCGTGAGTATCTTTTTACAATATCATAAATTCCCATGCGTGAAAGCTTCTTTCCTCTGAAGTTCAGGAATAAAAAATTTTCTGAATGTGAATTTCTCAGTGATGCTCTGCTTTCGTTTATGTACTTATCGATAAATTTTAATCCCGTCTGTCCTATCGGAATAATTCTTTCTTTATTTCCTTTTCCGAAAACCCGTATAAATTCGTCTTTAAAAAAAACATTTGAAACAGTTAAATTTATCGCCTCACTTACACGCAAACCTGAGCCGTACATAGTTTCAAGCAGCGCTTTATCACGCAGCCCGAGTTTATTCGATAAATCAGGCTTACTTAAAATTTTATCAACCTCTTCAATTGAAAGATATTCAGGAATTATTCTTGCAATCTTGGGAGAGTCTATATTCTCAACAGGATTTGAATCAATATTTTTTTCCGCTTCTAGAAATTTAAAGAACGAACGAAACGTAGAAAGATATCTGCTCATTGTACGGATTGCAAATTTCTCCTCTGAATCTTCTTTGGAAGAATTTGCAAACTTGAAGAAATCAATTAAATCATCCTCACGGGTTTTTTTTACTTCTTCTATGAGCTTTACATTTATTAAATAATCAAATAATTTTTCTAAGTCTAATTTGTATGACTTAATTGTATTTTCGGATAAAGATTTTTCGTGCTTAAGATAATTTACAAACAGCTTGCGTGAAAGTTCAAAGTCCTGCGTCATTTAGTGTTATACTATTAATAAACTTTTGATTTAAACTCTAATTTCTTCTGCTCGGGATATTTTATTCTGTGATGATGAATACCCACTAATATTTTAATGAATGCCTGCTTTATTTTTGTTAAGTCTTTGAAAGTGAGTTCACATTCATCAAGCTCGCCTTCCATGAATCTTGCTTTTATCACATCGTCAATTCTATTCTCAATTTTCTGGGGAGTCGGTTCTTCAATTGCTCGTGTACTCGCTTCAATTGCATCTGCAAGCATTACAATTCCCGTTTCCTTCGTCTGCGGCTTTGGTCCGGGGTATCGGTATATATAATCTGAAATTTCCTCTGACTTTGCATTAAACTTTGCCTTATGAAAAAAATATGAAACTAATGTTGTGCCGTGATGCATTGGAATAAAATCAACTATCTCCTGAGGGAGATTATATTTTTTCGCAAGCTCAATGCCATCCTTTACGTGAGAGATAATAAGCTTAGTGCTTATATTCGGATTTAAATTCTCGTGCTTATTATGGTCAAGCTGGTTCTCTATAAAATACTGTGGCTTTAATGTTTTGCCGATATCGTGATAATAACATCCTACTCTTGCAAGGGTTGAGTTTGCTCCGATTGCCTCAGCAGCAGCTTCAGATAAATTTCCCATAACAATACTGTGATGGAACGTTCCGGGAGCTTTAGACGATAACTCTTTTAATAAGGGATGATTGAAATCGGATAATTCAAGTAATGTTAAGTCAGTTGTAATTTTAAAAGTACGCTCATAGAAAATCAAAAGTCCGTATGCAATAATAGGGGATAGCATTGAATTTATTCCGCCGAATAAAAGCTGAAGTAAAATTTTTGATGTGTCTTCTGTCTTATCAAGTCCCACTGCGAGAATGGAAATGGAATATCCTATCAGCATAAAGTAAACGGAGCGGAAAATCTGCGACCTGTTCTTTATATTCTGTACGCTGAAAATTGCAAGAACGCATCCGCAGAACGAAACGAATGCAATTGTGTAATCACCGCCGCGGATTGATGCAACAAGGAAGCAGTTAATAATTGTCATATAGAATGACAATCTTGAATCAAATAAAATTGTAAGAAGAATAGATGCAACAGATACGAAGATGAGATATTCAACCGGAGCGTTTACAGTAATTTTTAAACTTATGAATGCAAGGAAACAAACCAGAATAATAAGCGACGATAACAAAATAAGCATATTGTTATTATCGTAAATATTCTTTCGTATATAATAAAGAAAGAATGCAGTTAGTAACGCAAGAATAAGTACAGTGAGAACTTTACCTATGTACTGAACGAAATAATCTTCGACACCCAGCTTTTCAACGCGGACTTTCTTATACGAGTCCAGCTTTAACTTTGTGTTTTTATTTATCGGGTCGTGCTTGCTTACTATTCTTTCGTTTCCTTTTACGATACCGATTGTGTTCGGAATTTTTTCAATCTTGTTCTGAATCTCTAAATCGGTCAGCTCTTTATTGTAAATCAAATTTTCCCTTACAAAGGCAGAGAGTATTTTTTTTGCAATGACAGTATATGCAGAGTCTTTTACAGAATTTCTTAATCTCTCCGACATCATGTTCATCAGTTCTTTTTTATCGATGACGTTAGATTTATCCTCTGAAAGCTGAACTTTGACATTTTCTTTTTTTACTGATAACCTTGATGAACGTAGCGAATCCTTACTGATATTAATTACATTGTTGTAATAATTTTCCTGAGCGGCGTTTTCTACTGCATTTCGGAATGCATCGAATGTAATAGTCGTATTTGAATTTTCTTTTTTGTAGAGAAGATAGAGCCATGTAACATCTTCGGGAGATAAGACGGCGCTTATTTCTGCCAGCGGCTTTTCTAGTCGCGAAGATTTCAGTCCGCCCTGATTATTTTTTTCAAGCTCACTTGCATCACGGAATATGTTTGAAAGACTTCTGAAGAAAATTGATAAGCTGTCTGCAGTTGTATTGTTTTTATTCTGTTCATCGAAGACGGGATTAACACTCTGCCGTGCTTCCTGTTTTTCTTTTTCGTAATCGGCTTCATCTTTGTAAATAGGGAAGGAGAACGGCGCAATAAGATCTTCTTTAGACCAGATAGTTCCGACTTCGTATTCAGTATCAATATTTTTATAGCTTGGCAGCATGAGGGAGATAATGATAATAGTAATAATCCCAATGATGAGCTTTGCAGTTTTGCTCGTCTTGAAATTAAACCCCTCGGGTAGATGAAAAAAATTATTTCTGTTTTCGTTTATGCTTGCCATTAAATAAAAAAGGAGCATCCCATATGAGATACTCCTTGAAAATTATATCATTTTTAAATTTATAACAATTCTTTACAAAAGGCGGATTATAATTCGTATTTTGTAGAGTAAGTCACTTTTTTATCCACGATAAAGCTTTGGAAGAGTTTATCTGTCAAAGCTGTTACTTCATCGTTTTCGTTATCGTCTATTGCTTCAAACTCAATTTCAGATTCACAAAGGTAAATCTCGCTGAAATTGTTTGAGCCTTTTTTGTTTTCGTAAATTGAATAATTTTTTGTGGAGGTAGATTGTATTATCTCCGTCATTTTTTTTGCTATCTCAAGATATTCATCTCTTTTCTCAGGATAAATACTGTAATTTAACTCAAGGATTATCTTAGGCATTTAAAATATTTGATTTAGTAATTTAGATTATTAAATTTTACAAATATATTAACAGGAATTGCTAAAATAAAGATAAAATAAAAACATTTTTTAAAATATTTATAATAGCTTTTTTTATTTGGAAAGTATTTTTACATTAGGATAATGAGGAAATTGTTATTAATATTATTTTTTATAATTTTACCATTGAGTAAAAATTTTGCTAGGAATGATTTGAATTTAGAGCAAATTCAGAACCTAATTTCCGATGTAAATGATATGCTTAATTCTGATAGCATTGAAACAGGAGTTAAACTCGACTCGATAGTAAATTCACACAAACTTCATTCAGGTTATCGCGAGGAATCTTCACCTTGGTTCATCTCAAATTTTGATTTAGGCAACTATTTAGCATATAGATCACATCACTTGGACTCACGTCTTATTGTAAGCTATTCTTCATTCAGGGTAGAACCTCAAGTAGTTGAAGTCAAATTCACTTTATATTCCTACGAATCTGAAATTGATACTTCCGAATTGATTGCTTTTGCAAAAACATTAAATTTAGAAGTCTGGGGAGATTATTCTCAAATTAGCATATTTAAAACCGTTCCTAGGATACAAAATTTTTTGAGTTCATATTTTCCTAAGATTAATTTTAAAGTGAAAACAAAAAAGAAAGAGCTAATTTTTCAGACAGACTATATTAATAATTCCGTTAACCACCTTGTATATGGAATAGCTTGCAGTATCGATGGTGAAGCCCCATATGGATTATATGTTATGGCAAATTTAAATCACTATAAAGAGTATGATACTATTGAGAAACTTCTTTTCTCACCTAATCCTGTAACAAGGTTATATGCTGCTGTAACTTTAGAATATCTTGATAGAAAAAGTATTTATAAGTGGAAAGAAGATTCAAATATTCAAATGAAGTCGATTTTCGATGAAAATATTAAGATTGAAATTTGCAACGGCTGTTCCTACTCAAATATGAGTATGAAAGATGCCAAAATATTACTTCAAAGAGGTATGGAAAATCCGTTTGATTCCTTTCTTTTTTTTGATAATTAATTCCCCTGCAACCTTTTGTAAAAATACCAGTCTAATTCCTCAAGCCCCTCAATCCTTCTCTCAATTTTTTCACAACTTTTTACATTTAATAACGTACACAAACCAAAATTAAACTTTAAAAGATTTTATAAAATCCTTCAATGAGAAAAATTCTTCAATTACTGGTAATTCTCTCTTTGTTTTTTGCAGTTTACACACCCTCACAGGCGCAAAGCGATAATGGAAAGATTTCGGGAAAAGTGACCGATAAAGATAATAATAATGCTATACAGTCAGCGACTGTAAAATTGCTGAACAGCAAGGATTCTTCTTTAGTGAAAGGCACTGAAACCGATGCTAACGGCGAATTTACAATTGCTAACGTTCCTTACGGCAAATACTCGGTATTAGTTGAGCTTACAGGCTATTCAAAATCGTATGCGCGCGGTATTACAATCGATGGCAGCAATACAAGCCAGACTTTGGATTTGAAATTAAAATCTGGCACGACTACAACAGAAGAAATTGTGGTTGAATCAGAAAAAAGTGATATCGAGCTTAAACCGGATAGAAGAGTTTTCAATGTTGAAAAGAATATGAATGTCACGGGCGGTTCTGCAGTTGACGTGTTGAAAAATATTCCATCTGTTTCAGTTGATGTTGACGGAAATGTGACGCTGAGAGGAAATTCGAATGTAAAAATTATTATAGATGGCAAGCCGTTTGGAATGAACGGTTCAAACCAGAATACAATGCTTGAGCAAATCCCTGCTAACCAGATTTCTTCTGTTGAACTTATTACAAATCCCGGTGCAAAGTTTGACGCAGAAGGCGCATCAGGTATAATTAATATTGTATTGAAGAAAAATGAAGGATTCGGATACAACGGCAGCGCGACTTTAAATGCAGGAACGAAAGATAAATATAACGGCTCATTTAATCTTAATGTAAAGAATAAAGGATTAAATCTTTTCGGAAGTTATGATTACAGGCTGAATAATTTTTTTATAGAAGGCAGCAGCTTAAGAGATAATTTTCTGAATCCTGCTTATGAGTTTACAAATCAGGCAACAGACGGTAACTTCAGAAATTACTCACACTTCGGAAAAGGCGGCTTTGATTATACAATCGACGACAGAAATTCTTTAAGTCTTTCAGGAAATTATAACGACAGAAGAAGACAGCGTTCCGAAACGGGGACAGTAATTCAAACAAGTTCACAGAATGTTCAGACAGGAAACTATGTCACTTCACTTTTTGAAAAGGGTGATGGTTACAGCTACAATTTATCAGGCAACTATTCGTTAAAATTTAAAAATCCCAAGCAGAATTTATCCAGCGATATTTCATTTTTGAGATGGACAGATAATTTTACCGATAACAATATTAACAATTATTATATAAACTCGGGTATTCCACAGACAAAACGCAACCAGTATAATAATGAAGTTAACGATGAATTTAACTGGCAGGTAGACTATACTCATCCCTTCTCGGAAAATACAAAATTAGAATTGGGTTCTAAAGAAGTTTACAGAAATACCGATAAAGATTTCAGAAGCGAGGACTATAATTATACAACTAATACATTTCAGGATAATCCAAACCTGACTAACAGATTTAAATATTCTGATAACATTGTTTCAGGTTACCTGACATTTTCTTCCAAGATAAACAATACAAGCTTTATTCTTGGATTAAGAGGGGAGCAGACAAATACTGACGGCAATCTTGTTACAAACAATACGACTTTCAAAACAAATTATTTCGATTTATTCCCGAGTGCAAGCATTACACAAAAACTTGGTACGACTGAAGAGCTTTCTGCAAGCTACAGCAGAAGAATTTACAGACCGGGCACCTGGGACTTGAATCCTTTTATAAATGCAACTGACCCGCTGAATTATTTCTCGGGAAATCCTTCAGTGAAACCTGAATATACAAATTCATACGAACTCTCTTTTATAAAATATTTTTCACAGACAACCGTAACTCCGACTTTATTCTACAGAGATACATATGATAAAATTACAAGAACAAGAACACTTATTGACAGCAACAGAACTTTAACTACCGTTGATAACCTTGATAGAAGCAAATCATACGGTGCAGAGTTTGTATTGAATACAACACTATTCCAGTTCTGGAATATTAACGGAAGCGTTAGCTATTTCAAGAATGAAGTTACATCAAGCATTCCGAATACAGCTGCGCAGAACTCAACGTATTCATGGAGCGGCAGAGCAACATCATTTATGAGACTGCCGAATATACTGGATGTACAAATTTCATATTTCTATTCAGGAAAACAAATTACTACTCAGGGAAGCGTTGAACCTTTTACATCAATGGATGTTTCACTTAAAAAAGATTTTTTGGATAACCATTTAAGCGTAAGTTTCAGAGTGCAGGATGTATTCAACAATTTAAAATTCAAAGTGCTTCTTGATGACCCTAATTTCACTGAAAACTTTTTCAGGAAGAGAGATACAAGAGCAGCATTTTTAACATTAACATATAAGTTCGGCAAGGAAGATAAAAATCAAAAAAGAAGAAAGAATGACAGCGCACCGCCATCAAATGACGGAATGGGCTTCTGATTCTTTTTTATAATTATCTTATTTATTAAAATGCCAATGAAGGCGAATTCATTGGCATTTTTTTTATCACAAACAAACAATTTCGTATTGGTAAGGGGTTACTTTGAAACTTGTAAATTATTTTTATTAATAAGATTTTTATTTTTTATTAATAACCCTATCTCATGAAAAAAATAGTCTATATTACCCTTGTTTTATTTTCGGTTTCATTAGCGGCATGCACAAGAGAGTCATCAAAAACCACAGATACTAAAACCACTCCTTCTACTACTGATAAAAAGCAGGAAGATGTAAAAAACAATACAACCTCTACCGATAAAAAAACATCTGAATCAGGACAAAACTCATCAAATGAAGCTGCAGGAAATAACGGAAGTGACCTGCCGAAATTTACACAGAAAGTTTTCACCAAAAATTATAAGAATTGCATCGATACGGCTGAAGGGTGCACATATATTCAGGTTTATTATCCTGAAATGACCGACGGAAAATACAAAGATAAAGTTAACGCTTTAGTTAAAGATATGGCTTTGAGCTGTTACTCAACTGATGATGTTCACTATGCTGATTTTGATAAACTGATTAGCCAGTTTATGAAAGATTATGAAGATTTCAGAAAAGACGTTCCTGATTTCCCGGGAGGATGGACTCTAAAAGACTCTACAAGTATTGTTACTAATACAACCGATATTCTATGTTTACAGAATACTTCTGAAAGCTATTTAGGCGGTGCGCACGGCGCTTATAATGTTGCTTATACAAATTTTGATATGAGAAATGGAAACATTCTGAAGACGAAAGATATTTTTATCAAAGGATATGAAAAAACTTTGAATAAACTTATCGAGGAAAGAATAAGAAAACATTTTGAAATGAAACCGAATGAGAATTTAGTAGAAGGAGGTTTGTTCGAAAACAAGGTTTCCTTCAATGATAATTTTGCAATTAAGAAAGACGGAATAGAATTTTTATATAATCAGTATGAAATAGCGCCTTATGCAATGGGTGTTATAGAAATTAAACTTTCTTATAAAGATCTGGATGCAATATTAAATAAGGACGTTATAAAGTTTTAATAACACTTACGCTTTATTGAATTCCAGTGTGAACTTAGTTCCTTTGCCGGGTTCCGATTCCACTGCAATTGTTCCCTTCATAATCTCGGTAAGTTTTTTTACGATTGAAAGTCCGAGACCGGTTGAAAGCTCTCCTCCGGTCGGCTTAGAGCTTATCTTCGCAAATTTCTCAAACAATTTATTTAGTTCAGTAGGCTTTACTCCCTGGCCTTCATCTTCAATCTGTAATTTTATTTTCTTGTCGTTCTCAGTTATTCGCACATATACTTTCTTCCCCGGGTAAGTAAATTTTATGCCGTTGGAAATTAAGTTGCTCAAAATCTGCTCTATTGAATATTCATCAGCCTTAATATTTGCAGCCTTTGCAGAGCGCTCAAGAAGTACCTCAATATTTTTTTCTTCCGCGCTGCCTTTATACTGCCTTACAATTTCTTCTGCGATGATGTTAAGATTAACAGTATTGAAAGTGTAATTATAGCTGCCAGATTCAATTCTGTTTACGTTCAGTAAATTTTTAAGAAGTCCGAGAAGTTTTTCAGAGAGCTTAATTATTCCGTCTGAATACTCTACTATCTCACTTTCATTCAGCTTTATATTTTCTTCCCGTAGTATTTCTGCAATAGCATGGATTGAAGAAATCGGGTCTCGTAAATCATGTGAAGCAATCCCTAGAAATTCATTCTTCTGATTATTAATATCCTCAAGCCTGTCATTAAGTTTTGTAAGCTCAATGGATTTCTGCCTGTAGAATTCGGATAGTGTTCTTTCATTCTCTGTCTCGTAAACAATCTGCAGATTTTTTATTCTGGCATCGGAGTTATCAATTAAAAGCTCTTCTTTTATTTTCAGATGTTCACTCAAAAAATTATAAGCTTTTTCAAATTCCCCGGTTTTGAAATATACTTTGGAAAGAAATAAATAACATATTTCCTGCTGCGTTTTAAAATCAAATTCGTCGGCTATCTTTTTACTTTTGTCCAGGTAATCAAGTGCATCATCATATTTTTCTGATTTGAAACAAAACTCAGCTATTTCAGAAAGCGTCTCTGAAATTCCAAAGTTATACCCAAGCTCCTTCTGGATCTTTAAACATTTTCTTAAATACTTCATCGATTCCGTAAGTCCTTTTGTTGCATAAAGACTTACTCCAATGTTGTTCAGTACAAGCGCCATTCCATGTTTATCTTCCATTTCCTGACGTATCTTAAGGCACCTTTTATAGTATTCCAGCGCTTTTTCGTGCTCATCCATTTTTGAATGGGCAACACCTAAGTTCATCAGCACGTTTCCTTCAACATATTTATCTTTTGTTCTCTCTGATAAGTCCAACGCTTTTTTATAATTTTCAATGGCTATATTATAATTAGATAGACGTATATGAACAGTACCTATATTGCTGTGCGTGTTACCAATTCCATTCTCATCTTTAAGTTCAATTTTTATATTTAAGCTTTTTATATAGTACTCAAGAGCTTTGTATGACTCGCCAAGCTGCAGATAAATATTACCAATATTATTTGCTGCAATAGATTCTGCGCGATTATCTTTTAATTCTTCCGATACTGATAAAGCCTTCTGATAGAACTCCAGTGATTTTTTAAAATCACTTTTATAAAGATAAACACCACCGTAATTATTATAGCAGTGACCTACTCCGCTTTTATCTCCGATATTTTCATATACTGATAATGCTTCGTCAGTAACATTTTTTGCTTCATCATATTTGCTTGTTCTTAAATAATAATAACCGTAGATATAAAGATTTCGGGCAAGACCTTTTTTGTAAGAGATTTCTTTGGAGAGGGTATTTGCTTTATCAAGCAATTCTTTTGCAAGGTGTACATCGAAGTTTGCTGCTTTCAGAGCGTCTTCATTCAGCTTGTCAATTTCTTTGTGCAGCTCGGTATTATTGTGTTCGTTATTTTTCATTCCCCGGATAAACTAAAAAAGGTTTTCAAACACTGTGTTTAAAAACCTTTTCAAATTAAAATTATTTTAATATAAAATCAATTAGTATCGTTGCTTTCTTCAGCTTTTACATGAGGCGGTACGGTTGAAAAAATATAATCCCAGAGAGGATTACTTACTCCGTAAGCTGTATGCTCATCGTTATAATGGTGTCTAAGGTGGTACTCCTTCAAATATTTTCCTATCTTTCCTTTCATAGGCATGTGATGTGTAGCGTAGTGAATAGAATCATATGCAATATAGCCTATGATAAATCCTGAAAATGCTGCATAACTGAATGCGCCGAATGTCCATTTATAAATAAAGAAAAAGAGCAATGCAAGAGGTGCGCTGACAAGCAGCGGCATTACCAGTCTTGTCCTGTCCCGCGGATAGTCGTGGTGGATGCCATGAACTAAAAAGTGAATCCTTTTGCCCATATCGGATTTAGGATGATAATGAAATGCCCATCTGTGAAAGGCATATTCGAATATCGTCCATATAAGTACACCCGTTACGAAAAGTAAAAGAGTATTGAAAACACTTATTGTTGTGACAGAAAGATAAATGCATACAAGTGCTATCGGCAAGTAAACAACAACCGGTGTGATGGGGTGTATATGAGAGAAGTATTCAAGAAAAGAATTCTTGAACAACCTTACAGTCTCATCCCTGTTGGAAACAAATTTCCCTTTTGATCTCATTAAATTCATAGGTACAAAATAAGAAACTAATTTGAAAAAAATAATTTATAAAATTTTCCCTATTCTAATTTTTAATTAGATTACGTACAAATACTTATTTCAGATTTAAAGGTTTATGCCGCCTGAAACTTCGATTCTCTGCCCGTTTATCCAGCCTGCGTCCTCTGAGCATAAAAACGCAACAACTCCGCCGATATCTGACGCCTCTCCGACTCTTCCAAGCGCAGTTACTGTACCCAGAAAATTCTTTACATTAGGATTATTGCGTATAGCTGCGCTGTTAAAATCTGTTTCCACGGGCCCCGGAGCTACTATATTTACCGTAATGCCTCTTGCTCCGACTTCCTTTGCTACGTATCTGGTCAAAACTTCCATTGCCCCTTTCATAGATGCATAAATTGAGTATCCGGGGTTGGCAAAGCGTGTAGTTCCGCTGGATAAATTTATAATTCTTCCGCCGTCGTTCATTAAACCTAAACTTTTTTGAGTAAGGAAGTAAACACCTTTGAAGTGCACGTTCATAAATCTGTCAAAGTCATCTTCAGTAACATGAAGGAAGGGGATTGTCTGCCCCATGCCGGCATTGTTTATTAAGAAATCAAATTTATCGGTGTTCCATTTTGTTCGTAAAACAGTTTTTATTTCGGTTAAAAAATTATCAATGGATTTTATATCTCCGGCATCAAATCTTAATGCATGAGCCTTTCTTCCCATTGATTCAATTTCTTTTACAACTTCATTCGCTTCATCCTGTTTTGTAAGATAAGTTATGATTACGTCATTTCCTTTTTCGGCTAAACGCAGAGCCATGTTTTTTCCAAGCCCTCTGCTTCCGCCTGTAATAAGTGCGAGTTTTGTCATTTGCGAGATTATGTTATGTTTTTGGGAGAGGTAAAAAAGAGAGGTGCCGCTTTCCGGTTGAACCGGCATTCCACTCATCTCTCCTTTCGCAGATTTTAGTAATCCCAATCGATGTGATTAAACTTGGTCTGCTTGAGTGGAACCTGCTCATGTAAAAGAACAGAAGGGCACCTCTTGTAAATTTTACTAAATATTTTTTGTACTCATTCCCAATTAATGGGACAGTGTAAAAACTAAAGCTCCTCCCTTGAGGGAGGTGGCTCGCTGAAAGCGAGACGGTGGGTGTTTATTCAAACACCCCTCCCCGACCTCCGGTCGGACTCCCCTCAAGGGGAGAATAACGTTTATTATACTCTTCTCAATTCGTCTAGCTGAAATAGGATTTTGAAAACTTATTCCCCCTCCTTTTCAAGGAGGGGGTTAGGGGGTGGTTTTATACTTACCCCGGTATTATTTATTTTTCACTGTTCATCAATTCTTCCAAGTCAGTTCTTGCAATCAGGTAATCATAAATTGCCTGAAGGTATGCAAGTCTCGCCTGGCTTACCTGTAAGTTAGCATCAAGGACATCTATCTGATTCAAAACTCCGTTCTTAAAGCTTACGTTTGCAAGTTCAAGGCCTCTTTCAGAAAGTTTTACTGTTTCATACTGCGAACGGATTCTTTTTTTTGCATCTTCTATTCTTAATAAAACGCTTTGTGCCTGAATTTTTAATTTACTCTGAGTATCTGAAATTTGCTCAACTGTTTTTCTAACTTCAATTTCACTCTGATGAACTTTGAAATCGTTCTTGAAGAAGTTAAGACTCCATGAAAGACCTATTCCTAAATTCAGAGTATTAAAAAATCTGTACTGTCCTATTGGTCTGCCGTCATCTTCATTGGATGTAATGCCCCATTGCGCAAATCCGTAAAGCTTAGGAAGATAATTTGCCTTATCAACTTTAACCAGTTCTTCGTTAATCAGTCTGTTTACATTCAATTGCTTAATGACAATATTTTCTTTAGCAATTGTATTTAATAAGTTATCAGTTGTGCCGAAAACTTCAAGTGAATCATAAGTCAAACTTCCTGCTGCATCGTAATCTTCATCAGTTTTTGTGCCGATTGCATACTTAAGATTCTTTTTGCTAAGCAATAAATTGCTTTGTGAATTTGAAAGCGCAGGGATAAGGTTATCCACTCTTACTCTTGCTCTTAAATAATCGAACTCAGTCGCAATTCCGTTTCTGTAACGTGATTCCACCACAGTCAAGTTAGACTGCGCGTTTTCAAGACTCGCCTGATTCACGTCAATTACCTGCTTGGAAAGCAGAACTGCGTAGTAAGATTTTTTTACATTCGAAGTAACTTTTATTTCCTTTGCTTTGGTATTTTTTGCAGAAAGGTCAGAGTAATACTTCGCAATCTGAATCCCTGAAAATACCGGAGTTCCTAAAATTGGAATAGGTTCGTTCAGATCAAATGTGTTCGTAAGCGAATTATCCGTTCCGAGAAAAACCGATTGTCCTGCAAAGTTAAGAACCTGCTTCTTTATATTTCTTGTGTAGCGTGAATTTAAAGTCAGGTTCGGAACTAAGTTATCGCTGTACACCTGCGATACATATTCATTGGCTTTCATCTCATCAAGCTTTGCAATAGTCAGCTCGGAATTATTTGTCTTTGCAAGCGTAACCGCTTCAGGCAAAGTAATAGTTCTCGTCTGAGAAAAACCTGATGCAGTCATTACTGCCATCGAAACCATTACTAAAAATATTTTTAATTTATTCATGATAGATATCTATAAATATTTAAAATTGTTATGAGTTTGTTATAAGTGCTTTAGCTTCCATCTTTGCTGCTCTTTTTTCTGCTCTTCTTGCTCTGAAATTTGTAACCCAGTCTTTCCATTTATCAACTTTTACGAATATCACAGGCACTACAACCAATGTTAAGAACATAGAGCTTGTTAAACCTCCGATAATTGCCCATGCAAGACCTGATTTCCATTCGGAACCGGAATCATGTGAAAGCGCAATCGGCATCATACCGATAACCATCGAAATCGTTGTCATAAGAATCGGTCTTAATCTTGTATCACCCGCTTCAATAATTGCTTCTATAGAAGTCATTCCGTGAAGCTTTCTATCGTTAGCTCTATCCACAAGAAGAATAGCATTCTTTGCTACAAGACCCATAAGCATAATCAAACCTAAGATAGAAAATATATTCAGTGTCTTCATTGTTATAGCAAGAGCAAGCAATGCGCCGATCATAGCAACAGGCAGTGAGAACATAACTACGAACGGATAAATGAACGAGTCATACAATGCCACCATGATTAAGTACATAAATATAATAGCTGCTAAGAGAGCAAATCCAAGGCTTGAGAAACCTTCTGACTGGTTTCTTAAGTCACCGTCGTATCCGATTATAATTTCCGGCGGAAGCTTTGCAGTTGTCTTCAAAGCTGTCTGGAAGTCAGCGCCGATAGAACCTGATGGTCTTCCGTTCACCTGTGCATAAACATAGATAGTCGGGTTTCTGTCTTTACGTGTTAATTTAGTCGGACCTGTTGTCTGATAAATTTTTGCAAACTGATTCAGCTGTATCGCTCTTCCCTGAGAATTGAAAAATACCATGGAAGAAAGGTCGTGCATCTGTGACCTGTCTATCTGGTCGAATGCAATTCTTATAGTGTACTCTGTATTATTTTTGTTGTCTCTGAATTTAGAATCATCATCGCCTGAAAGTCCTATTCTTAATGCTGTACCGACTTCCGCAATTGAAAGTCCGAACGAAGCAAGCTTATCTCTGTCAATCTCAACTCTTGTTTCCGGTTTACCGTCTTCAGTGGAAAGCCTCACGTCAGCAGTACCGGGAATTCTTTTTAAAATATTAAATACTGTATCAGCCGATGTTTTTACTACGTCCATGTTTGGTCCGCTGACAATAACCTGAATAGGTGTCTGGTTAGCAACACCGAAAATACCGATGGGGTTAACTCTGATTTTTGCTCCGGGGATATCCTGAAGCTTTTTCTTTATCTGGTTTCCTACTTCATCTGTTGACATTAATCTCTCTTCTTTAGGAATAAGAGATACGTTAATTTCCGATGAGTTATTTGAAGCCTGTGAGAACAACCCTTCTGCCGATGCGCCGACGTTAACAAACATTTTTCTTACTTCAGGCATCTGTCCGATTATATTCTCAACCTTTCTTGTTACATAGTTTGTATTTTCTAATGTCGAGCCCGGATCTAATTCAAGTGTAACTGTGAACTCACCTCTGTCAGATTGTGTAATAAACTCACCGCCGATGAATCCGAATATTATCAATGAGAATGAAGAAAGGAATAATAATCCTGTAACAATAATTGTAAGCCATTGATGTCTCAGTGAGAATTTCAGCAGCCCTTCATAGTGATGTTTCACTTTGTTAAATAATGCTTCAAAGCCTCTTGAGAACGCATTCATAATTCCTTTTTTCTTCAGGTCCTGAAGCTTCGAGAATCTTGATGCAAGCATCGGAGTAACTGTGAACGATACGAACAAACTCATTAAAGTAGATGCTACTACTACAAGCGCAAACTCTTTTAAGATGTTTCCGATAAGTCCGCCTACTAAAGTAAGTGGAACGAACACCACAACGTCCACAAGTGTAATGGATAGCGCCGCAAATCCGATTTCATTCCGTCCCTTTAACGCTGCCTCTCTTTTCGGCTCGCCTTTTTCAAGATGGTGATAAATATTCTCAAGAACTACAATCGAGTCATCCACAAGAATACCCACAACAAGCGATAACGCAAGCAGTGTCATAAGATTTAGCGATAAGCCGAACATGTACATAAAAATAAATGTCGCAAGCATAGAGCATGGAATCGCAATCATAACGATAATCGAGTTTCTTATACTGTGCAGGAAGATCAACATAACAAGCGCTACAAGAATAACTGCAAGCGCTAAGTCCTTCTTAACAGCATTCGCTGCATCGAGTGTAAATGTAGAACCGTCCTGCGCAATATCAAACTTTACATTATCCTTAGCATAATCTTTCTCAATCTTAGGAATTTCGGCTCTAACCAATGCGCTTACATCAACTGAGTTAGCATCTGTTTGTTTCGATACAAGCACACCGATAGATGTTACTCCGTTAAGTCTGCTGATTTTTGTATAATCTGCCTGACCGTCCTCAACTTCCGCAATATCTCCAAGCTTTACATCGCCGCCCATTTTTGATTGTCCGACAATTAAGTTTCTCATCTCTTCCATTGACTGCACTTTACCTGCAACCCTTACTACATATTGCCTCTCGCTTCCCTTTAAGTTACCGGTAGGGAAGTCAACGTTTGCGCCTTTTATTGTTCCGACAATCCTCTGGACCGATAGTCCGAATGACTGTATCTTATCTAAATCTAAATTTACTTTAATTTCTCTTTCATCACCGCCAACAAGCTGTATTTGTCCTACGCCCGGAAGCTTTGCAAATCTTGTCTGTACCTGGTCTTTCATCAGTTGATAAAACTCTCTTGATGGCATGTTACTCGTTACACCCATACGAAGCACGGGAATTTCATCCAGCGCGATCTTCGAGAGTGTAGGAGTCTTTGCATCATCGGGAAGCCTTGATGCAACTTCGTTCACTTTTCTCTGAACGTCCTGCAATGCAATATCAATTGATGCCGATTGAATAAACTCAACCGTTACAAATGATGCTCCTTCCAATGAGGAAGCTGTTACTTTATTTATTTTATCTATGCCCGATACGGCATCTTCGATAACCTTTGTTACCGAGGTTTCAACTTCAAAAGGAGAACCTCCCGGATATATAGTAGATACTACAACTACCGGCGAAGAAATCTTAGGAAGAAGCTCGTACTTTAACTGCGCAAATAAAAAGGTTCCCACCAGAGTAATAACTGCAAATATTACTATGATGAACGAAGGTCTTTTTATGGATAATTCTGTTAATGTCATTTATATAAAAATTTTGGGTTCTTCTACTGGATTATTTTACAATTGATACTTCTGTGCCGTCTTTTAAGTTGTTGCCGCCGGTAATAACAAGCATTTCACCAACATTCAAGCCTGAAGTCACTTCAACATCTTTATCGCCCTCAAGTCCTGTTTCAATTTTCTTCAATACTGCTTTATTGTTTTCAATCACGTAAACGTGCGCATCTCTTATGCTTCCTACTATTGCTTCTCTTGGGATTGCAATGCTTGTCCTTCCTTTAATCGTGCTGAAGTCTATTCTTGCAAACATACCTGCCTTTAAAGGACTTCTCTTCGAGTTGTTTATTATTATCTCTACAGGATATGTATGCGCTTCGTCACCTTTGGGAGCGATAACAGAAATCTTTCCGTCAAATGTCTCATCAGGATAAATATCCGTTGTTACCGTTACATTATCACCGACTCTCAGTCTGAATACCTCTGTCTCCGGTACGTTCACTCTTACTTTCAGCTTCGATATATCTACCATGTTTGCTATCAAAGTACCTGGAGCAACGTAGCTGCCGACTTCAATATTTTTCGTATTTATTATTCCGCCCATCGGTGCGTTTATCTTCGTATCTTTAACATTTCTGTAAGCTGTGTTCAACGCAAGCTGCGCATTATTGAAAGCAAACAGATACTGCTCAAGCTGGCTTTGAGTTGCAGCGTCTTCTTTTACAAGCTGCTGATATCTCTCAAGGTCCTGCTTAGCTTTATTATAATTATTTTCCGCTGTTTCAACTGCTATGCTTTTAAGTTCGTTATCAAGAGTAACAAGTACGCTGCCTTGTCCTTTGAAATCGCCTTCTTTAAAGTTAACCGAACGTATTCTGCCCGGAACTTCTGTAGCAATGTTTACTTCCTTAAAAGGATTTATTACGCCTACTAAGTTAAGTGAATTTTTTATTTCCTTTTCTGAGACAGGAATTACATTCACGGGAATCTTAGTGGAAAAATCATTCGAAGTTTTTAGCTTTTCTGCTGCCTTCTTTTTGTTCTGCATCAGAGTAAAAACTATAGCTCCTATTGCTAAAATTGCAAAAACTATTACCAGTAATTTTTTCATTTATGTGTATATTATTAATTATAATTATTTTGACTTAGATTTATTTTTCCTATTTGGTTGGCGAGATTATTTTTTTCTTTCTCGTATAATTTTTTGCCCTTCTCGGTAAGTATTCCGTTGAGAAGAAGCTCCATTGTGTAGCTGAATAATTCCTTTACGTTCAGCTTTGAGTTCATCATAAAGTCTGCATTAAGCACTGCCTTCACTGTAGAGATCATGCAAGTGATAATTATTTCCACGGGATAATTTTCTATCAGCTTTTCTTTCTTGCCCTGCTCTATAAGTTTCTTCATCGTCTCTTCAATCATCTGGATTTTGAATTTATCCATTTCGCTCCAGAGCTGTGGAGTGTGTATCTGAAGGTCTCTGAACCATTTTTCGCTCATGCACAAAAATCTTTCGCGGTTAAGGTTCAGTATCTTTACAAATTTTATTACAACATTGTCATCGGTTTTCAGGAATTCGCTTATTTTATTGGAGTCGCACATCATTTTATCCATTACAATATGCTCTACAAGCTTATCCTTGCTTGCATAATATTTGTAGATTGTTTTTTTGCTTATCTGAAGCTCGCGCGCAAGCTCATCCATGGATGTTTTATAGAAGCCCTCTTTCTGGAATTTATCCTGTGCGTATCGTAGAATTCTTTCATTATCCTTCGATAGCTCTTCAGGATGTAAGTTGTTCATCATAATTTTAAAGTGTTGTTAGGAGGTGTTAAATTTGTAGTACGGAACAATTCCGGCAATGTTTCAACGGAAACCGAAATCGTTTATTGAGTTTCCAAATTAGGAAGGATGAATTTTAAAGTCAAGCACAAAAATACTGCGGAAACGAAAAATGGGAATGAGGTTTCCGGGGGAGAGCAAATAATTAATTGTAAAAAAAAGAAAAATCAACAAATAATTTACATACATATTGAAATTACAGTTGATTATTTATTGAATTTGTTTTAAGTTAGTATGAGCGGCACACCTTAAAATACCCCGGATCACTTCTTAAATACTAGGTAAGAGTATTTACGATAAGTAGTTTTTTATTGTAAATAAATTATACTTCTATAACTATATTAATTCTTCATGAAAAAAATAATTTTATATTTTATACTATTTATTTACTGCGGAGTAAATGCACAATGGGTAAACCAATACAACTCTCCCGGTACAGATTTTTATGATCTGGAATTTATAAATAATAAAACAGGATGGGTCTGCGGAACGGGAGGAACAATTATGAAGACAACTAATGCGGGAGTAAACTGGGTTCAACAGGTAACCAATGTTCCGGATAAGCCTCTTTTAGGAATACATGCCGTTAATGAAAATGTTTTGTTTTGTGTGGGATATTTCCAAACAATGTTAAAAACAACGAATGGTGGGAATAACTGGATTATTTTGGAAAACGGACCTTCCGGAATGGGAAATTCTTATACGGCGACATTCTTTATTAATGAGCAAACAGGCTGGGCTGGAGGATTCATAGGCGGATTTATTAAAAAAACAACAAATGGCGGTTTGAATTTTTTTAATCAAGAATTAAATCTCGTTACATACGATTTATATTTTAAAGATAGTTTAAACGGTATTGGTTGTAGCGGGGCAGCAACTATAGCAAGAACGAGTAACGGAGGAGAGAATTGGCAGATTGATGAATATTTTTCGCTATCTCATGGGTCGGGAAATTTTGAAAGCATGTCCTTTATAAATGATTTAACAGGTTATATTGTTGCCAGGAACAGATTGGTATATAAAACAACAAACTTTGGAGTAAACTGGGATAGTATAAGTTATGTATATAATTCTATTGAGCCATTTTGCGTAAAATTTATAAATGATTCAGTCGGATATTGCGCAGGTTCATCAGGTGAAGTATTTAAGAGTAAAGATAGAGGATTAACATGGATTAGACAAACAAACCAAATAGGAGGTTTTATTGATGATATAAATGGTTTTGGAGATTCTTTATGGGTATGCGCAAGCTTAGGAAAAATTGGGTTTACAGCCAATGGCGGAGTGTTTATACAGAATATTTCTTCTGAGATACCTTCATCATATAATTTATATCAGAATTATCCAAATCCTTTCAACGGACAGACTAATATAGAATTTGAAATAAGGAATAAAGATGTATATAGTTTTTCAGTTTTCGATATAATGGGAAGAGAAGTTTATTCGGAAAAGAAATATCTGATAGAAGGCAAATATAAAATAAATCTGAAGCTTGATAATTTTTCAACTGGAATTTACTTCTACAAACTATCTTCTGCTAAAGTAACTTTAACAAAAAAAATGACAATGATAAAATAGCCATATTAAAATAAAAAGCCCTCTGACTTCGGCAAGTCATTTAAGATAAAATCTTAAACTTTTAGAGGGCTTATTTTATTAATTTACAACAAAACAAATTATGAAAACGCTTCGTAATTTTCATTTCATTTATTTTTCTTTGTTTTTTTTATTTCTTTTACCTTCAATTCGCGCTCAGGACAATGACTGCGGAACACAGGATGAACTTACCTCCCTGGCTTCAAACGGTAATTTTATCGGAGGCTATTTGAAACCCCAGAGGACTGACCTAACTAACGGGAATCCTGCTCCCTCCAATGCTACATTTAATATTATTTTAGTTTTTATCAGGTTCAAAAATGATAATTATTATGAACCGGACTGGCCAGCCGGAAGTTCTCCATATTATATGAATAATCTTCTTGCAACTACAAAAAATATAAGTGGAGATTTCTGGAACAGGTACAGCTCAAGCACTGAATTACTTTCCGATTATTACCAGGAAGTAAGCAGGGGAACAATGCACGTAACAGGTATAGCCCGCTATATAGAAACAGACTACAATAATTCAGATTACAGGCCGACATGGAATGGCGGCTTGGGATATGACGCACTGCTTGAAGAAATTTACGGAAAACTAAAAAACGACCTGTCAATACACTGGCTAGATTTTGACCAATGGAAGCAGGGAAGTACTGATGGTAATTTTGAATATTTTCCTGATGGTCATATTGATATGATGGGATTAATTTTCAGAAGAGATTCTGCTCGTGTTTCTGCTGCACCCGGTGCTGCGGGATATGTACCTTTAGGTGGACCATCTGAATATTTAATTGATCCGAGAAAATCATAAATATATTGGTGCAATCAGAAATTTTGAAGGTTCAGGATTTGTTGCTATAGGTAATAATGGGGTAGCAATAAACAAAAATAAAGTAATTGGAGTCTGTATTCACGAAATGGGACATTATTTTTTTGGAAATAACCATTCAACATCCGGTATAATGTCCTCACGAGGAGGAATAAGTATGAATGATTTTTTTTATTCCGGTTTTGAAAGATATAAGCTTGGATACATTGACGCTCAAAATGTCACTTTTTCAACAAGTGGTTATTCAATAGAAGACGTTTCGGGTAGAGGTTCGAGTAATAATATTCTATCTCTTAGAGTACCAATAAACGGAAATGAATTTTTCCTGATAGAAAACAGGAGAAAAACATCTCAGTTTGATACATACATGCTTGGAGATACATCTCAAAATGATCCTTTCAGGAATACCGGAGATTATGGAAAAGGAGTTTACATTTATCATACTATGAATAGTTTGAATTACACAAGTAATGTAGATATTGAGTGTGCTGACGGATTATGGAATTGGGATATTGATGGTTCCCAACTTCCAGACTGGGATCCAGTAAATGCTTTGCCATTATTAAAAAGAGTATCTTTGCCAAATCCACTTTTAAACGATAACACACCAGATTTTCAAGTTTCTAACTATTATAGCAATGCAGACGGTGTTTCAGCAAGAAAAAATGGTTGGGAATGCTGGTTTAGTGTTGGGAAAAATAATTCTTCTACAGGATTATCCGGAACCGATAAAATATACACTAATTATCCGGAATATTGGACTTCAAGAGAACTTTGGGGAGACAGATTTGACGCATGGAATTTAGGTTATAATGAAATTTTTTCTCCTTACTCTAATCCTAACACGAATGATGCAAATAACTCGAATACCGGTTCAGGAGGATATGGAACGGGAATTTTCATTTACTATAATGGATTAAGCGGCAATACGGCAAATTTTAATATCTATAAAGCTACCGACCAAACTTCACTGAACTCAATTTTAGCAGCGACACCTCCATCCAAACCGATGATAATTGGAATAGAAGAATATTTTGACGGCACAACTTGTCATCCTAAAATTGTATGGAGACAAAATACAGAACCGGATATGCGCAGAAGCGGTGAAACAAAAGCAATAGTTTATAAAAAATATAACATATATAAATCGCATAAGCCTTGGGAAGGTGTTCTTCCAAATGACCAGCAGTTTTATCCTGAAAATAAATATACATTAATAGGATCAGTATTAGCCGACCCTGATGCCTTGGATGCAAATTTTGTAGATAACAGTGTTAATTTATACAGCTGCACACAATATAATACATTTCCAAACGGAACATCATACCCTGTACGTTACAGAGTACAGGCAGTAGATAATACTGACTGGGGTTCTGTTCTATCGGATTTTAGACAAACACATGGAATTGATACTGAAGAAGGGGAACCTATAGATCCTCCGGAAGGCAGACCCGGCCATGGTTCAAATGAAGAAGAAAGTTTAATGCCAAAAAAATTCGCTTTGTATCAGAATTATCCTAATCCGTTCAATCCAAAAACAAATATTCAGTACGATTTGGTAAAAGATAATTTTGTAAGTGTTAAGGTCTATGATCTACTTGGGAAAGAAGTCGCTATATTAGTTAGTGATTTCAAACAAGCAGGAAGTTATTCTGTTTCATTTGATGGAAGTAAACTGGGAAGTGGAATTTATTTTTACAGAATTGAAGCAGGCAATTTTATTGATACTAAACGAATGGTTCTTGTAAAATAAAAGAACAAAATGAAATGATATAGACGGGGCTAACGCCCCGTTTTATTTTTACAAAATTTCTCCCAATACCTACTAATAAGGAATAATTTTTTTTTTATAAATCTATTCTGTTTATATTATTACGCTTATTTCAATTAACAATTATCAGTTAACAATTATCAGAAAAAAAATCCGACATTTTTCAATTAACAATTATCAGTTAACAATTATCAGAAAAAAAATCCGGCTATTTCCCGACATTTTTAAAATTAATTTGTAACTCGTAATTTGAAACTTGTAACTGAAATTATAACCATCCCTACTAATAGGGACGAACAACTTTGAAAAAAAATTTATTCTTTATATATTTTAGAAGCTTTATTTACTAGAGCAAAACTCACCGGAAACGGTGTATAAAAATGCCAAAACACCGGTTTTAATAAAACAATATCTTAACTGAAAACTTACTAGGGGGCGTAAATTTCGCATTATGTTTTTTCAATACTTAAAGGGTTAACAAAAGGGCACAAAAAAGCCCTTTAAAATTTCTTTTAAAGGGCTCCTTTTTCTCTCTTTTAACTAATTTATTTAATCAAACTCATTTTCATTGTCTTTATAAAATCTCCCGCTGAAATACGGTAATAATAAATTCCGCTTGAGCGACCCTTCGCATCCCATGAAGTTGTATATGTTCCGGGAGCTAAATTTTCATTAACAAGCTCTTCAATTTTTCTGCCTGTTCCGTCAAAGACTTCGAGCCTTACATTACCGCTTTTTATTACGTCAAACTTTATTGTTGTTGTAGGATTGAAGGGGTTCGGGTAGTTCTGATATACGTTATATGAGTCAGGAACTCTTGTTGAAATATTATTTACAAGCACTCCGCCGTGATATGTAGAAATTACATCGGCGTTGTTGCCGACTGCCCATCCGAGATCTGCATATGGGAAGTAAATGCAATTCAGGTTATTTATGTTAGGAGTAATCTGATTAATCCAGGTATCACCTAAATCGTATGATACGTAAACAAGTCCGTTCTCGCCGCAGATAAAACCTCTGTAAGTGCTGAAGTAAGTCGGCCAGCTCATTGACTTGAACATATTAGAGTTTGTGAAAGTCTGTATAGTCCAGCTCTGTCCGCCGTTAGTTGTTTTTAAAATCTTTGCGCGGTTGCCTTCTGCTCCGCCGCCACATGCCCATCCTGTTTGTTCATTGATGAATTTTATATCGTTGATATATATTCCGTTGATAGTAGTCCCTGTAACGTTCCAGTTTACCCCCATGTTAGTAGTTTTCAGAAGGGTTGTATTGTTAGAGGAATTTGTTGCAGTTATCCAGCCTGTATTTGTATTAATAAATGATATAGCCCGGAATGTTCCGAGTGTTAAAACTGAATTATCTGTATAAGTTGTGAATGTGAATCCTGTAGCGCCCTGCCCGGCATTAGTTGTTTTATAAATTCTTCCGGCATTTACATCATCAAATCTACCGCCTACAATAAATCCTGTGAAAGCATTTATGAAGTGGAGAGTTTTAAAGTCTATATAATTGATAGTGCTGTTAGTCCATATTGTTCCGCCGTTATTTGTCTGTAAGATAACTCCTGCAGGGGGATTGCTGTTGTTTACATAACCGCATGCGTATACATAATTTTGCGAACCTTGTATTCCTTCAATTTTTTGTAAATAATTCTGATAAGAATTAGAAAGCTGAACATTCCACTGATTGCTATCGCCGCCGTTAACTGTTTTGAAAATTTTTCCATGTGTACCACAGACCCAGCCGACGGAATCGTTTGCAAAGTAAACCGAATTGTAAGTATAATTAGTATCGTTAGTGGATTGCGCATACCACATGCCTGCGGCTTGCGGATAAGAATCTGAGAAAGAGACTAAAAATAAAATCAGTAATGCCCCTGTAAATGAATACTGAAACTTACTGCTTAATTTATTATTTTTTATTTTCATGGTTGTTAATCGCAAATTACTTGGTATATAATTTGAAGTTACTCAATGTATATCAAATACTATACCGCTAAGTATTTGAGTAAATAGTAAAATTAAGACTATTTTTGGATTGTTTATTTCTGATACATAAAAAATAACATAGTGTGGATACTTCTTTAATAAACATTTTAACTATAAAAACGTTGTTAATTAAAAAATAGTTCAACACTATATTTTTTGATTGTTTATATATAATTGAGTTTCGAAAGATTGTTCAGTTTTTTCGGAGGTAGAAAATTTTAATTTGCAGATAGCAAATAAATCCTTTATTTTGCAGAGTACATGATACATTTTTACAAAAAAATATTAGTTATAATTGCTTTATTATTAACAAACTTAGCAATTATCTCTTCAAGTGTCAAGGCACAGTGGTCTATTCCCGGAACTTCGGCTGGTGATACTGTAGTCGGATATTGTATGACCTCAATTGGAAATACTCTCATATCAGGCAAACAGGGAATTGCCTACTCTACTAATTTCGGGGCACATTGGGTAATAACATTTCAGGGACTTCCATATTCAACCTGGCTGCCGGATTATTCCAAATCATTGTATACTAAAGGAAATGAAGTTTTTCTTGGAATTGATGTAAATGGTACACCTCCCGGCTCAGTAGGTGTATACAAAAGTTTAGATAGCGGAAAGTCCTGGTTTCCCAGTGCTGCCGGAATGGTTGAAGGCACACCTGTTTATTGTTTTATTACGAAAGATAATCTAATTTTTGCAGGCACTGATGACGGAGTGTATGTATCATCAAACAGCGGGCAGAACTGGACTAAACCTTCCACTTTCCTTGACGAAAAAACAATTTCATGTTTTTGTGTTAACGGTAATACTCTATTTTTAGGAATACTCGGCTCCACGGCGACAAACGGACTTGGAGTATATGCTTCTACGAATAATGGTGCGACATGGACTGCTGTAAATTATGGTTTTCCTGCATTCACTACAATTTTTTCGATGGTGAATTATAACGGTTATATTTACGGAACATCATACGACGGTCAGGTATTCAGAACAACAAACAACGGCGCTTTATGGAGCTTAGTCAATAACGGAATACCTAATTTTTATAACCCGGTTTATGCAATTGCAAAGTTCAATAATAATCTGATTGTTGGATGCAACGAAGGAATTTATATTACGACAAATCAGGGACAGCTTTGGTATCCAATCAATCAGGGAATTCCTACCGGGAGCCAGTTTCAGTTTAATGCAATTACAAAATGCGGAAATTATGTATTTGCTCCGGCAAACAATGGCATTTACAGAAGAGACTTGAATCAGGTTGGCGTACAGAATATTTCAAGCATCGTTTCAGATAGTTATATACTTTCACAAAATTATCCTAATCCTTTCAATCCCACAACAAAAATAAAATTCGAGCTGCCGAAATCTTCATTTGTTTCTCTGAAGGTTTATAATTCTGCAGGTAAAGAAATTGAATTTCTTGTTAATGAAAAACTTGGAGCAGGAGTTTATGAAGAGACTTTCAATGCTGAAAAGTTAAGCTCAGGAATTTACTTTTATAAAATCACGACAGATGATTTTGTTCAGACAAAAAAAATGCTGCTTGTGAAATAATTTTTCCTATACCTGCCAATAGGGAACATCTTCTTTTATTTTCAAAAATAATTTCTTAATTTGATTCGATTCGATTCATAAATTTTGCTTGAATCAAAACAGTCGAATTGGAAAACACATCCCGGCTGAATTTCTAAAAACTCAAATATTGTTTTTACAATACCAAGGTCTTAAAAATCCGTCAAAAACCCGTCATTTCAAAAAATATTTTCAAAAAGGAAATAAATAATAATTATTACAATCTTAATAATTGTGAATTAGATTGGTATTCAATGAATAAATCAGATTTCATGAAATCAAAAAACGAAAACTTATCCGTAAAGTTCAAAGACTTCAACCTTTTCTCTTCTATCAATAATTATTAATTTGAACTAACTTAAAGAAAAATTTGCTATGAAAAAGTTTTTACTATCCCTTTTCATTTTTAGTATAATGACTTTAAATTTTTCAGTTTCTTACTCACAATGGATTATGAGAAGTCCGTACCCGACGGTAAACGACGTTTACGATTTTTATGCATTCAGCGCAAATAATATTATCGGAGTTACATACGGAATCAGCATAGGAGAAACGATGCTTACTTTCGACGGCGGGACAACATGGCAGGTGCAGAGTGCATTACCTGAAAGACCTTTCCGCAGAGTATTCTTTGCAAACTCTCAGACAGGTTATGCTATAGGCGGAGGACCTAGCGATAAACCTTTGAAATCAACTAACGGAGGACTTAACTGGGTATCTCTTTCAACTTCAATTGATACTACTAAATACGGACTCGACTTTGCGAATGCAACTACAGGCTGGATGATGGGCTTTAATGGATTTATTCAAAAAACAACGGATGGCGGTACAACATGGATAACGCAATCAAGTGCAAGTTCTTCCTCAAAAACTATCTGGTGCACTGATGCTGTTGATGCAAACCTAATATTTGCTTCAGCCAGCGATAATACGATACTAAAATCAATAAACGGCGGAACAAACTTTACAGTCCTTCCCACAATTTTCACTCCTTCTACCGATGACTTCAGATTCATTAAATTTATAAATTCATCTACAGGTTTTGTAATGGGTGAAAGACAAAGAATTGCACGCACTACAAACGGCGGAACAACATGGGACTCTGTTTACGGAAATAACACGGGTTCAATAATTTTATACAGCGCAGATTTTAATTCCAATAATACTATAGGGCTCGCTATTGGAACATCAGGAAAAATTTTAAGAACGACTAATACAGGTCAGACCTGGGATATAATAACAACTGCTTTTACAGATGACTTCTTTTGCGTAAGGTTTTCTGATAATAATACTGCTTATATAGGCGGTAAGAGCGGAAGAATTTTAAAATCAACCGATGCAGGACTTACCTGGGCAGATATCAGCAAACGAATTTCTTCGGGTACACTGAACGGAGTATCATTTGCAAATAATACGGTTGGATTTATTTCAGGCAATTCAGGTTTTATTGCAAAGACTACTAATGAAGGAGTGACATATACACCTCAGACATCAGGAGTTACAACTCAGCTAGCAAATGTAAAAGCAGTTACCCCAAACGTTGCATACATTGCCGGATATAACGGAGTAATTCTTGCGACTACAAACGGAGGAACTAACTGGATATCGCAGACATCATCAGCAGGAACCAATGATCTTCTTGCAGTGGATTTTTTAAATACAACAACTGGATTTGTTGGTGGTGAAGGCGGAGTTGTTCTGAAAACTACAAACGGCGGAACGAACTGGACTGCTTTAACTGCTCCCGAAGCAGGATTTCTTACATGGAGTATGGATTTTCTTAATGAGAATACCGGTTACGTTTGTGGAAGTTTAAACGGGAAAGTATATAAAACAACAAACAGCGGACAGAGCTGGGCACAGCAGGTGAATGACGGAAGTATGATCGGTATGTTTGCAATTAGTTTTGCAAATGAGCTTACAGGTTTTGCATCAGGCTCAGCAGGAAAGGTGTATTCCACAACTAACGGAGGGGTGAACTGGGTGAACAGCGCTAATCTGGGGCAGTCAATATGGGGAATGGATTTTGCGAATGCATTAACTGGCATTGCAGTCGGCGGCGGAGGATATACATTTATGACAACTGACGGCGGTGCAACATGGGCAGCGCCTCCGAGAAGAAGCTTTAATCAACTGAATGCTGTGCATTTTAACGATGACGGAAATCTTGCATGGACAGTCGGTAATTTAGGACTCGTGCTAGAGTATGATAATCCTTTAGTAAGTGTTACACAAACAGGAAAAAATGTACCCGAAAAATTTACTCTGATGCAGAATTACCCGAATCCTTTTAATCCATCAACAAAAATAAATTATGAGTTACCTGTTTCAAATAATGTAACTCTCAGAGTTTATGATATGATGGGCAGGGAAGTATATGAACTTGTAAATGCAAATCAGTCAGCGGGAAGTTATTCAGTTTCATTTGATGCATCAAAATTATCCAGCGGAGTATATTATTATAAGTTAACGGCGGGAGATTTTACAGAGACTAAGAAGATGCTGCTTGTAAAGTAACGTTTTAAAAATGTGACAATAATGCTGCAAAATAAAAAATTTGTGAACCTAAATTATAAATTGAATAAAGTTTATTATGGATTAATAATTTTTATTTTATTGTTTAATTTCAATAAAGCGCAGTCTCAATATTACTTTGATGAATCCAAATTAAAACCTGAAGTAAAAGAAATTTTACTTAAACTAGCAAAAGATAATAAAATATACAGCAGCTTTATAGGTCTTGTAGGTGTTGAATCACCCACGCAAAAATCATTGGATAAATTATCCAAGCAGGATACTACTCTGCTTATTTCTTTAACACGTCACCCCAATCCTGTAATAAGGTGCTATTCATTCCGGGCGCTTACAAACAAAGGTTTTAAAAATTTCTTTCCATTATTGATTGAACATATACAGGATACTTCGAGGGTAGAATGTATGTATGCCGATGTAATATTCAGGCAAAAAGCAGGGGACTTTTTTATTGATAATGTAAAATTTGAATACACCAATGCATTTGATTACGCAATGCCGAACCAGGTATATCTGGATTCTTTACAAAAATATATTCTGGATAGTGTAATTATTTTTACTGATAATAAATTGGATTATCTTAAGAATATTCTTTTTAATAAAAATTTTAATGAAAACTATTATGACCGAATAAAGTATATTGCTTCAGAAAATATTTATGCGAACGTGGCTTTATCTAAGTATAGAAGAGAATTTGATGCAGAGATTATTTTGAAAAATTTTGAGAGGAAAAAATACGAGTATATTTACAGTAAGAACACTGATTCATATAATAATTGTTTATTTGAAGCAATCAGTATAAATCCTGATACAATTTTCTGGAGAACAGTTAAAGAAAAAATTTTAACATCAAAGATAGAACGAGGCGATAAAAATCTAGTAAAAGCTTTATTTAAGTATCAGAATGATGAATCTGAAAAATTGATTGATAGTTTGGTAAAAATCGATATAGAAGAAACCTATATTAAACATCCTTATCTGGCAATTCTTTTGTATGGATTGGAAAATTCTGCTAATGAGAATTTGCTCAAGTATAAGTTCTATATTGCAGAAAAGCACAATATAACTACACCACAAATATTTAATGAATTAGATGCCTCAGACTCAATAAGAACTTTAAAATTTGTAGAGAATTTCTTCTCCGAGTATGAAAAATTTTATTATAATTTTTCTGACTATCATTGGATAACATACAATAATTCAGAAAGAAAAATCGTAAAAAATATTTTATTGTATCGTTATAATATTGATCCAAACGGAACCTGTGACCTTATAAAAGATTTACTTATAACAAATTACCGGTATTTATTCTTTAATCATTATTTGGATGCCGCAAGATATATTAATGATGAAAGAATTAAAAATTTACTTTTAGGTATGCTTCTGAACAGGCGAAAAGTTGACGATGAATATTACTATATAATCAACGCTCTCATTTCCTATAAGGATAAAGAGCTGACAAAAAAAATGATTCTGAATTTGAAAGATAATTTATATTTGAAGTACAAGAATGATTATTCTTTAAAATACTTAATTGATTATGCCCATGAATGTGAGGAAACCATAAAAACAAAGGAAATGAATGATGTACATGATTATTTCCCCCGCGTAAACTTCTAATCCCGGGTCTGATATGTTCCTTTATAATAAAATTCATCAATGAAAAACTTTAATGCTGAATTTTAAAATTGTTAAGTATTGTTTTTACAGTATAGAGATTCTGAAAACCCGTCAAAAATCCATCAATTTTAAAAAATTTTACGTTATATTCTGAATTATAGTTTTTACTTTTTTTGATTAAATTTGAATACAAAATTAATAAAATCAATTTACGATAACTAAAAAGCAGTTATTAATTATTTTTAAGGAAAGAATAGTAGGTTTATTTTATTGTTATTATAATCTATACAGTGCTTTATTTAACGAAAATCTGTGTATTTTTTCAGGAAAACTTTTGATTATTCTTCCAGCAAATATTTTGGAAAATACTTAATTTGAAGCAAATTATTTATAAAATTAATAAAAACACTCTATGAAAATTATTATTTATCTTTTCTTAGTCACATTGTTCATTTATGCGGGTTGCAAATCTGATGATAATCCAACAACTCCATCAAATCCAACTGGAGAAGTTGAAGTAACAGCAGTATCTTTCGATTCAATTTACAGTGCATTTGGGGGCGGGCTTGTTACCCAGACAAAAAATTTTGGTACCGGGGCTTTAAACTTTACTGATAGAGACAGTACAAGAATTTCTTTTTCTTATAAAGGATTAAGTAATGCAGCTGACACATTATTATATATTACAGATACAACAAGCACAAGGCTTTACACACTTAGAGACGCTTCCGCATCTGATACATATAAGTCAGTGAACATTACAGTTCCTTCCATAAAGAAAAATTGTAATTTCTATTACACAATGAGAGCTAAAACTAACAGCGGTACAGGCTCGCCTTACTTAGTTATTAAAGATTTCAAGATGTTTAAAAAATAAAATTTCTATGTTCTCTTGCTTCATTCATTTGCGGCAAGAGAACAATCTCAAGCACCTACTGTAACCTCTTACTACCTCTGATAGTTGGTTTGCTTTTTTGTTCCTCTAAAATCCTGATCAATTCTTTAATCAAATGCTGTTAAAACAATATTTAAACCCATTCAAAATAAATGGTACAGGAATTGATATAAGGATAAGAAAATACAGACTAATTAATTTAACCATTTACTACCCCAAATGAAAAAACCATTACTAATTGTCAGCTTATTTTGCCTTCTGCTGATTTCCAACATTACATTCTCACAATCGGTGTCACCGATTATTGAAAATGTGACCAATTACGGCAACGGATATTATTTCATTTCTTACGGATACAATAATACATCCGGCTCTATAGCAAATATTCCTGTAAATAACGGAGCAGGAGTCAGAAACTTTTTTACTCCCGGAGTTATTGATAGAGGTCAGCCAACAACTTACCAGATTGGCAGACAGATTGCTGTCTGGGGTATTTGGGTTCAATACGGAACATCATTAACATGGAATCTTACTGGCAGAACTGCTACAAACGGTACCAAAAATATTACTGCAGCAATCACAGATAACAGCACGGTTATGCCTCCTATTGGGGGTCAGGTAACCTATACAATTAAATATTCAAACAATGAATCTTCAGGATTATCGAATGGAAAATTAGTCGATACAATACCTGCAGGTACTCAGTTCGTTTCTGCAACAGGCGGAGGTGTTAGTTCAGGAAATGCTGTTACCTGGAATATCGGCTCAATGAACGGGCAGACAAGCGGAACAGTAACAGTGACAATTCAGGTTGTAGCTCTTGAAGCGGCAGCAATTGGCTACAGAAATGTTGTATATTTTTCAGGTCAGTTCAACGGAGCAAATTACAGAGCATTTGGTTATGATGATAACATAGGTAACCCGACAAGAACAACTGACAGCTCATATATCGCAGCTTTTGAAGATCTGAAAGGCAGCGGCTGGAATGACTGGGATGTGAATGATTTTGTTGTAGGTATGAGAGAAAGAGTAACTTTTAATAATTCAAATCAGATCACTCAGATAGTTTTTGATTACGAAGCGCTTGCAAGAGGTTCTGCTTACGTAAATCAATTCTTACACTTTATAAAGATTCCCGGAAATTCGACTGCAACATTAGTTGTAAAAGATTCAAATGGAGTTGTGCTTCCTTCATTAGGTTATACAAATCAGAATTTTACAGACGCAGTAAACACAAGAATATTTCCCAATACATACAATGCATTACCTCCTAAACCGGGAAGAACTTTCAGCAATGTTGAAAAAGCGCAGGTCGGAATAATAAAGGGATATACTGCAACTTTAACAATAACAACTGACCCTAATTCAGTTAACTCAGGCAACTATGTAAGAGGTAACTCAAGACCTTATTTGATAAATGAAATTAATAAACAAATTGATATAGCATCACTTGCAGGAACATTGGGAAATACTCAGAACGTTGATAATAATGTTGATGCAGGTACAAGACTTTACGGTTACTTTTTAGATTTAGCATACAGACTTCCGTACAACTGGAAGTGGCCTCTTGAAGGTCCGCCAAGCGCTATATGGCGTTCATTCCCATATTTTAACAATTATATTTTAAGCTCAAAGACAGTAGCAACGGATTGGTATGTTGCTCCTGATACAAGTCTTGTCTGGAACAGAAGAGTTGTACCGGCTGACTATGCATTCAGCGGTGAAAAGAGTAAAACTTCATTCTTAAATAAATTACAAAGCATAGGATACTCAACAGATGAACTGATATTAACAGATTCAGCAGGAAGCTTCTTCAGCTCGCCAAAATTAGCTGATATAGATAACGATAACAAACTTGAAATTTTGATTGGTTCATATGATAAGAAATTCCATGCTTACAAAACAAACGGTACAGAAGTCAACGGCTTCCCTGTAACAACAACAGGTCTTATTCGTTCAACAGCAGCAGTATATTTAAATCCGAATGGAAGCAGAGTAATAGCATTCGGTTCAGATGACGGTAAGCTATATGCAGTTGATAAAAACGGAGCAAATTTACCCGGCTTCCCTGTACAAACTCCTAAAGCAATTAAATCTTCTCCGATGATTGTTGATTTAAACAATGACGGTCAAAAAGAAATAGTTGTACTTTCAGGTGACGGAAAAATGTATGCGTATTCATTTAACGGAACGGCTTTAAGCGGCTTCCCTGTACAGGTTCAAAACACAGAAGATAATTTTGGTAATATCATTATAATGCCTTCTCCGGCAGCAGTTGATCTTGACGGAAACGGCACAAAAGAAATTGTTATTGGTACATTGGATAAGACTTTGAAAGTTTTAAATTCTGACGGAAGCGTAAGATTTACGAAAACACTCGATAGTGCAGTATATTCTTCACCTTTGATTGCAAAGATTAACAGCTCTACATATAGAATTATTGTAGCAACTGCGTCAGGTTCAATTTATGTTTATGATAATGCTGGAAATCTTGTAACATCAAAAAATCTTGGCTCAGGATTTATCTCTTCTCCTGTACTTGCCGACTTAGATAAGAGCGGAACACCTCAGCTTATTGCAGCTACAATTGACGGAACGATTACCAAACTAAATGCAGTAACACTTGCAACAATGTGGGAACTACCGACGGGACAGCAGATTTATTCTTCACCGGTAATAGCTGATATAGACGGCGATAATTATTTAGATATAATCTACGGCGGACAAAACGGATTTCTTCTTCCGTTAACAAGACAAGGATACTTAGTTGATTCAACAACAATGGCAGCAGTTGAGCCTTTCGACAGCTGGATAATTTCTACCAGCGCAATCGGAGATATAGATAAGGACGGCAAGATTGATTTAGTTGCAGCTTCTATGGATAACAAGCTTAAAGCATTCAGCTTACCAGGTACTTCTGTTAATACTAAAGTATGGTGGGGCTCATTCGGAAACGACTTGGGTAATACAAGAGTAGCTGATTCATTAACATCCGTAGGTATTGTGAACAGCAGTGCTGTAGCAGACAAGTATTTGCTGGGACAGAACTATCCTAATCCGTTCAATCCAACAACAAAGATTTCATTCAGCTTGCCAAAGAACGAATTTGTAAGTGTAAAGGTATTTGATATGTCAGGAAAAGAGATAGCACAGTTAGTCAATAATGAAATGAAGACAGGAGTATATGAGTATCAGTTCGATGGCAGCAAGTTAGCAAGCGGAGTGTATTTCTATAGAATCACAACACCAAACTTTACAGAAACAAAGAAGATGACATTAGTGAAGTAATAAATTCACAGTTGATTTAACCCCAAATCCCGTTATACGAAAGTGTAGCGGGATTTTTCTGCTTCATTAGTTAATCATTTAGCGATTATGGAGCATACTTAAAAAATCAGAACGAATTATCCAAAAATTACCTATATTGTTAAAACAAAGTTTAACATCTTATAGTTTATTGGCATAGGAATTGACTATATATAACAATAATAAAACAATTTCAAACATATTTTATTTAACAAAATGAAAAAAATTCTCTTAATTCTTACCTTTTTATTTTTAGGCACCCTTGCAAATGCACAGATGGTTCAGCCGATAATAAATTATGTTACAAACTACGGTAACGGTATCTATGGAATCACTTACGGATACAACAGCACGTTTGCCACCACACAAAATTTTCCTGTTATAAATTTCGGGAACAACAAGAATTATTTCGGCACAAATCCGATTGACAGAGGACAAAACACAACGTTTCTCCCGGGAATTCACAATGAAGTCTTCAGCATATTTGTTCCTTACGGAACGTACATTACATGGAATGTAACGAGCGGGTGGGTACTGAATAACGGTACAAAAAACATAACATGCACAGTAACAAACAATGCAGGAGCAACAATGCCGGGTGTAGGAAATCAGGTCACGTATACAATTCAATACACAAATTCAGACTGGGAAAGTTTAAGCAATGTTCAGTTAGTTGATTCTCTTGGTCCCGGTGTTACGTTTGTTTCGGCTACAGGCGGCGGAACGCACAGTAACGGAGTTGTTACTTGGCCGATTGGAAGTTTTTCATCGGGTAATTCCGGAAGCAAAACTGTAACAGTACAGGTGTCATCAACAGTATCAAATTACAGAAACGTTTGTAATATTATTGCTCCCACATCAAGCACAACGTTCAGAGGTAAAGGCGTAAAAGAAAATACTCCTCCGGCTACCAGAACTACTGACAGCACTTACATAGCAGCATTCGAAGATTTAAAAGGAAGCGGATGGAATGACTGGGACGTGAACGATTTTGTAGTCGGTATGAGAGAAAGAGTTACGTACGATAATTCAAACAGAATCTCACAGATAGTTTTTGATTACGAAGCTCTTGCAAGAGGTTCTGCTTTCGTAAATAAATTTTTACATCTAGTAAAGCTTTCGGGTAACTCAACTGCAACTTTAGTTGTTAAAGATTCAAACGGAGTTACACTTCCTGCGTTAGGATTTACCAATCAGCCATTTTCAGGAAACATAAATATTCCTATTTTTCCCAATACATATAATGCTCTACCTCCAAGACCCGGACTAACTTTTACCAATGTTGAAATAGTCCAGTCGGGAGTTGTGAAAGGCTATACAGCTACGCTTACAATTACAACTGACGGCACTTCAAATACAGCAGCGAATTATCTTAGGAACAGCTCGCAGCCATATTTAATAAATGAGCTTAATAAAGAAGTAGATATCGCTTCATTAGCCGGAACACTTGGAAATACACAGAATGTTGATAACAATGTTGACCCGGGCACAGTACTTTTCGGATATTTTTTGGATTTAGGATACAGACTTCCATATAACTGGAAATGGCCGCTTGAAGGTCCGCCAAGCGCAATATGGAAAGCATTCCCGAACTTCAATAATTATATTTTAAGTTCACGAAGCACGAATACTGACTGGTACAATTCACCCGACTTATCAAAAGTCTGGACAAGAAGAGTTGTTCCTACAGATAATATAACCTTCGGCAATGCTAAAAATGAAAATGAATTTACTAAGAGATTGAAGAATTTTGCTTATAACTCGGATGAATTGATTTTAATTGATTCTGCAGGAAGTTTCTTTGCTTCACCGAAGCTAGCAGATATAGATAATGATAATAAACTGGAAATTCTTATTGGTTCATATGATAAAAAATTTCACGCTTATAAAACAAACGGAACAGAAGTAAGCGGTTTCCCTGTGACAACAGGAGGACTTATCCGTTCTACTGCAGCGGTATATTTAAATCCGAACGGAAGCAGAGTAATAGCATTCGGTTCAGACGATGGTAAGCTATATGCAGTTGATAAGAACGGAGCTAACTTATCAGGTTTCCCGGTGCAGACACCAAAGGCAATTAAATCTTCGCCAATGATTGTTGATTTAAACAATGACGGTCAGAAAGAAATAGTTGTGCTTTCAGGTGACGGAAAGATGTATGCATATTCATTTAACGGAGCGGCAATAAGCGGCTTTCCTGTACAGGTGCAGAACACTGAAGACAATTTCGGTAACATAATTATTATGCCTTCACCGGCTGCAGCTGATTTAGATGGCAATGGACAAAAAGAAATAATAATAGGAACATTAGATAAAACATTAAAAGTAATAAATCCAAACGGAACTGTGAGATTTACAAAAACATTAGACAGCGCTGTTTATTCATCTCCA
Source organism: Bacteroidota bacterium (assembly GCA_018266835.1). Taxonomy (NCBI): domain Bacteria; kingdom Pseudomonadati; phylum Bacteroidota; species Bacteroidota bacterium. The sequence goes on along the minus strand of JAFDZP010000003.1, from coordinate 171,736 downwards.
TTAATTTCGAAGATAAACAGTTCCACTTACAGAATTATCGTGACAACTGCTGCAGGAACTATTTATATTTATGATAACCTTGGAAATCTTGTAACGTCAAGAAATCTGGGTTCAGGGTTTGTGTCATCGCCTGTGCTTGCAGACCTGGATAAGACAGGTACACCTCAGTTAATTGCGGCAACATTAAGCGGAGAAATTTATAAACTGAACCCTCTAACGCTCGAGAATATATGGATGCTGCCTACAGGCCAGCAGATTTATTCTTCACCCGTAATTGCAGATGTTGATGGTGATAATTATTTAGATTTAGTTTACGGAGGTCAAGGGGGATACATAATGCCGATTACGAGACAGGGGTATTTGTGTGATTCAGCTACAATGGCTGCAGTTGAGCCGTTCGACAGCTGGATAATTTCAACCTGCGGAATAGGAGATATAGATAAGGATGGCAAGATTGATTTAGTTGCAGCATCAATGGATAATAAATTAAAAGCGTTCAGTCTGCCGAATACTACGGTCAACTCAAAAGTATGGTGGAGCTCATTCGGAAATGATTTGGGCAATACAAGGGTTGCGGATTCATTGACATCGGTAGGAATAGTTAACAGCGGTGCTGTAGCGGACAAGTATTCTCTTGGTCAGAACTATCCAAATCCGTTTAATCCGACTACGAAAATTTCGTTCAGTCTTCCAAAGAATGAGTTTGTAAGCATTAAAGTGTTTGATTTGACAGGAAAAGAAATCGCTGAGATAGTTAATAATGAGCTGATAGCAGGAACATATGAGTATACATTTAACGGCAGCAGTCTGGCAAGCGGAATATACTTCTACCAGATTAAGACATCAAACTTTACTGAAACGAAAAGAATGACTTTGTTGAAATAGTTTAACATTTAATACTTTTTATCAGAGGATTTTTAAATCCCTCAGTGAGATAACTTACTGAGGGATTTTTTTTTGTAAACATAAGGTCAAAAAGTGTAGTATTGACCTATATTTTAGACATTTTGTAGTAGTTTTCACACTATACATATCAAATCGCACTGGTTTGATTATACTGATATTACAACATTTACAGCCAAAAAACAAATGGCACAGCAATTGAATAGAAGTGGGCAAAATAGATAATTAAAAACACTTTATTTAACCAAAATGAAAAAAATTTTCTTACTACTTAGCTTCGTTCTTTTAAGCTCTTATTCTTATGCTGATGACAATTATGTTCAGCCTGTAATAAATTATGTGACCAATTATGGAAACGGTACTTATGGAATTACTTATGGATATAACAGCAATTATAACACAACCAAAAATTTTCCTATTGCAAGCAACGGCCAAAATAAGAATGCTTTTAATCAGGCACCGATTGACAGAGGACAGCCCACATCATTTTTACCGGGAACTGTTAATGAAGTATTCACTGTATTTACTTCTTACGGCCAGAATATCACTTGGAACCTTACAAACAAATCAGTTACAAATCAAACTAAAAATATTACCTGCCAGGTAACTAATAACGCAGGTTCAAATATGCCCGGTATTGGCGGACAAGTTACATATACATTACAATATAATATTTCAGAAGGCCAGAGTTTATTTTCTTCACAATTAATAGATACACTTCCTGCCGGCGTAACTTATGTTTCCTGCACGGGCGGCGGAGTCCACAGCAACGGAGTTGTAAAATGGACATTAGGCACATTAGGACAAGGTGCAGCAGGGAATGTAACTGTGACAGTTCAGGTAGCTTCAGTACAACCTAACTACAGAAACGTTGGCTACATTGTAGGAACAATGTCAGGAGCAACATACAGAGGCAGAGGGGCAAAGGAAAATGTGCCATCAGCTACAGTAACAACAGATAGTTCATACATTGCAGCATTTGAGGATTTAAAGCACAGCGGATGGAATGACTGGGATGTCAATGATTTTGTAGTTGGAATGAGAGAAAGAGTTACATTCGATGGATCAAACAGAGTAACAAAATTAGTATTCGATTATGAAGCTTTAGCAAGAGGTTCTGCATTTGTAAATAAATTCTATCATTTAGTAAAGCTTTCAGGAAATTCAACAGCAACATTAGTTGTAAAAGATTCAAACGGTGTAGTTCTTCCTTCATTAGGATTTACAAACCAACCATTTTCAGGAAATGTAAACGTTACAATTTTCCCAAACACATACAACGCGCTTCCCCCGCAAGCAGGACTAGCTTTCACTAACGTAGAAATTGTTCAGCATGGAGTAGTAAAAGGATATACAGCAACACTTACCATCACAACAGACGGTACATCAAATACAGCAGCAAATTATTTAAGAAACAGCTCACAGCCATATTTAATAAATGAGCTAAATAAACAAATTAACATTGCTTCATTAGCAGGTACATTAGGAAATACTCAGAACGTTGATAACAACGTTGACCCGAATACATTACTTACAGGTTACTTCTTAGATTTAGGTTACAGACTTCCTTATGATTGGAAATGGCCTTTAGAAGGACCGACAAATCCAATATGGAAATCTTTCCCGCAATTCACATCATATATTTTAAGCGGGCGTTCTACAAACACAGCATGGTATAATACACCTGACTTAAACAAAGTATGGACAAGAAGAGTTGTTACTGATAATTTCCCATTCACAGGTGAAGCTCCGGCTAAAATAGTAAAGAATACAAAGTCTGATAAAGAAGTAAGTTCAAACAAGTACGAATTATCACAGAATTATCCAAATCCTTTTAACCCTACAACAATGATTTCTTTCAATGTTCCGAATAATGAGTTTGTAAGTATAAAGGTTTTTGATATGTCAGGTAAAGAAGTAGCAGTATTGGTTAACAGTGAATTAAAAGCAGGAACATATGATTTTAATTTCAACGCAGGAAACTTATCTAGTGGAATTTATTTCTACAGAGTAAATACACCAAGCTTTTCAGATACAAAAAGAATGATTTTGGTTAAATAAAATAGTAGTTAGTAATGTTACAAAAATCCCGTACGGCGAAAGCTGAACGGGATTTTCTGTTTATATTCAAAATTGGCTTTTAAGATGTGGATAAAAAATAGTATCAATAAAAAATGTCCTTTAGAGCAAGTATATTGTGTAGTGATACGAAGGTAAACATTAACCTCCCTCTAACCCCCTCCTTAGTAAGGAGGGGGAAAGCAGGTATAAAAATATCAAAAAAATTATTAATTACCAGCGCAAGCTGGTCCCGCTTTAGCGGGATTCATTCTCAAGTATTTCTCTTCCGATGACTGCCTCAATTAATCCATGCGGTTCGTCAGTTGGAACAAAGATTTCATTTTTGTTTTCCATTCCAAAGACTCCGAGATTTATTAACAGGCAATGCTTATTCGGCATTGAGAAAGCGATTTCATCTATGTCTTCATTATTTTCAAGGAGTACTTTTCCGATTTCATAAATAGTATGCTGTACTGATAAGCTCTGATGATTTGCAAATACTTCGAGAATTGTTTGTCTTGCTTTTTCATAGTTTGAATTGTAATCAATATCTTCATCGCGGACATAATCCCATGTTGCTTTTACACTCGTTTCAAAAATTCTGTCCTTGGTTTCAGGCAGAGTTGTGTATTGTTCTCTTTTAAATCCCCAGAATTCAGAACCTGTGGTTTTCATTATAAGTAAATCCAGAATTCCCGAGCTAACATAGACATCATCTGCAGTTCTTTCTACAAGGCAGGTTCGTTTTTCATTTCCGGCGCTTACGAAAGAGTGGTTATGCGGTTCACCGTTAACAGCTATTCTATTCCAAAGTGATTGAATAATTTCAACTGAGACGTGATCTACATTATCATTATTTTTTAAATAGTGATCAGAAAGGAAAAGTGCAAACTCTTCGATTGAATTTACATCATGATCTTTCGCAAGAGCATAGACCGTGTTTTTCATAGCATCAGTTGAGAGAATTCCTGTATTATCTCCATCCATATGAATTGCATCAAAGTTGCCTTCAAGCTGCACGTTAACAAGAAATTCTTTCATTTCGTGATGCGCTCCGTCACGTTTTACTTTTACCACACGGACTTTTGATTTTCCGTAATTACTTTGAATTAGTTCTATTTTCATTTTTTATTTTTAATATATGAATATAGTTTATAAATAGCTTTTTTGTAATCCAATCAATTATTCTTCTAGGGCAAATTCAAATTCATTTTTTTACTAAAATTATTAAAATAGATACTGTTCTTATGATATTTAATTAGACATTTATTTAATCATTTGCAAATTTCTAAAAAAAGTATAAATTTAGGTAAATAGATAGTAGTAAAATATTTTACTATTAAATCAAAATAACATTAGCTATGAGAACACTTCTGTTATTCCTGGTCTTAATTATATCTATACTTATTCTTTCCTTCCCAAGATTCAATCAGCAAGATCTCTTTGGTTTAAAGAACTTTACCGGTAAAGCAGAGGAATATAATATTTCTCGCGGATACTATTTATCCGGTGATGCGGTAGATTATTTATATGCTGTTAAGTTTTATAGGGGTGAAATTGACCGAAAAGAGTTAAAGACACCTTATGTGTACAGAGTGATGGTTCCCTTTATAGCATCATTCTTGCCAATTAAAGATGCATTAACATCTCTAAATGTTCTTAATATTCTACTATACTTAACTTCAATTTTTTTCCTATATTTTTTAATATTGGATTTGGGTATAAATAAAAAATATGCATTAATTGGAATCTACTTGTTCGGAATTTCTTTTTTTCCCTTTTACTATTTAACATTCGGTAATGTAGATTCTGGAGTCATTTTGTTTGTAATAATTGGCTTGAATGCGATAATCAAAAGAAATAATTTCTTATTCTTTGTTGCATTGATTTCAGGAATATTAGTAAAGGAAACAGCATTTGTGCTTATACCTTTTTATTTTATTTTTCAATTCATATTCAGGAATACTCTTACTATTAAAAAAACTGATGTATTGTTCTATATTTTTGTTATAATTGTTCCATTTCTAGCTATGACATTTATCAGAATTGTATTTAGTGATTTACCTCAATATTTTTGGACTCCTTCAATCAATTTAATACTCAGTAACCTCGTAAGAGTTAAAGCATATTTTTCTCCTTTTTTGACATTGGGAGTTCCTGGAGGTGTTAGTATAATTTTTTTATACTTATATTTTAAAAAGAAATTAAGAATTAGATTTTCAGATTCTTTTGATAATTCCGAACAACTTAAACTGCTCAATTACTTTATATCTATATTCTCTGTTTCGTTTCTGCTGGGTATGTATGCCTACCTGGCTGCTGTAGCTGATGGTAGAGCATTTATGTCTATGTTTATAGTTTCAATAATTCTAACCGTTATTATGATTCAGCATTTTAAAGATAAAAAAGTTTTAAATTCACAATAATATTTGAATAAATTAAAAAGTAGAAAAGTTTTAATAGATGGAAAGATAATTCCAGCATCAATATTTATTGAGAATGGCAAGATTTCCGAGATAAAAGATTACAGTGAGGAAGCGGAAGACTTTGGCGAGCTTGTTATAATTCCGGGTATTGTCGATACTCATGTTCATATAAACGAACCCGGAAGAACTGAATGGGAAGGTTTTGAAACTGCAACAAAATCAGCAGCAGCGGGCGGTATTACAACTCTTGTAGATATGCCTCTGAACAGTTCACCAGTTACTACGTCTAAGAAAAATTTTGATATAAAACTTGAAGCAGCAAAAGGCAAGCTGTGGGTTGACTGCGGATTTTATGGCGGAGCAGTAAGTGATAATATAAACGAGCTGAAAGAATTATGTGATTCAGGTGTGCTGGGTATTAAATCATTTATGATTGATTCAGGACTTGATGAATTTAAATTTGTAAGTGAGAGTGATTTGAGAAATGCACTGGCAATCATGAAAGATTTTGATTTGCCATTGCTTGTTCATGCAGAAATTTTTACTAATTCTGAAAAAGGCATTGCTAATTCTTTCTCAGATTTTGTGAAGTACAGACCGCATGAGATGGAAGACGAGGCGATTAAGATTTTAATAAAGCTCTGCAAAGAGTTTAATGTTCATATACATATTGTACATTTATCCTCGGCTGATTCACTAGACCAGATAAGAAAAGCAAAGAGTGAAGGCTTAAACTTAACTGTGGAAACCTGTCCCCATTATTTATATTTTAATGCTGAGGATATTCCGCAGGACGATGCGCGATTTAAATGTACACCTCCAATTAGAAACAAAGAAAATAATGAGAAATTATGGGAAGCATTGGAAGATGGAACAATTGATATGATTGCAAGCGACCACTCACCTTGTACACATGATTTAAAAGCGAGAAAGTTCTCAGATGCATGGGGAGGAATTGCTTCCCTGCAGGTTTCATTTCCTGCTGTATGGACTAAAGCAAAAGAGAGGGGAATAGGAATAGACAAAGTTTCTGAATGGATGAGCCTTAATACATCAAAGTTAGTTGGTTTAGATAATTATATTGGCACAATTGAAAAAGGCAAGTATGCCGACTTTACCATTTTTAATTCGGAAGAAAGTTTTATAGTAGAACCTGATTCGCTTCATCACAAAAATAAAATTTCTGCATATCATCATGAAAAGCTGTTCGGAAAAGTCCATACAGTTTTCTCAAATGGTGAGAAGATTTTTAACGAAGGAAAATTTTCAGCTGAACCAAAAGGAAAAATAATTTTAAGAAATAATTAATGAATATAACTACATCATCAGCGTTTGCAGGGTTAACAGAGCTTGCATCAGAAAAGGTAAACGGAAAAGTTTTATACTGCACCGATGATTTTTTTGCAGAGAAAGAAAATCTTTTAAAAGTAAAGCCGGCAATATTTTTACCCGATGAATATACAGACCATGGTAAATGGATGGACGGATGGGAATCACGCAGAAAAAGAACAGAAGGATATGACTGGGCAGTAATCAGACTAGGTATTCCCGGTTATGTAAAAGGTGTTGATATTGACACAGCATTTTTCACGGGTAATCATCCCCCTTATGCATCGGTGTGGGGAGCAAAGCTGGAAGATGGCGCAGATGAAGATTCATTATATAAAGAAAATATGAAGTGGACGGAAATTGTTCCGAAAGTTTCGTTGAATCCCGGCTCACAAAATTTATTCGCTGCAACAAATAATAATGATTACTTCACTCACTTACGTTTAAATATTTTTCCTGACGGCGGAGTTGCCCGCTTCAGAGTTTACGGAGACGTTCATAAAAAATGGAAAGAAAGTTATGACGGGGAGTTGATTGACTTAGCGGGACTAGTAAACGGAGGCAAAGTTATTATCTGCAACGATATGTACTTCGGCTCCAAGGATAATTTAAACTCTCCTACGAAAAGTATGTACATGGGTGACGGATGGGAAACAAAGAGAAAGAGAATTCCGGGATATGACTGGTGCATATTAAAATTAGCAGAGCCCGGAAGTATTCAAAAAATAATGGTTGATACAGCTCACTTCAAAGGGAATTTCCCTGACACATGCTCAATAGAGGGAGTTAACTTACCGCATCTTGAAGATTACAAAGTAACTGACACAATGATTCAATGGAAAGAAATTTTACCGAAGGTGAAGCTGCAGGCAGATACTGAACATTTTTTTGAAGAAGAGATTGTAAGCAAAGAAGTTTTTACCCATATAAAACTGAATATTTTTCCTGACGGCGGTGTAAGCCGCTTAAGAGTTTACGGAGTATTGCCCAAATGAATAAATTTTTCTTTGTAGATAAAAATGGGGAAGGTAAGGATTCATTTTTAAAGGGAGAATTTAAAGTTTTAGACGAATCGGAGCTAAGTGAAAATTTATTGAAGTGTTGCGGAAGTGCTAATTGGGTAAAAGCAATGAGCGATAATTTTCCCAAAGAAAAAGAAAAACTATTTGAGAACGCAGAGAAAATTTGGTTTGATTTAAAAGAATCTGACTGGCTTGAAGCATTTACGCATCATCCCAAGATTGGGGACTTAGCATCACTTGAAAAAAAGTTCGGCAGTACAAAAGATTTCACAACAAATGAACAGTCTTCTGTAAATCAAGCTTCGATGGAAACACTAAAAGAACTGGCCGAATACAACGACAAATATGAAAAGAAGTTCGGGTTTATTTTTATTGTCTGCGCAACGGGTAAAACAGCGGATGAAATGCTGGCGCTTATAAAAAATAGAATAAATAACGACTATCAAACAGAGTTAAAAATAGCAATGGGGGAACAAAACAAAATTACAAAATTAAGACTGGAGAAATTATTTTGAGTCAGTTAACAACTCATATATTAGATATATCTATCGGCATGCCTGCAAAGGATGTTCCCGCTACATTAAAGTTTTTGCAAAACGAATTCCAATGGATAGATTTAGCTGAAGGGAAAACAGATTCTGACGGCAGGATAAAAAATCTTTTAGCAGATGATTTTAAAATGGAACACGGAGTATATAAATTAATTTTTAATACAGATGAGTATTTTGAGAGGGAGGGGATAGACTCATTTTATCCTGTGGTTGAAGTAATTTTCAGAATTGATTCAGATGCACATTACCATGTGCCGTTGTTATTAAGTCCTTATGGTTACTCTACATACAGAGGCAGCTAAATAAAATTTAAAATATTTAATAGAGAAATATGAAATTAAGTTTATCGGAAAAAAGTCTGGAAGATGTTTTTAAAACAATTTCCAAAGGTAATAAAGAGTATAAAAAAATATATCCGGGAGAATCAATTGAACGGCAGCCGGTAACAACTGTTTACGGCGGTGCACAGTTGTTTAAATCAAATACAACTCAGAGAATAGGCGAGCTTGGATTAAGAGCATTCAAAGAATACATTCCAAATGCAAACGTACTTGCAAATATTCTTGGATGGGAACAGAAAGATGAACTAAATGAAATTATTTATCATAAAATTGAAGAGAAACTCGGGCGTGAAGGCGTTGAGGATTTCAGAATCGATTTTGAAGACGGCTTTGGAATCCGTCCCGATGCTGAAGAAGATGAAACAGCAGTGAACTGTGCCAATGAAACCTGGAAGGGAATGCAGGAAAATACTTTATCGCCTTTTATTGGAATAAGAATAAAAACATTATCTGAGGAATTAAAATACAGAGCATTAAGAACTCTTGATATTTACATCTCAACACTTGCAAATCTTTCGGGAGGAGAGTTACCGGATAATTTTGTAGTGACGCTTCCGAAAATCACACATGAAAAACAGGTAGAGGCTTTTATCGAAGCATTGGAAATTCTTGAAAAGAAACTGAAGATGCGCAAAGGTAAAATCCAAATGGAGCTGATGGTCGAAACACCGCAGTCAATTTTTGGTTCAGATGGTAAAGCCGCATTGTTGGGATTTGTGAAAGCTTGCAAAGGCAGATGTAAAGCCGCTCACTTTGGGGTTTATGATTATACCGCATCTATGGATATTACTGCGAGGCTGCAGGCAATGGACCATACAGTATGTGATTTTGCAAGACACGTTATGAAGGTTACTTTAGCCGGAACAGGAGTGTGGTTATCAGACGGCGCAACTAATGTAATGCCGGTCGGTCCGAACAGAGGAGAATTGACAGAAGAACAAAAGCAGGAAAATATAGATACGGTAAATAAGGCATGGAAACTCGGTTATGACCATATAATGCATTCATTAAATCAAGGATTTTATCAGGGATGGGATTTGCATCCTGCGCAATTGCCAATAAGATATGCAGCATGTTATAAATTTTTCTTAGACGGATTGGATTCAGCTTCAGTGAGATTGAAAAACTTTATTGAGAAAGCTGCTCAGGCAACATTAGTAGGTGATATTTTTGATGATGCAGCTACAGGACAAGGTTTATTGAATTATTTCTTAAGAGCTTTGAATTGCGGTGCAATAAGTGAAGATGAGATTGCCAAAACAGGATTAACTTTAGAAGAAGTAAGAGGACGTTCTTTCTTAAAAATTTTAGACGGAAGAAAAAAAGGATTGAACGGCTAAAATTTAACTAAAATAAAGAATTTGTATCTTGAAGCCTTATTTATAGCATAAATAAGGCTTTTTTATTTTTAAAAAAACTTCGATTTTTGTTAGGTTTTTGTTAGGATTAAATTTAAATTTATTCATTAACTTTAAAATCAAAAAACTACTCTATGAAAAAAGCAATTTTACTTTTTTTCGTTCTGCTTGTAGCTACAAGCTTTACAAAGGCTGATTCTGTTATAATTGGTACAGGATCCTTCACTACAGCTGCCAATACTTATGGCCCTATGCGAAGTAACAATACTGCTACTACCTGGAATAGAAATGCTTATATTTATCCTGCATCACTTCTTGGGACAATGGCAAACAATGCATCAATTTCAAGTCTTGCATTCTACAGAAGTACTGGTACTAACCTAATGACTGCTGCCAACCAAAATTTTAAAATTTATATTAAAAATACTTTCATGGCAGATTTTGGTGCAAGCAATATCAACTGGCTTGATACCTCTGCAACTATGACATTGGTTTACAATAGTGATCCTTCTTCTATTGTTACAGCAAACGGTGGTTTTAAAACTTTTCCTTTTATTGCCCCATACACATACAATACTTCGAACGGTTCAAATCTTATGATTTTAGTTGAATATACTCAGACAACAGCCTTAGCAACAACAATTTTATGGGTATATGATAGTTCAGCAGGTGTTCCCGCATACACAACTAATCAGCACAAATATGTAGGCGGTACATCAGGTTCACCAACGAATACTACAAATGCTGCAAACGAAAGACATCCCTATATAACAATCAACTATACACCGTTTGCATTTGCAAATGATATGGGTGTAACTGCATCACTTTCTCCTTTAAATCTTGCATCTTTGACTACAGGCAACTCTTACGATATATATGCACGTACAAAGAATTTTGGTACCAATTCTCAATCAGGTGTCAATGTTTATTACAAAGTTGACGGCGGAACAGCAGTAGGACCGGTTACAACTACCGGTACAATGAATCAAAACGATACTCAAATGGTAGTTTTCACCGGGGCAAATGCTTACACAGCTTTAACCGGGAATCACACAATTAAGATTTACACTTCATTAGGTTCAGATGAAAGCACAGTTAATGATACTACTACAATTCAGGTTGGAGCTTCACCAATAACTTCATTCCCTTGGACTGAAACATTCACTCCAACAATAGGTTGGACTGCAACCTCCGGTTCTTTATGGGGAATTGTTACTGTAACAACACAAGCAAATGGAGCCGGCGGTCAGGCTGCCAGAGCAAACTGTTATAACGTAGCAGCAGGAGATCTTGATACTTTGATTTCACCGGTGTTAAATTTAACGGGAATAACTCATCCGGTTTTAACATTCAGTCTGGCATATTGCGGCTACAGTGCTGCAGAAGATGACGCATTGCAGGTTTTTGTATCTTCAGACGGCGGTGCAACATGGAGCGCAGCTTTGTATCAAAAATCAGCTTTAAGTTCACCTTCACTTCAGACAATACCATTTAGCACAACTCAATATAATCCACAAGCTAAAGGTGACTGGAAAAGTCAAATAGTAGATTTAGCTGCTTATGCAGGTCAATCAAATCTTAAAGTTGGCTTTTGCGCAACTTCTCAGTTTGGTAATCAGATTTGTATCGATAACATCAGTGTAATGAATTGCAATAACTATACATCTGCTTTAGTTGTTGCAACAGGTGCTCAAACACCACAATTTGAAACAACAGTGAACTTCGGAACAATAATTCCAAATGGAACATTAAGAACATCAAGATTCACAGGTGCTCCGCCTTATTCAGGAACACAGTTTGCAACAAATGCAACAGCTACAACACAAGACGGAAGTATTTTCACACCTGACAGAGTTTCTGGTGATTTCTGGTTCACAGTTGATTATGATTCAAATGCTTCTTACAGCATTTCAATTGACTTGGCAACTATGGGCGGTGTTGATAATATTAACAAGCTTTATATCTTAAAAAGAAATTTAGTAAATGATTCCTGGACAGCTTTGACAACTACTGCAGCAGGAACAGTACTTACAGCTTCTGGTTTAACATCATTCTCTGATTTTGCAATCGGCGGAGATTTAAACAATCAGCTTCCTGTTGAATTATCTTCATTCACATCTTCAGTATCAGGTAAAAATGTTCTTCTAAAATGGTCAACAACAATGGAAGAAAACAATTCAGGATTCAACATTGAAAGAAGAATCAGAAATACTGAAACATGGACAAATTCAGGTTTCGTAGCAGGTAACGGAAACAGCAATACTGTAAAAAACTATTCATTTGAAGATAAGAATTTATCAACAGGGGGATACAGTTACAGATTAAAACAAGTTGACTACAACGGAAACTACAGATATTATGATTTAACTAACGAAGTTATAGTAGGAATTCCAACTAAATTTGCAATCAGTCAGAATTATCCGAATCCGTTCAATCCTTCTACAAAAATCAATTATGAGCTTCCTTTCGACAGTAAGGTCTCAATAAAGATTTTTGACATAACAGGAAGAGAAATGGCTTCTGTAGTAAATGAAATTCAGACAGCAGGATATTACACAACAAACTTTAACGCTTCATTTTTATCAAGCGGAGTTTATTTCTACCAAATCAATGCAGATGGTGGAAATCAAAACTTTGTAAAGACTATGAAAATGATGTTAATTAAATAATATTTATAATTATTCTTCACAAATCCGGCGGACATTTTTGTTCGCCGGATTTTTTTTATCTCCCTGATACTTCTACTAATACAATTTCTTCTTTTACCTATTCCCTTTATATTTCATCTATTCATAATTAAACAAACAGATTATGAAATCCTATTTACTCGTTTTATTTTTTGTATTAAGTTATAACTATTCATTTGCTTTCAACTCTTACTATTATCAGGGTCGGAAAATTGATTTAAAAGAGCGGAACGATAAGCTTGTTGTTGTTTTAAATCAATACGGTAAATCAAAAAAATCTGTTGAAAATGAATTGAAAAATGTTATCTCAGCAGGTAGTGAACTAAAACAATCTATAGATAATATTTATGTAATAAATTATAAACAGGGTGAAGGTGATTATATTCAAAGAAGTGATATAGCTAAACTTTCATACAGAAGTGATTTGGTGAAACTGGTTACACCGGCTTATTACAGTGAAACAAGAAGATTTACAATTGTTTGTGCAGATGAATTTATTGTGAAACTTAAAAATGGCGCAGATAAATATAAACTGGATTTATTGAACGAGAGATACGGAGTAATCACAATCGGCAATATAGGAAATCAAAATTGTTTCTACTTAAAAACAATTAACGGAATTACAAAATCATCTATTCAGATTTGTGATGAATATTTGCATTCAGGATTATTTGAATACTGTGAGCCTAATTTTATTTATCCTGATTGCGAAACATTGTGTTACACTCCGAATGATACACGGTTCGGCGGACAATGGAATCTGCTTAATACCGGGCAGACTGTTAAAAGCAGTTCTTCTTCAAATGGAGACGTTGCAAGTTTTAACGGGTTGGCCGGGAGCGATATGAACCTTACACAGGCATGGGATTACACTTTGGGTTCTGCAACAGTTGAAATAGGGGTATTTGATACAGGAATTGATTCAACTCACCCGGATTTAACTGCAAATGTTTTAACAGGCTATGACGCAGTGACAAATACTTATGGAGTTCCTTATGACTCAATTTCATTCGGACATGGTACAAACTGTGCCGGAATAATAGGTGCTGTAACAAATAACAATCTGGGAGTTGCAGGAATAGCAGGAGGGTGCAGATTGAGATCATATAAAATATTTACAAGTACAGGTTCAACTTCTACTGTAATACAATCAAGAGCATTCGACAGTGCGCGAACCGCAGGCATTTCAATAATAAGCTGCAGCTGGGAAGCAAACGTTAATGCCACATTAACTACAGCTATAAACAGTTGCGCAACAAGCGGAAGGGGCGGACTTGGATGCATAATACTTTTTGCTTCCGGAAATGATGGAAGAAATGCGCCGTCTTATCCTTCTTATCTGGATAACGTTGTAAGTGTTGGCTCATCTACTCCTTATGACCAAAAGAAAGCACCGGGAACCGGTAATCAATTCAGACTTGGGGGTAATTACGGCTCTGATATAAACGGTGATGTCGACTGTGTTGCGCCAACAATAGTGCCGACCGTAGATATTCAAAGTACCGGAGGAGATAATGATTCAAACGGGACTGCCGGGAATTACAGTATGATTTTCGGAGGGACTTCAGCTTCATGCGCCAATGCTGCAGGTGTAGCTGCTCTGATATTATCTATTAATACTTCTCAAACAAGAGAAGATGTTATTAGCAGCCTGCTGAGAGGATGTGATAAAATTGATAATGTTGAATATGATCTCAAAAAAACTTACGGTTTGTGGAGTGATTATATGTCATATGGAAGAGTGAATGCATATAATTCAGTAAGATTAGCTGCAGGGGCAGATGTAACTCCTCCGTCTATCGGGCACCTCCCGGTGGAATCAGGTTCGTCAACTTATCCTACTACGTTCACTGCGGAAATAGTCGAAACTGACGGAACTCCCATTGACACTTCAGTATATAGACCACGGATATTTTATAGAACAAATAAAAACAATGCAGGTTGGAGTTCATTCGATTCAGTTTATTTTTATTCTGAAATAGGAGATGATTATTATTTTCAAATTCCCGGGTTAGGATGGGAGACACAAGTGCAATACTACATAAAAGCGAAAGACAGCCATGGCAATACTGCTTTATTTCCGAGCCATGCACCTGATACAACAAATCTTTGTTATTATGCAATCGGAAATATCCAAAGTGAGACCCAAAAAGTCTCAAGTTTTTCTCTTCCTTCAACGGGGACTGCAACATCATCCAATGTCACATTTTCGTCTTTTAAAATTTTAAAAACGAAGGTGAGAATGTACATAAGACATCAGGCAAATCTTGTTTATAAGCTTATTCTCGTTAACCCGAACTCCAATTCATCTTTCAACAGAAAATGTATATTTGCAAATAACGGTCCTTTTAATTTTACAACCGGAATAACAAATGCAACTTCGGTGGATTCAGCTTCGCAATTCTGGAGTGAAGGAACTGATCCTTTTACAAACGGGTTTTATAAACCTGAATATTTATTCAGAGGATATAATGGATTAGACGCAGGAGGAAACTGGAATATTTTGTACTATAACAATTATGATATTTATTCAGGAACTGCTGATAGTATTTTCATTACGCTATATAAAACCTCAGGTACATTAAGCGCATGTGCAAAGTTAGATAATCCGGCTGATTCAATTTTATATTTCACATCGACAAGTTCATTGGATACATTAAATTTTTATCTCAAGAATAAAGGCACCTCAAACTTAACAGTATCTGCAGCTTTATTTTCAGGTACATATGCAGGCAAGTATAGCTTGCTTTCCTCGTTGCCTGGAGCAATTGCCCCAAACGATAGTGGATTATTTCGAGTGCAGTGTAATCCATTAGCAAAACCACCAGGAAAAAATGAGAGTACATCAGATAATGTTGAAAATGCAACACTTGATATTACCACTAATGATCCTTCTAAAGGGACTTTCAAAGTATCTCTTCAAAGTGATTCACCGTTACCTGTTGAGTTGAGTAATTTCAATGCAAGTGTGAATAGGAATGATATAAGATTAAACTGGAGTACAGTAAGCGAAATTAACAATAAAGGGTTTGAGGTTCAAAAATCTTTAGATAATTTAAATTGGCAAGTTCTTACATTCGTAAATGGAAACGGAACTTCAAATCAAATTAATAATTATTCTTACGAAGAAAAAAATGTTGCAACAGGGAAATATAAGTATAGATTAAGACAAATTGATTTCAATGGCAACTTTAAATATTACAATTTAGCAAATGACGTTTATATAGGAATTCCTAACATCTTTGCTTTACAGCAAAATTATCCGAATCCTTTTAATTCCTCAACTACAATTAATTTTGATTTACCTGTGGACTCCCGAGTGACATTAAATATTTTTGATGTGACAGGAAGATTGGTTGCTGAATTATTAAACGCTGATGTTAAGGCAGGATATAACACAATAAAATTCAATGCTTCAAATTTTGCAAGCGGAGTTTATTTCTATTCTTTAACTGCTGTATCCGGTTTTAATAATTTTGTGGCTAACAAGCGGATGGTCTTAATAAAATAAATTGCAAACTTTTTTTTAAAAAAAAAAGGCTTTAAGCCCCTTTTTTACTTTGTAATCTTTCTTTACGATTAATTTCTTTCCTCGACCTGTAGAAAAAATAGCCAACAATTAAAAATGTAATAGCAGGAGAAACCCATTCGGGAATATGTAATCTGAAGCTGTCTATTATCATTATTATTCCAAGGAAAAATACGGAATATAATGCGCCGTTTTTCAGATATAAATATTGTTTTATCCTGTCAATGTTGCCGACAGTTAACTGTCTCAGCACTAATGCTCCCAATCCGTTTCCTACTAAAATCAATGGTACTGATAATGTGAAAGCAAATGCACCTAAAACTCCGTCAATAGAAAATGTTGCATCAATCAGCTCAAGATAAATTATTTTGCTTATATCAGACATACCTCTTTTCATTAATTTCTTTTCCTGTTCTTCGGCGTTTGTCTTGAATCCCGAGGTGAGGAAAAATGCCGAAGCACCCATTGCTGCTCCGAAAGCCATTACAGGATTCAGCTTAACAGAAAACCAGATCAGCCCTGATAAAATAATAGAAGCTATTGCATAAAACCAGATTCCATGTTTAGCAAAGAATTTTTCAATTTTAAATGCGTAATGCTTTTCTTCCTGAAAGAGCCAGTATAAAAATAAAAAGACAAGAAATGTACCACCGCCAATAAGTAAAACAGGGGAAGCATCATCAATGGCTTTATGAACCTGCGGGTCACTGCTGAAGGCTGCAGTTATTGCGCCGCCAAGACTTAAGTTCGGAACAGTAAAGTAAATTATTACAAGAGGAAGCAACCCGCGCACAAGAAAAACTGCGAATAGGAGTCCCCAGAACAGAAACCACTTCCGGGCTTTCTCGGACATTGTTGATAATACTTCTGCATTTATAATTGCATTATCAACGCTGCTTATTATTTCAAATAAACAAAGACCTAAGACTGTTAATACTATTGTAAATAAATCCAATTAAACTTTTATAATTTTTTATAAATTTCAATTACTTGTGATTTTGCTTCTCTGATATTATCAGAGCTTATCTCGGCAATGGGCTCTTTTGGTTTAACTTTGTAACGTTTATCATAATATTTCTCCATCATTTCGTCGGTAAATTTACTTACTTCACCCTTTTCTAAATAGTCCAATAATCTTCCGTAAACTTCTGTGCTTAACTGCGCCTTGAAAAATTTTTCACGGTCTGCGAATATTTTTTTCATTGGTTCTAACCCCCTATTATCTTCACCGAAATAATCTTTTACAATACGCCTTATTCTATTTTCAAAGCTTGAATTTATCTGGATACATGGCGTCTCTTCAATCGCTCTATATAAAGGTGCAGGGATTTCAAAATCACCGACGCGTTTACTTTCACTCTCTATTAAAAATAAAGGGGGACTCTCTAAATCATATTTTGCGAATTGTTCAAACAATGAATTTTCAAAAGCGCTTTGATTTTTAACGCGCGGAAAATTATTTATATCATACGGAATATTTCCGAATAAACTTGAATAGTGTTTTGCAGCGAATTCAAGGTCTATTACAGGTAAATCATTTTTTAAAGCATTCAGGAGTTCTGTTTTGCCTGAACCAGTCATCCCTCGCAACTCGAGTAGATTGTATTTTTGATTTTGATTTGAAAAAAAATCATTTACTCTTTTTCTGTAAGCTTTCTGTCCACCGGATAAAAACTTTACATTGTATCCCAAATCGGAAATCATTTTTGAAAGATACTTGCTTCGTCCGCCGCCTCTCCAGCAAAAAACAATTACATCTTTTTTGTTTGCTTCATTATCAGTTAGAAATTTTTGTAAAGAAACTGATTTTGGATTTGCATACTCTGTTGCCAGCCAGACTGCCGCAGACTGCGAATATTTTCTATAAAGCAAACCTACGTTATGTCTTTCGAGATTATTTAATACAGGAAAGTTTTTTGCAAAGGGCAGGGAAGATTCGTTAAATTCTTTTTCACTTCTTGCATCGATTAATAAAGTGTTTTCGCTTCTAATTTTTTTAAGCAGGTCATCTATATTAATCTGCTCAAATAAGTATTTTGAGAAAATATCTTTTAATGAAATACTTTCATCAATTCTAGCATTCTGAATAAATTCAAATAACTCTTTATCTGTTCGTATTTCGGGAATCATTTTTTCTATTCTCAATATTCTAAAATAAAAGTACCTGCAGGATATTCTTCTCGTTTATCCACATAACCTATAATTGCAGTTTTTTCATCTCCATTGTTCTTTAAATCAATGAGTAATGCTTCGGAATTTTTTTCGGGAACAGAAATTAATAGTCCTCCTGATGTCTGAGGGTCAAAAATCAGATGCTCGATAGTTTTATTAACTGTTCCTTTAGTCGAATAAAAATCTTTAGTGTATTCTCTGTTGGATTTATCTCCGCGTGTAAGAAAACTATTTTCAACGGCATTTATTGCTCCATCTAAAACAGGAAGTTTATTTGCATCTATTACAAGTTTCACATTGCTAGCTTTTGCAAGCTGCATTGCATGCCCGGCAAAACCAAATCCGGTAACATCAGTACATGCATTTGCATTTGCTCGAACCATACATTCGGAAGCATTTCTGTTCAATCGAGTCATTGAAGAAATTAGGCCCTTGTAAATTTCCGGACTTAATTCAGAAAACTTAACCATATTATTTAAAACTCCTGTACCTAATCCTTTTGTTAATATAAGCACATCACCTTTTTTTGCACCATCGTTACCTTTAATATCTTTCGGATTTATAGTCCCTGTAACTGCTAAGCCGTATAAAATATTTGTGATATCAACTGAATGCCCGCCGATAATTACACAGTTGGCTTCTCTGACTTTATCAGCACCGCCTGATAGAATTTCTTTAATAATGCTGATGTCTTCTTTCTGTGGGAAAGCAAGTATATTGAGTGCGTTTATGGGAGTTCCGCCCATTGCATAAACATCGCTTAATGCATTAGTAGCCGCAATCTGACCATAGGTATAGGGATCATCCACTACCGGAGTAAAAAAATCCGTGGTATGTATCAGCGCAAGTTCATCATTTATTTTGTAAACACCCGCATCATCTTTTCCTTCAAATCCCACTATTACATTTTCATTGGTCGGCCAGTTGATTCCCTTTAAAGCATCTGATAAAATGTGAGGAAATATTTTTGCTGCGCATCCGGCAGAAGTGACCATTTGTGTTAATCTTACTTTGTTATCCATTTAAATCTTTGAAAATTATTTTGAAAAAGCTCCGTTAATTCTTCTTGAAAGCAATATATAAAAGAAAATTATTACTGAAGCATAAATTGATTCACTCCATTGTGTAAACACTGTATAGATTATTACATGGTTAGGTTCTACTACCTGAGTGATTAAAAAATATTTTATTCCGTAAAAAATAACACTCAACGGTATATAATAGAGCATAAGAAATTTAAAGAGGCGCTTTCTATTTATAAAAAAGAATAAATTAAAAAAAGAGAAAACAACTTTAAAACTTCCGGTGAATACGATAAAATAAATAATAATACTCCACCAATTTCGTAAAAAAGTATCATTTATTTCAGTTAAAAAGAAATGAGCTTTATCCGTATACAAATATCCAAACGAACATAATTGATATAAATTTCTTATAAGATCAAAAACCAATATTGGTAGAAGTAAATATAGCAGACCGCCAAACTTTCTGAGCCTGGCATCATATTCCGAAGGATTATAATGTTTAAAATTAACTTGGCGATTATACAGTTTAATAAAAAGTACACTCAATAAGAATGAGCATACCAGTAAAACGAAAATTTGAAAAAAATTTACACTATCGGGAGTATTTAAGCTGATATTTTTGTTAATATACTCAAGAAGAAAAATGGAAAAGTCATCAGTATATATAAAATTCATTCTTTAACGCTTAATATTGTTTGAAAATTAAAAAATTATATGTATTTTTGTATGTTTATGGTTCTTTAAATACCAACTCCCAATAAACTATTCCAATCCTTACTGGGTTTTAGCAGATTACTAAATCCGGGTCGTAATCTATTCCCGCTTCCGGGAAATAAAATTTGTAATTATACAAAGTAAAGGTGAATTTTATTTTTAGTTAAATTAAAATTTAATTAAAAATTAATCTATTTAGAAAAAATTATCGTATTAAAACTATGAGCATAAATATTTATAAAAATTGGGACCCCTCAAAGGGTGATTTCGTCAATGACGATCTCGAAATGGAAAGAATCCAAAGAAAAAAAGACAGACTTAAAACGAGAATACAGTTAATAATTTTCGGAGTAATTTTTGTCGGTCTTCTTGTTTTCTCATTCTGGTACGCTTACAAGGTAAGAAGGTGATATAAGGCATTTTTATTTGATTTGAAATGCAGTTATTATTAAAGTATTTTTGTATTTTATTAATATTTGAATCATATAAAAATGTCTTTTAACATTGATAATCCTGAATTGAAAGAAACAAGACAGGGTTTTGCAGATGCTTTAATGGTTCTCGGCAAAGAGAATCCTAATGTAGTAGTCCTTGGGGGCGATGTTTCGGGCTCAGTTAAAACTAATATTTTTCGTGATGCATTCCCTGACAGATTCTTTTCTGTCGGTATAGCCGAACAGGATATGATGGGAGTAGCAGCAGGCTTAGCGCTTACCGGCAAAATTCCTTTTGCATCCACATACGGTGAGTTTGCTACAGGCAGACCATTCGACCAGATTAGACAATCCATTGCATACAGCCAGATGAATGTGAAAATTTGCGCATCGCACTGCGGTATTTCCGTAGGTCCCGACGGCGCAACACATCAGTCTCTGGAAGATGTCGGTATTATGAGAATACTTCCGCACATGACAGTAGTAACACCTTGCGATTATAATCAAACATACAGAGCCGTTTTAGAATGCGCTAAGTATGATAAACCTTTCTACATAAGATTTTATAGAGATAAGACGGCTAACTATACAGATGCTAATGCTCCGTTTGAATTCGGAAAAGCGGACACTTTAATAGATGGTTCTGATGTTACATTAATAGCAAACGGATTATTAGTCTGGGAAGCAATAATTGCATCCAATGAATTGAAAAAAGAAGGCATCAGCGCAAGAGTTGTAAATATGCACACAATAAAACCAATTGATGAAGATACTATTTTAAAATGCGCAGAAGAAACAGGTTTGATTATTACTTGCGAAGACCACCAGAAACATTGCGGACTTTACAGCGCAGTTGCTGAAGTTCTATCACTTCGCAGACCTACACAAATGGATTATGTAGCAGTTAATGATACGTTCGGCGAGAGCGGAACTATGGAACAATTAATGAGCAAATATAAAATTGACCGACATGAAATAATCCGCAAAGTTAAAAAACATTTGAAGAAGTAATACGTACATTAAAAATATTTATTAATTAAAAAGAAGAATGCAAAGTAATACATTAACAAGCCCAGCTCTTAATACAATGTCTAAATCAAAAATATTTTTAATCTCCTCAATAGCAATACTGGTTCTTTCCAGCGGAGTAATCCTTGGAAAAATTTTCTTTTCCGGAAACAATCCCGATAAAAACGTGAGATTAGTTTCCAATACTGAAAGACAGGACAATCAGAAAATCAGTGAATCACGTCAGACTGCGATAACGCGCGCAGTGGCTAAAGTATCTCCATGCATCGTTGGTATTAATGTTGAAGAAGTAAGAGAGATACAAGACCCGTTTGCGAATTTTTGGGGAAACGACCCTTTCTTCAGACAGTTTTTCGGAGACAGGGGACAGCAGGGACCTCAAAAGCAAATTGTAAGAGGCCTTGGTTCAGGATACATAATTTCTCAGGATGGATATATTTTAACCAATGACCACGTAGCAGGGAATGCAACGAAAATATCTGTCACTTTAACAACCGGTGAAACTGTTTCAGCTAAGTTAATCGGTTCTGATCCGAATACTGACGTAGCATTATTAAAAATAGATAAAGGAAATCTTCCTTATCTTCCGTTAGGAAATTCAGATGATGTAATAATCGGTGAGTGGGCAATCGCTCTTGGAAATCCTTTCGGATTATTTGAAATCAATGATAAGCCAACTGTTACAGTCGGAGTTATAAGCGCTACAAATATGAAAGTCGCCGCAGACGGCAGACGTTCATATATTAATATGATTCAGACAGATGCATCAATTAATGCAGGTAACTCAGGCGGACCGTTAGTTAACGTGGACGGTGAGGTGATTGGAATGAACACTATTATTTATACCGGCGGTAATGGAAACAACGGAAGTATAGGTGTTGGTTTTGCCATTTCCATAAATCGAGTAAGAAAAATTATGGAAGATTTAAAAGCCAACGGTAAAATCGACAGAAATTTCAATGTTGGATTTAATATACAAGCAATTGATGAAAGAATTGCAAAATACTATAACCTTGAAGATACCAAAGGTGTTATAGTTAACCAGGTTGCCAAAGGCGGTGCTGCAGATGATGCAGGATTGAAGACTGAAGACGTAATTACAAATGCAAATGGTGAACCTATTAGAAATGAACAGGATATATTATCAGTAGTGAATGATTTGAGAGTTGGTGACACTCTTAAATTAAAAATCCTGAGAAACAAATCTGAAAAAGAAATCGAAATAAAATTAAAAGCAGAAAAGAAATAAATTTCTTTTAATTAATTTTTGTAATAATTTAAAAGCCATCCTGATAAAATCCGGATGGCTTTTTTTATGAATAAAGCAATTGATGTTTTCATTGACGCACTTCCCGAAGAGGAAAAGAAAATGACGATTCAGTTGCGTGAAATTGTCCTATCGATAAATCCTTCCTTTGAAGAAAAATTTGCATACGGAGTTCCTTATTATTATTTGAAGAAAAGAGTCTGTTTTATATGGCCGACTTCAATACCAAGAAGTGGTTTAAGCGGAGGTGTTATGTTTGGAATAAGTCAGGGTGTGATTTTAAAAAAGAAGTTTGATATAATAAGATGTGGAACATGTAAAGTAGTAGGATGGATTCAGTATTTTAACTCAAAAGAAATAAAACCAAAAATAATTAAAGATATTTTAGTAGAAGCTGTAATCTTTCAGGAAATGCAAAATCTAAATTTTTAATATTTATTCAAAATGAAAAATCTTGATACAGTTGTAATTCATTCAGGTGATGAATTTAATGTTACCGGAGCAGTCGTCCCGCCTGTTTGGCAATCTGTTAACTATAAGACCAAAGATTTGCTGACAATGGCTAAAATCTCTGTTGAGGATAGACCTCTTGGGTTTTATGCCCGCTATGCTACACCTACTTTGAAGCAGCTCTCAAGAGTTTGTGCGGATTTAGAGAAGACGGAAGATTCAGTTGCCTTCGGTTCAGGCATGGCTGCCATCAGCTCTGCAATAGCTTGTACGTTGAAATCGGGGGATCATATTGTTGCGCAAAGTAATTTATACGCAACAACAATAAAATATCTGAGAGATGTTCTTCCTGCATTCGGAATTACAACTACATTTGTTGACCAGACTGATAATAAAGCATTTGAAAAAGCAGTTAGGAAAAGTACAAAACTGATTTATGTCGAGACCCCTTCAAATCCATTGATGAAAATTACTGATTTAGAATTCATAGGAAGATTATGTAAAAAGAAAAAAATAATTTCGTTAATAGATAATACATTTGCTTCTCCCATAAATCAAAATCCCGCAGATTTTGGAATTGATGTTATAATTCACAGCGCAACAAAATACCTTGGCGGCCACAGTGATGTTTTAGCTGGTGTTGTATGCGGTTCAAAAGAATTTATTTATAAGTGCTGGGATTACGGCCACGTTGTTGGTCATGTTCTCGCTCCACATGATGCATCTTTATTGTTAAGAAGTATCAAAACTTTACCAATGAGAGTAAAGAAGCAGAATGAAAATGCATTACTGATTGCACAATATTTAGAGGAGCATTTAAAAGTAAAAAAGGTTTATCATCCGGGATTAATATCTCACGCGCAATATGGACTTGCGGCTTCACAAATGAGAGGATTCGGGGGCTGTTTCAGTTTTGAACTGGACTGTACATATAAAAAAGCTGTGCAATTTGTTGAAGTTCTGAAATTATGTAAACTTGCAGTGAGTTTAGGTGGAGTTGAAACCGTTGTAACGCTTCCTGCTGCCCAATGGAAACCATTTTATACTCAGAAACAGCTTGCTGCTACCGGAATTTCTGAATCGTTAATAAGACTTGCTGTAGGGATTGAGAATCATGAAGATATAATAAAGGATTTAGAAAGAGGATTCAGAAAATTGTAATCAGAGAATAAATTTAGTACAAACAAAAAAGGCGGATATTCTCCGCCTTTTTTGTAAAACTGAATGGGATAAAAACTACTTCGTGGCTACATATGAATATGTGCCGTCGCCATTGATTTGTAATGTAATTAATTTACAAGCATCAATACCTGTGAAAGTAATATGTCCGCCTGCACCGTCCGTTATTTTCATATCGAACATACATGTTGTGCCGTAATCAGCAGGAATATTAACTGTTACTGTTGAACCGTTTTCAAACAGGTCATTTGGAAGGATATCATTTCCCCAATTTGCTGTTTCAGCAGGTGTTACATATACATCAACAAGAGTTACGCCAGTATTGTTGATAACATCAAAAGTTAAAGCCTGAGCTGAAGAATTTTTTGGGCTGAAGAATGAAAATCCTGCAGCAACTACTAACAGAAGAAGTAATTTTTTCATGTGAGAGTTTGGTTTAATTTGGTTTGAATTTAGTTAATATAAAATAAACTTAAAATGCCTTAGTTTGGCATTATGGTGTTAACTCATTATAAGAAAATTAGTTCCAAATTTTATTTACATTTTTAGAATCGGGTTTTATATATATCTTCACGAACATCCAAAGATACTATCAACAGTGAATAATTTAGATAACATTGATCTGTTAAAAGAGATCATAAATACAATCAATGAAGCTGTTGTTATCCACGACGAAAAAAATTCAATTATCCTATTTAACCGCAAAACTGAAATTCTTCTTGGGCTAACAAAAGAGCATTTACTTGGTAAAACTTCTTATGACCCTGTCTGGAAAGCTATCAAAGAGAATGGTATTCAATACACACCTGAGGAGCACCCTGCTGTTATTACAAATAAGACAGGTAATCCGTGCAAAAATATAATTATGGGTGTTGAACGCCGCGATAAATCTATTGTCTGGCTCTCAGTGAATTCACAAATCTTTATCGACCAGAATCAAAGACTCGTATTCGTTACCTTTTATGATGTCAGTGAAATAATAGAACTTAACAAAAAAATTGAACAATCCAAAAAAGAACTTGATCTGCTGGTTTCTTCTTTAGAAGATGTTGTTATTGAGGTAAACAAGAACGGGAAAATTTTAAATGCCTGGAGTTCGTATAAGAACTTACCTTTCAAGAATACAAATGAACTTACAGGGAAAAACTTTAATGACGTTTTTCCGGAGAAATGCACTGATAAATTTTTAGAAGCAATTGCCAAGGCTATTGAGAATCAGGCTTTACAGTATATCGAATGCGAAGATCCATTTGAGACTAAACAGAATGTCTGGTATGAAGCAAAAGTTTGTCCGATTTCCAGCAGGAAAGATATAGTTTCTCTTACTATTACTGACATCTCAGAAAAAAAAGAAATGGAAAGTAAAATTAGGGAAACTGAGCAACGATGGAAACTTGCATTGGAAGCTTCCGGTGATGGAATATGGGACTGGAATCCCCAGACAAACGAAGTCTTCTACTCCGATAAAACCAGAGAAATGCTGGGATATGATCCGAGTGAACTTCCAAATGATTTAGATGTCTGGAGGCAAATTATACATCCCGATGATTTGAAATATGCACATGATTGTATTCAGGAATATCTTGAGGGGAAATCAGACAGCTATCTTTCAGAAATAAGATTGAGATGCAAAGACGGCAGTTATAAATGGATACTTGCAAGAGGAACTATTACAGAATGGTCTGAAGATGGCAAGCCGTCAAGAATTGTAGGGACTCAGGCAGATATACAATCCATTAAAGATAGGGAAGGAGAAATTAATCTAAGCAATCAAAAATTTTCAAAAGCTTTTAAACATTCAGGTATCGGTAAAGCGTTAGTTTCAATTGAAGGAAAATGGATTGAAGTAAATGACGCATTGTGTGATATGCTGGGTTATACTGTGGAGGAACTTAGTAGTTTTACGTTTCAGGAAATAACACATCCCGATGATCTCGATAAGGACATGGAATTTGTTCGTAAGATGTTAAACAAAGAAATTGATTCATATCAAATGGAGAAAAGATATCTTCATAAAAATAAAAACTATGTTTGGGCTTTACTGACAGTTTCTTTAGTTTGGAATATAGACGGTTCTCCAAGATTTTTTATCTCTCAGATACAGGATATATCGGAATCGAAAAAGCTTATAGTGGATTTAGAAAACAAAAATAAGCAGCTTGTAACCACTACACTGGATTTAAACCAGAAGATACGACAGCTGGAAGAGTTTAACAGAATTGTTGCTCACAATATAAGAGGACCTGCAGGAAACATCAAAATTCTTTTAAATGAATATAATGATTCAACTGATGAAGAAGAAAAAAAGGAATACATTAATTATCTTAATGAAAGCTCTGAACAGCTTCTTCAGACATTAGCAGATTTAATGGATATAATAGAAGTAAGAATGAATAAAAATATTGAGTTCGAAAAATGTGATTTAAATAAAATAATAGAAAAGATTAAAAACCAGTTGCACGGGATTATAAAAGTCAGTGATGCGAAAATAATTCTTGACCTCGAAATAAATGAAATTTTTTATCCCAATATTTATCTCGAGAGTATATTATTCAATTTG
The DNA here is from genome assembly GCA_018266835.1 of Bacteroidota bacterium. Classification (NCBI taxonomy): domain Bacteria; kingdom Pseudomonadati; phylum Bacteroidota; species Bacteroidota bacterium. The sequence continues at coordinate 144,699 of JAFDZP010000003.1, read as the reverse complement.
ATTAATAATTCTATAAAGTATAGAAATCCTGAAGTACCTCCCCAAATTAAAATATCTACATATAAAAACGACAGCGGAGATACATGTTTAGAAGTTAAGGATAACGGACTTGGCATTAATCTTCAGAAATACGGCAATCAGGTTTTTAAACTTCATAAAGTTTTTCACCCGGGATATGACAGTAAGGGAGTGGGATTATTTATGACTAAGAATCAGATTGAAACTTTTGGCGGCACTATTGAAATTGAAAGTACTGAAGGAGCCGGAACAATTTTTACAATTAAATTTTAAGTTTATTAATAATGATTAACGGTAAAACCGTATTTGTAGGTCTAGTTGATGATGACAAAGTGTTCCAATTTATAACAGCAAAGGTTTTAAAATCTTTAAACATTATAGACAGACTTTTTCAGTTTGAAAATGGCCAGGAGTTATTGGAATACGTGATAAAAAATTCGAACACCCCTGAAGAAATTCCTGATGTAATTTTTCTTGATATACAGATGCCGTTTATGGATGGATGGCAGTTTTTAAAGGAGTATTCTAATCTTAAAATTAATCTTCCCAAGAAAATCTGTTTTTATATTCTATCTTCTTCAATTAGTTTGATTGATAAGCAGCAGGTGAAATTATTTCCGTTTGTAAAAGACTATCTTGTGAAACCCATAGGCAGAGAAGACTATATAAAGATATTGGAATCAGTTTACAATTAATATTAACGGAGAAACGGCGGGTCTTTCCAATCCCACATTCTTTCCGGGTGAGTATCTATATCATTCGGTTTACCGTTCCATTCAATCCACACTTTCACATCAAGCGCTCCCCTGGTATGAATTAAAAAGCTTATAGTTATAAGCACGGCAAGAAGTATATCCATTGCTTTACGGTTTTTAAAAAACTCAGGATAGCTAAAGTAAGGAATTATGAAATATATTAAAATAGGCAATACATCGGAGATATACCTTGGCCCAAAGGACCAGCCATCCCACCATTTAGTTACCAATGATATTGAAATGTAATATAAAATAAAAATTGTAAGTAATATGAAATCAAGTTTGTTAAAAGATTTCATTTTAATTTTAATATAGATACCAATGGCAGAAAAGATTAACACTGGAGTAAAAATTAATAACCCTTTACCGGGGCTGAACATATTGCCTGCAAATGCTTCAAAAAAATTCGGGTGTCCTGCATCAGATAAAATGTTTACATAGTATTGATAATATGGAGAGAATATAGTTCCGTAAATAGAATAATTAAGAATAAAAAATCCTGCGAATACTGCCAAACCTGATACCAGATATATAACCGCAAACTTTTTGTTGGTAAGTATAAAATATAATAAAATGGCAAAGTAAAAAATGAGACCCGTTGGCCTTATAATAAAAGTAAAAGAGAGCATTATACCAAGCTCTATTACTCTTTTAACACTTAATTTTTCTGAAGTGAGATAATAAATTGTTATAAGCAAAAATAACATCAGCGGACCATGCATCCATAATGCTCTGCCTGCAACTGACCATAATGAAGTACAGAAGGCAAAAATAAAAGTAAGAATCATTGCATGCTTAACGTTGATAAATCTTCTCGCAATAAGAAAACAAAAGCAGGCGCACAATGCTACAATTAAAGAAGCAATAAAATACTCAACAACATAATAATAATTTGTAACATTTATTAATGTGAATCCTTTTTCCTGAAGATGTGTTTTTATATCAGGATTTATTATCAGCAAAAGCTCAAACACATATTCTCCTACAAATACAAAAGGCAATGCAAGGATAGAAACTCCGATTGGAAAGTAATTATAAACGTGCTCAGTGTTTTTCCAGATACCGTAATTTTCATGTTTCTGTATAACGTTAGAATATTCATCTAAATCAATATTGCGTTCATATATCATACTGTATGCAGTATGTATAGTCCAGCGGGAATCCCAAGCAGTTATATTTGTATTAAAAATATTCGCAGCAAATACTACGGCGAAAATTATATAAAAGAGTTTTTTGTTAGACACCTTTAAAATTTTACTGAAATTACTTCACTGAAATGTAAATTAAAACCCATTTAACAAATTATATGAAGGTATTTTTAACCTAAAATTTTCTTTTTATTTAGGTATTTTTCAAAATGTTTAATAAAGTCACACCTGAAATTATTTCAAAATTAGAATCCATCACAGGGAAAGAATGGGTATTTATCGATGCTGATTCCATTCAGAATTACTCTCACGATTATACAGAAGATTTTTCCTTTCCGCCTGAAGTTATAGTTAAACCCGGTTCGGCTGAAGAAATTTCAACTGTTCTTAAACTAGCAAATGATTATAAAATTCCCGTTGTGCCGAGAGGGGGCGGAACAGGACTTTCCGGTGGTGCACTTCCAATCTTCGGAGGCATATGTTTATCAATGGAAAGATTTAAAAAAATAATTGAGATAGACGAAGAAAATTTTCAGGCAGTTGTAGAGCCGGGAGTAATCACGCAAGTTTTCCAGGAAGAGTGCGAAAAAAGAAATTTGTTCTATCCACCCGACCCTGCTTCAAGAGGGAGCTGTTTTCTAGGCGGAAATTTAGCTGAAAGCTCGGGCGGACCTAAGGCGGTAAAATATGGAATAACTAAGGACTACGTATTAGGATTGGAATTTGTCACTGCCTCAGGTGAAATTATTAATACCGGTGCCCGTGTATTAAAAAATTCCACAGGTTATAATCTTACACAGCTAATAATCGGCAGTGAAGGCACCCTTGGAATTATTACTAAGATATATTTCAAGCTTCTTCCGCTGCCATCTAAAAAGAAAGTGATTCTTGTTGCTTATAACTCAATAAATGAATGTGCCTCATCTGTTGCAAAAATTTTTCAGTCGGGCATTACTCCTTCAGCTCTTGAAATGATGGAACGCTCTGCAATTGATGCAGCAAGAAGACAGTTAGGAAAAGAGTTTCCAAACTCACATGCTGAAGCGCAGCTGTTAATCGAAGTTGACGGCAACTACGAAGAGACTTTAGATAAGGATATTGAAAAGATAGCAGAGGTAGTTACAAACTGCGGCGCATTTGACATTGTATTGGCTGAAGATCAGAATAAGATGGCGGAGCTCTGGGCACTTAGAAGATGCATTGGCGAAGCAGTAAAATCAATTTCTGTTTACAAAGAAGAGGATACAGTAGTTCCACGCGCAAACATACCTGCACTTATAAAAGGTGTAAAAGAAATCTGCTCTGAATATGAAATCACTTCAATCTGTTACGGACATGCAGGGGATGGCAACGTGCACGTAAATATTTTAAAAGACAAAACCGATAACGAAACCTGGGAAAAAAATATTGACCCTGCAATAAGAAAAATATTTGAACTCACTGTTGCACTTGGCGGTACAATCTCAGGTGAACACGGAATAGGTTACTCACAGAAAAACTATCTTGATATAGCAATCAAGGAAAATGAATTGAATCTTATGAAAGATATTAAAAAAGTATTTGACCCTAATGGAATTATGAATCCAGGAAAAATTTTTAAAGATTAAAGAAAGAACTATGGTATCAGCAGAAACAACATTACGAGTACTTTATGCCCAGACAGATGTAATGGGAATAATGAACAACGTGCGCTACTTTGAATTTTTTGAAGCGGGCAGAAATAATCTTATGCGTGAAATGGGCTACGCATATACTGAACTTGAGAAAGAAGGATATGGACTATCTGTTGTTGAATCATATTGTAAATATATTTCCACTGCAAAGTATGATGACGTTGTAAGAATAAAGGCATTTATGGATGAAGTACCCGGAGTAAAAGTGAAAATCCATTACGAACTTTTTGTAGAAGAACGACTTATTGCAAAAGGATATACTATACTTGGTTTTATAAATTTAAAAACTATCCGACCTACAAGGCCGCCTGAAAAATTTGTCGAACTCGTAAAATCTCATATTAATAAATAATGGAAAAGATTGTAGAGAATATTGTATGCCCGGTTGATAAATCACCACTCATCAATAAGCAGGATTATTGGGAATGCACAAGGTGCGCAGTGAAATATAAAGTAACAAACGGAATTCCTAATCTTATACCAGAAGAACAAAATATTACAAACGAATCAAAAAAAGCTTAATGAATTACTATAACAATTTTGATATGAACGAAGCTTCACGTCTGATAAAAATGACGCTGAAGGAAGATATCGGTACCGGTGATATTACAACTGATAATCTTATACCTGCTAAAAATGTTTCGACAGCTAAAATTCTTTTGAAGGAAGAAGGTATAATTTCAGGTTTAAAAATATTCAAGCTTGTTTTTGATTTACTTGATAAAAATACCAAGGTAAAGTTCTTCGTAAAAGATGGTGACAAGTTAAAAAAAGGAACCGTACTTGGTGAAATTTCAGGAAGCACACGAACTTTATTAAAAGGTGAGCGAACTGCCTTAAATATTCTACAAAGAATGAGCGGCATATCTACTCTGACAAACAGGTTCATTCAAAATTTGAACAATCCCCGGGTCAGAATTCTTGATACAAGAAAAACCACACCTAACTTCCGTTTGTTTGAAAAGCTTGCTGTGAAAATCGGCGGAGGTACAAATCACAGAATCGGTCTTTATGATATGATGCTAATTAAAGATAATCACATTGAAGCAAATGGTGGAATTGAAAATACTCTTAACAGACTCACTTCTGTTAAAAAGAACTTTAAGATAGAGATTGAAGTGAAAAATCTCTTTGAGCTTATGATTGTCTGCACACTTGGCAAAGGAATAGTTGATATAATCCTGCTTGATAACTTCAATCTTAACGATGTTAAGGAAGCTGTAAAAATTATTAAAGGAGAATTCAAAATTGAAATCTCCGGCGGTATAAATTTAGAAACAATTTCTAACTATTCAAAAATTAAAGGCATAGATTTTATATCTGCAGGGGCTTTAACTCATTCATCTAAATCATTGGATATATCTCTTGACTTCATAAACTGAAAACAATAAAAAATGACTTCTGTCTTGAAAATCAGTCGTTATAAGCTTATTTTACATCAATATTCAACCTAAATCTTTTTATATGAAAAATACTTTCTACAACTTAAAATTTGTTCTGGCAATTGTTGTAAGTTTCACACTTTTAACTGCCTGCAGTAAAGTGAAAGAAATGGCAGATAAAGAAAAAGAGAAAACAGATAAAAAAGAAGAAACGACTAAAAAAGAAACAACTAAAGAAGAAACAAAAAAAGAATCCACAACTGAAAAAGAAGAAACTGCCGGCAGCAAACTTTATTTCTGCGAAGACTACAAAAACGGAAAAGAAATCGGAGTTAGCGACAGATTTACAACCGGATGGCTTACAGTAATGGTTAGAACAGATAAACCATTAGGAGTAGGCAAAGTTGAATTAAGAATGACAAAAATAAAAGATGCCGATGGCGATAAAATCAGCGAAAAAATAATTGATACAGTTCCATTTGATGTACAGGCAAACTGGGATTACACATATTTCCAGGATAAAAAGAGATTAAAATTCACTTCACCCGGTACATATAAAGTAACCATGCAAAAAATTGACGGAACACCAATTTGCAGCGGCGAAGTTGAAGTTACAAAATAAAAATTTTCTCGGGAACTTTTTTTAAACAAGTGAATTAAATAAATAATTTTTTCATAAACCAAAACGAAAGGTAATAAATGTCAAAACTTAAACTATTTTTCTGCATGGTGGCTATCGTAATCTTATTTGGAGCCAGCCACAAATCTTATGCTCAAAACGGTCCTGTAATGTATTTCTGTTCAAGCTACGGTTCATCAGGTGAAATCGATATCAGCGACAGATTCACAACAGGGTATTTAACAGTAATGGTTAAATGCAGTTACGCATTAGGTTTAAGCGATTGCCACATTCAATTTGATAAATTAAATATGAATACCGGCAAATTTGATTACTACAAAAAATTCCCTTACACAGTAAGTCCTGATATGAGTTACATATACTTTGAAGGCGAAGATTTAAGTTTCGACAAATCCGGTATATACAGAGTATTTCTACTGGACAGCAAAGACAGAACAGTTACTTCTGCTTTGATTGAGATTATTCCTAAGAAGTAATCTTAATACAGTTATTTTTTTAAAGCCGCTATCGATTCATTTCGATGCGGCTTTTTTTATATGATTATCATTTCATAAGATTTTGTAATTAAGTATTTTTGATTTACAATGCGAGACAAAATTAAATCTTTATCCAAAGACACGCTCATTTACGGCACAAGTACTGTCATTCAAAGATTTCTTGCATTTATTTTAGTCCCGCTTTACACCAATATTTTTTCTCCTTCTGAGTTCGGAATTCAGGCAAATCTTTTTGCTTACATCGCAATTCTTAATGTATTTTTTTCTATAGGATTTGAATCAGGCTACTTTAAATTTGCATCAACACTCGAAATAGGTGATAAGAAAGATAATTTCTCCTTACCATACTTTTCAATTTTTATAAACTCATTCATTCTCAGTGCTGTACTTTTCATTTTCCCTGTAAATCTTGCTCCGCTTTTTCAGTTAGCGCCTGAACGCGCGCCGATATTATTAAGATACTCTGCGCTGATTTTATTCTTTGATGCTGCCGTCTTGATTCCATTTGCTTACCTGAGATTAAGACGTAGAGCAAAAGTCTTCGGTACATTAAAGGTATTAAGCATAACTATTAATGTGAGTCTTAATATACTTTTCCTCTTAGTTTTTCGCTGGGGAATTGAGGCAATTTTTTTAGCTAATGCAATTGCATCGGGCGTAACTTTTATAATCTTTCTTCCTCTTATATTCAAAAATTTAACTTTCAGATTCAACAAACAGCTTTATAAAGAGATTCTTAAATTTTCTATTCCTCTTATTCCCGCAGGTATAGGAGCGAATTTAGTGCAGGTGATTGACAGACCAATCCTTCGATATCTTACCAATGAACAAACTGTGGGTATTTATCAGGCAAATTACCGTATGGGAATTCTGATGATGCTTTTCTGCTCGATATATGAATTTGCATGGAGACCGTTCTTTTTACAAACTGCTAAAGAGCCAAATGCAAAACAGATATTTTCAAAGATAATGACACTCTTTATTTTTGCTGCATGCGTGTTATTTTTATTCTTCAGTTTTTATATAGAGAACATTGTAAAAATTCCTTTACCGTTTAAAGGATATCTGTTGGGTAAAGCATACTGGTCGGGATTATACATTGTTCCCATTGTTCTTGCCGGATATTTATTCTATGGTATATATATAAATCTCATGGCGGGGATTTACATAGAGAAAAAAACAAAATATCTCCCGCTTATTACCGGCATTGGCGCAGCAATGAACATAATTGTAAACTTTGCTCTCATACCTAAATTCGGAATTACCGGCGCTGCTTATGCAACGCTTTTCAGTTACCTTGCAATGATGATTGGCATATATATGATTACAAAAAAGTTCTACAAAGTTGATTACGAGTTCAGTAAAATATATCTGATTTTCTTTTCCACTATAGCTACGTTTATTATTTATTCCTTTACTGCAGGAACGTTTCTCCACGAGTGGTATTTTAAAATTCTTTATATAGTACTATTTTTTGTTTTAATTTTTGCTTTTAAGATAATTACATTAAATGATATTAAAAGTTTAAGAGGTATTAAAAAACCCGCTAAACAAATTGTGCCGGATGAACTTTAATAAGTACATACAGGAATATCTCAGTTATCTTAAAGTAAGCTTAAATTACTCACCGCATACTATTACCTCCTATGAAAATGATTTAAAGCAGTTTGAAAATTTCCTTACGCTTACATTCGGAAAAAATGAATTTGATTTAAATGATATTGAGCTTCCTATTTTAAAATCATTCGTAGCTGATTTATTCGATGAAGATTATTCAAACCGAAGCATCTCAAGAAAAATCTCATTGCTGAAATCCTTCTTCAAATATCTTGCAAAGAAAAAATATATAAAGAAGAACACTGCCGCGACTCTGATATTCCCCAAGCTTGATAAAAAACTTCCTTCTTATCTTACTGAATCAGAAGCGGAAAAACTTTTTGAGCCCGAACAAACTGAAGACAGGAAACCTCTGGATGCAGCTATAATGGAATTATTTTATTCCACCGGTATCCGTCTTTCAGAATTAATAAATCTCAAAACCAGCAATATTAACTTCGCTAATAAAACGATTAAAGTTTTCGGCAAAGGCTCTAAAGAACGAATCGTTCCGTTCGGAAAAAATGCAGAGCAAAGCATTAACAAATATCTGAAAATCAGACCTGTTCCTGCAGAAGGCAACTCGGATATTTTATTTCTTAGTTCTAACGGCACCAAGTTATATCCAATGCAGGTCAATCGCATTACAAAAAAATCACTTGAAGGCATAACTGAACTCAAAAAAAAATCTCCTCATATTCTCCGCCATACATTTGCTTCTCACTTATTAGATAAGGGAGCAGATATTCGGGCAGTTAAGGACTTGCTAGGTCATGAGTCACTTTCCACAACACAGGTTTATACTCACATTTCTCCTGAAAAACTGAAGAAGGTTTATAAACAATCACATCCAAGAGCCTGATTTTGTATTAAGTATAAAGTAGAATGTATAATGTATAAAATCGTTTTATAGAGCATCTCTATCAATTATTTATAGTTAATTATAAATTGAATAAAAGTCGGGTTTTGGTCGGGTTTTTTCTTTCGGCAATCTCCAAATTCAATTTTTGAATAAAAGTCGGGAAAAGTCGGATTTTTGTTTAACAGACCTGACAGGTTTTTAATCCTGTCAGGTCTTCTTAAAACAATTTTTCCAACCTGACAGGATCTGCGAACTTGGCAGGTTTATTTAACAAAAGTAGGAAAAAAGTCGGGTTTTGAAAATCCGTTGTTGTAAAAACAATTCGCCAAGTCGAACCTTCGGTACCGATATTTTTTATATTGAAATAAGTCGGGAAAAAGTCGGGTTTTTCTGCAAAATAAAATCTGTCTTTTCAAAATTCTATATTCTGAATCTATATTGAGAAAGAACAAAAGCTGTAATTAATTTACAAACTTTTCTTTTAACCTTCCACTAAATCCTCCCCATTAGTAGTAATAAGGATTTTTAATTTTTTCTACATTTAAAATACGGGCTTATCTCTTTATATTGAATACTTTATATAAATAATGGCAAAAAACGAGTATATAATTGACGGCAGTAATCTCACAGTAGAGAATTCAATTTCTATTATTAGACAGGGCTTGAAACTGAAGCTGCACCCGGCTTCGGCAAAAAAAGTAAACGCTTCGCGAAAATTAGTTGAGGAATGGATTGCAAAAGATGAAGTTATCTATGGAATCACAACAGGATTCGGCGAGTTCAAAAACGTAAAAATTTCTGTTAAAGATATAAACATCCTTCAGCATAATCTTGTAAAATCTCATTCGGCGGGAGTCGGGAATTTAATTCCTGATGACGTTGTAAGGCTGATGATTTTATTCAGGATTAATTCTCTGGCTAAAGGATTTTCAGGTGTGCGGTTAGAACTTCTGGAATCGCTCATAAAATTTTTTAATTCAGGTTTAATTCCATTGATACCTTCGCAAGGTTCAGTCGGAAGCTCGGGAGATTTGTCTCCGCTTTCACAGCTTGCTCTTGCATTAATAGGTGAAGGAAAGTGTAAACTTAACGGAAGAGTAATTTCTTCCTCCGCTGCATTAAAAAAATGCGGACTTAAACCTGTTCAGCTTTCTGCTAAGGAAGGTCTTGCTCTTATTAATGGCACGCAGATGATGACAGCCTATGTATGTAAATCAATTTACGATGCAATAAATCTTTGCAAGCTTGCAGATATATCAGGCGCGATGTCACTTGATGCAATGAGAGGAATTGAAAATGCCTTCGATAAAAAAATTCATGAAATGCGTCCGCATGCCGGGCAAACAAAATGCGCATCTAATTTAAGAGCATTACTGAAGAACAGCGAGATAATGAAATCGCATGACCATAAAGTAAAAATTCAGGATGCATATTCGCTTAGATGTATGCCGCAGGTACATGGCGCAGTGAGAGATACTGTTAATTACTGTAAAGGAATTTTAGAGACTGAAATAAATTCAGTTACAGATAATCCTTTGATTTTTCCCGAGACAGGGGAATACATCAGCGGAGGAAATTTTCATGGCGAGCCTGTTGCATTTATTGCAGATTTTCTTGCGATTGCAATATCCGAACTGGGAAGTATTTGTGAAAGAAGAACTGCTAGAATTGTTGACGGCAGCTTAAGCGGTCTTCCAAGATTTTTAACAGATAAAGGCGGCTTACATTCAGGACTTATGATTGCGCAATACACATCAGCCGCGCTTGTAAGTGAAAACAAAGTTTTATCTCATCCTGCATCAGTTGATTCTATCCCCACAAGCGCAAATCAGGAAGACCATAATTCAATGGGTTCTATCGGCGCAAGAAAATTTTTTAATGTAACTGAGAATGTTAAAAATGTAATAGCTATTGAATTTTTATGCGCAGCGCAGGGACTTGATTTCCATCTCCCTATGAAAAGCGGCGCGGGAGTAAATGCAGCATATCAGTTAATAAGAAAAAAATCAAAACATATTTCTAACGACGGCATTTTGAATCTCGAAATTGAAAATATGAAAAGTATTATTCTTGATAACAATTTTTTACCTGCAGTAGAAAAAGTAACCGGTAAATTATAAAAGATAATTGAATTTCATTCTCGATAGAATACAGGATTTCAGAAAATATCTCAGGATAAAACGTATATATGTTACGGTCCGCTATTATGTAATAAAATTAATCAATAGATTTGAGCTGGACCATATATGGATTATGTCATCCGGCGTGGCATTTAATTTCCTGTTATGCATAGTTCCTTTTCTTTTAATTCTTTTTACAATTCTTGGATTATATTTAGACAGGTCAGTCTCAATAGAAAAGCTTAATGATAATTTAAACCATCTTATTCCGATTCCTGTAGAAATGCGTAACAGAATTACGGGGGAGCTGCTAGATAGAATACGTGAGCTTTCAAATAATACATGGATAACAGGTATAATAGGGTTAGTCGGTATGCTTTGGACTGTTAGCGGGTTATTCAGTGCCTTCAGAGATGTGCTCAGCAGAATTTATAATCTTAAGATTGAAAAAAATTATTTCATTCTGAAGATAAGAGACATAATTCTGGCTCTCTCAACAATTCTGTTATTTATATTGAGTCTGGTTGCAACATATACTGTAACCTTAGTAGAAATTGTATCAAAAGGAGTTTTCGGATTTGAAGTCAGTTTAAGCTTTCTGCAGAGTACGGTATCAGTTTTAATTGCTTATGCAATTTCATACATACTGTTTTACATAATTTACAGGTTTGTGCCATACCAGAATATTCCGAAGAAAGTCGTGCTATTTTCATCATATATTTCTGCAATACTGTTTGAGATTTTAAAGCATTTATTTTCGTTGTATATTCTGAAGTTCGCAAACTTCGGAAGAGTTTACGGAACTTATGCAGCGCTGGTTATTTTTATATTCTGGATTTATTATGTTGCGGTAATTTTTGTTGTCGGCGGTGAAATGGGAGCAATTTATCTAAACAGAAACAGACTAAAAATACTGTAAAACAATTTTGTAATAAGTAAAAACAATCATGGAACAAAGAAAACTCTACAAGACATTAGATAATATTATAAAGGAAGCGCCGAATTACGAGAAGAACGAAGAGCTGCTGCTATACGTGCTTGAACAGATAATTAAAACAGAGACCACGGAAATTATCGGAGGAAGATTGTGGAGACTCAACGAAACGAAGACGGGATATATTTTAATAGAGCAGGTCGGTGATATGGACCCGATTGAAAAAAATTATGAAATATTAGTTGCTAATTATCCAAAGTTCAAAGAGGTAGGGGCGCACCGCTCTGTAATGGCAAAAGAATCGGATACATATCTTGTTCAAAAAGGAATTCTCACGTTCTCTGCAACAGGAGTAGGGGAACGTTATAAAATAAGAAAACAGGATGAGACTTATCATCTTTACCAGTATCTTATTGCTTTCAATGCAAAGAATCTTCATGATAATCTTACCAATACACTCAATATAATAAGCACCACACTAAGCTATCTTCTGCGCTCAAGGCAAATAGAATTCAAAGTCAAAGAAGACAGAGAGGAGATGGAAAAGGCACGGGAGATACAGAAGAATATCCTGCCTGAACACGAACAGAAATTCGGAAATTATGAAATCTTCGGAATATCTTTACCTGATAAAGTCGTCGGCGGTGACTTCTTCGACTATCTTTCGCAGGAAGGTTCAGACAGATTAGGAGTTGTTATAGGGGATGCTGCCTCAAAAGGATTTTCGGCAGCTGCGCAAGCGCTTTATGTTTCCGGCGCTGTTAAGATGGGAGTAGAATACAGTATTAAAATGACAACAATGATAGGTAAGGTAAACAATTTAGTTTATGAAACTTTTCCGTTTGAAAGATTTGTTACATTATTTTATTGCGAGCTTTACGAAGATAAAAAAGGACTTTGCATGTTTGTGAATGCGGGGCACAACAGTCCGCTTTTTTATAATCATTCAAAAGATACAATTGAAGCATTGGATGCAACAGGCTCAGTGCTTGGAATTTCTTCAAATCAAAAATATTTATCGGATAGTATAAATCTTGATAAAGATGATTTTCTTGTGATGTTTACAGACGGCATAGTTGAAGCAACAGATGAAAATTTTAATTTTTTGGGAGAGGAAACTTTAAAGGACCTTCTGAGAAAATATAAAGATGAAAGCGCAAAGGAAATCTGCGAAAATATTTTAGAGTATGTGCAGAAGTTTTCTGCAAAGGCAACATACTCTGATGATAAGACTTTAGTTGTAATTAAAAGAATAAAGTAATTTTCTTGTATAAAACCGGCAGTAATTAGATTTTAAAATATAGTATAAAATATTATATTTATAAATCTCACTTCAATCTTTACCCCTTTAATAATAAAGCGAAATAATTTTTATCGGAAATTAATCATTTCTCTTATTTATTAATTTAATCCCCTGGCAGGGAATAAATAATAAATTCTTTGGTATGGTTTATGAATTATACCACATTAAATATTTAATATTGTAATAATTCTATTATAGCTAACAATTTTTTTTCTAATCTTACTTTTTATCCCATGAAAATTAAGCTATGTCTTATTTTATTTTTACTAAGTTTCACCAATCTTTTTTCCCAAACCTGGACGAAAGTACAGGAAGGAACGTTTACTTCCTTTGTTGAGCGGATGTCATTTATTAATTCCACCACCGGTTTTGCAACTTATGCTGAAAATACAGGCGGGATTGTTTACGTACTTAAAACTACAAATGCAGGAAACACATGGACAAAGATCACTACTTCATGCTCAAATGCACTTTATGATGTAAAATTTTTGAATACTACCACAGGTTATGTTGCAAGTTTCAATGGAGAAATAGCGAAAAGCACTAATGGAGGTACTAACTGGACTAACGTTTATAATAACGCAAGCGCATTTTCTCTGTATGCAATAAACTTTTTTGATGCCAATACAGGTTTTGCCGCAGGGCAGAATAATACTGTCAGAACAACAAATGCAGGCGCAAGCTGGACAACCGGAGGAGTAACTGATATAGTCTATTCATCGGCAGTACTCTCCACAACGAAAGCTATAATGTGCGGTACAAATGCAACTGATGGTTTTGTTTACACATCAACTAATGCAGGAGCAAGCTGGGTTTCAACGAATCTATCTACAGGCAATACGTTATATGATATTTTCTTTTTAGATGCCAATACAGGATTTACATGCGGAAATACCGGAGTTTGTTATAAAACAACTAACGGAGGCGGCTCCTGGTCACCATTGACTACGGGTGCAACTGTACCACTTTCAGTTGTATATTTCATTGATGCAAATACAGGATTTGTCGGGGGAAGCAATGCAAGCATCTACAAAACAACAAATGGAGGTACCAGCTTCACCCCTATAACTGCCAAACCATTAGTTACTCAGAGTAATTATGATATGTATTTCTTTGATGCGAATAACGGAATAATATCAGGAAGCAATGGAGCTTTTTATCAGACCAGCGACGGAGGAAATACGTGGATTATAAATAAGAATAATTTTACTGCTCAGTTAAATGCAGTCAGTTTTATTAATAGTACTACAGGTTTCGCCGCAGGTGTAGGGGGAGCAATGGAAAAATCAACTGACGGCGGACTGACATGGACGATACAAACGAATATTCCTGTCTCCACAAACTTTAACTGTATGAAATTTCCAACAGCTACAACAGGATATGCAGCGGGATTAAGCGGTAACCTTATAAAAACAACTGACGGTGGTTCAACCTGGAGTACGCAAACAACAGGTGTTGCTTCTGCGATTGCAGCTTTGGATTTTACTGATGCTAATACAGGTTATTTTACTGCGCCGACAGGAGTGATGAGAAAATCCACCGATGCGGGAGTTACATGGAATGCTTTAACTACAGGCCTTGCAACAAATATTACAGGTGTATCTTTCTCCAGCGCAAATACAGGTTACATAACTAGTACTGCCGGAAATATAAGAAAGACTACAAATGCAGGAACTAACTGGACCGCATTAACAACGGGCGTAGCTGTAACTATGAACGCAGTTTATTTTTTAGACGATAATACGGGATATGCAGTCGGAGCATCAGGAACAATTATTAAAACAACTAATAGCGGAACAAACTGGGTAACTCAAACATCCGGAACGACGAATGCACTTGCTGCAGTAAGATTTGGAAATACTTCAAATGGTATTGCAGTAGGTACTGCAGGTACAATACTTGTCACAACTAACGGCGGAACAAACTGGACTGCGCAGACAAGTAATACTACTGTGCCATTAAGAAATTCTTTTATTCAGCCAAACGGTAACGTTGTAACTGTAGGCGGAACCGGTACTATTCTTTATAGTAATGACCAGGTGCTGCCTGTAGAGTTATCATCTTTTACTTCATCAGTTCAGAATAAACGTAATGTAATATTGAACTGGCAGACAGTTACTGAGACAAATAATTCAGGCTTTGATATTGAGCGGGCTGTAAAATCTGAAAATCAGCAATGGAATAAAGTTGGATTTGTAGCAGGTAACGGAACGACAAGCATCCAAAGCAACTATTCATTTGAAGATAAGAATTTATCAACCGGGAATTATAATTACAGATTAAAGCAGATTGATTTCAACGGAAATTATAAATATTACGATTTAAGCGGAGAAGTCATAATTGGCAAGCCAAATTCGTTTGAGCTCTCGCAGAATTATCCTAATCCGTTTAATCCTTCAACAAAGATCTCATTTGAGATTCCGGTTGACGGATATGTATCATTAAAGATTTATGATATATCAGGAAAAGAAGTTACTTCATTGATTAATGAATTTAAAACAGCTGATTATTACACAGTAAACTTTGATGCAAAATTACTATCAAGCGGAATTTATTTCTGTAAGATATCTGCTCAGAGTGATTCAAAAGATTTTGTTAAGACGATAAAAATGATTCTATCTAAATAAAATTTATTTTTCTTTATTTATTTTTTAGCCGCGGCAGAATTCAAACACTGCTGCGGTTATGAATCTGACAAATATTACTTTAGCATTTCAATTTTATCCAGAATGTACTGCTTGTGGTAGTATCTTTTATCTGAATGTGCTTCATTGTAAATCTGCCCATCAATTTTCCTTCCTTCTTCTTCTGCTCTTATAATCTCATTAAAAAATTTAATTGCGTCCTCCATAAGTACCGAGTAAACTTCAGGAATTTCCTTATCAAGATAAAACTGTTTTATTGTCAGAAGAACGGAGAGCGCGCTTTCGTATGCTTTCATTTCAATATAGTTCATCATCATATAAAATCGTGCATTAATTTTTTCACCGATATCTTTCATTTTAAACTTGTTAAAGTAATCAAGAGATTTCTCATATTCACCCTGTTTAAAACTTAATATTCCCATTGAATAATTTATTTCGTTTTCACGAAGCTCTTCACTCAGGTAAGGGGCATATTCATTTATAAAGTTTTCAGTCCATTCGTATTTTCTTAAAATAATTGCGACAGTAAAAAAATTACGGAATAATCCGAGACTGATTTTCAGCAATGAATTCTCAGTAAATATATTCAGGCTTTGAAAGAGTTCTGCAAACTCAAATATTTCCCTTGAGAATTTTCTGTTAACGGGCAGTATTTTTTTAGTTACAAGATGAACTAAAATTGTAACAAAACTTAACTGGTCAAATTTCTTTACGGACTTTATTGTTTTAAAAATTTCAGATTTAAGTTCATAATAATTATTTTCATTAAAATCCTGAATCTGATAGTAGTACAGGAGGTATCTTATTTTTATGAAAGAAGCATACCTGTTATTCGTTGATTCAAGGTATAAAATAAATTTTCTCATATCCTGATTTTTCAAAAACTCATCTGCTACTGTATCTTTCTTTTCTGCTGGGTTATAAATATTTATATCAAAAACTTCTATACTTATATTGAGAGTTTCGGCGAGAAAAAACATTGTAAGTTTTTCAAGCACAGAGTGTACTGTATCGAGTCTTGCCTTTGAGAGATTTTTCTGCAGGTAGCCTTTATTATTAATAGAAGCGCTTCCGAGTCTGAAAAAGTAAAAGAACATTTCCATATCGAATAATGACTGCTCATAATTTTTATCATAACTTTTTTTTATAAAATTTTCAGATATACTGTAGTGTCCTCTTTTAGTAAGTCCGGCCACAATGTAACTGTCGAATTCACATCCCGAAGATTCCAGTTCTTCCATACCAATAAATTTTTTTAAAAGCATATTCAGTTCTGTGTACAAATTTCTTATAGTCTGCTCTTTGAATTCTTTTCCGGGATATATTTTCTGAAAAACACTTTTTAATTCAAAGGCTTCTTCTTTAAAATCAGGATGATGTATTCTGATAAGTTCATAAAGTTTTTCGATTGCAGGATTTGTATTGAAGTAAGGAGACTTTACAAAATTTCCTAATTTTTTGATGTCCTTTGCTGATAAAAATCTTAAAATTTCTGTAGTTTGTTTGGAAAGCATCTCAGAGGTATAAAATATCAAATTAAATATTGAATTTATTAATAATAAAGCCTACTAACAAATCAAATATGGGGGTAATGTCGGGAAATTTATTCTTGAAAATAAACTCTGTTCAAAATATTTTTGTATAATTGAAAAAGTAACATTTAATTGAAAATTCTACATTCCAATGAATCTGAAAAATTCTGTATTTCTTGTTATCCTCTTAATTGGATTTAATTCTTTAAATGCCCAGACCTGGACTACAAAACAAGTGGGCATATCGAACACTTTTATGCAGCGTATGTGGTTTACCGGTTCAACTACAGGTTATGCTACATCAGGTGATAATACCGGAGGTACCGGTTCTGTTTTGAAAACCACTAACGCCGGGCTGACATGGACTAAATATGTTACAACCTGTACCAATGCTACGTATGATGTAAATTTTCTAAACGCAAATACAGGTTTCACATGCAGCTTCAATGGTGAAATCAGCAGGTCGACCAATGCAGGTGTAAACTGGACAACGGTCTACGCAAACGGCTCAAGCAATTATTTATATACAATGGGTTTCTTAAATGCTAACACAGGTTTTGCGGGCGGCTTCTCTTACACTGTAAGAACAACAAATGGCGGAACGAACTGGACAGAAAGTTCTTTATCTGGCTTTCAATACAGCAATTCAGTTCTATCATCCACTAAAGCAATTATGTGCGGATCACAGACAGGTTCAGACGGCGGTGTATGGACTTCAACTGATGCAGGCGCCAGCTGGAATTACGTTCAAGTAACCGCTTCAAATATTTTATACGATATTTATTTCGTTGATGCAAATACGGGATATGTAGTTGGTGGCGGTGGCCTTGCATACAAAACTACTAACGGAGGTACAAGCTGGGGTTCTGCATTAACTACCGGAAGTACAAACACATTTCAATGTGTGTATTTTCAGAATGCTAACACAGGTTTTATTGCAGGAAGCGGCGGTAGTGTTTACAGAACTACTAACGGAGGAACAAATTTCACTCAATGCACAACAATTCCTAATATTTCAGGTCAGACACAATACGATATAGCATTTCTTGATGCTAATAATGCAATAATGAGCGGCTCTCAGGGAGCTTTATTTAAAACGACTGATGAAGGGTTGAACTGGACAACAGTGGGTAATAATCAGCAGTTAAATGCTATTACATTTGTTGATGCTAGTACAGGTTACGTTGCAGGAAACTCTTCATCTTTTCAAAAAACTACTGACGGAGGAAATACATGGCAGGTATATCAATCTTTTTCGGGAGCTATAACTTCTAATGCTGTGGAGTTTATTGATGCATCTACCGGCTATATTGCAGGAAATACAGGTAACCTCATTAAAACCACTAATGGCGGAGTTAACTGGACAGCATTGACTCCGGGAGTTGCAACCAATATTCTATCTCTCAAATTTCTTGATGCAAATACAGGATACTATGGCACTACAGCTGGCGGTGTGAGAATTACTACAAACGGCGGAGCAAACTGGACTGCGCTTACAACCGGAGCGGCAACAAATATCACTTCACTTTCTTTCCCGAGTGCCAATACCGGATATCTTTGCAGTACAGGTGGAATAGTAAGAAAAACAACTAATGCAGGTACTAACTGGACTTTACTTACTACAAAAATTACAGCTAATTTAAACAGTATTTATTTTCTTGACGATAATACAGGATGGGCGGTCGGCGCCAGCGGAAAAACTATAAGGACTACAAATGGCGGTTCTGTTTGGGATACAACTACTACTCCCGGCTCTACACAGGCACTTAATTCTGTAAGATTCGGAAGTGTAAATCAGGGAATTGCTGTTGGTAATACAGGAACCATAATGGTCACAAATAATGGCGGGGTTAACTGGAGCGCACAGACAAGCGGTACCACTGCAAATCTGCGAAGTGTTTATATCGGGCAGTTGGGTACAAGCTTATTTGTTTCAGGCGCCAACGGTACAATATTAAACAGTACAGATCAGGTTTTACCGGTTGAACTTTCATTTTTTAATTCTTCTGTAACCGGAAGAAATGTAAAATTATCATGGGGAACAATTTTAGAACAGAATAACTCCGGATTTACCATTGAAAGAAAAAATTCAGGCGGCGTTTGGAATGATATAGGATTTGTAAACGGTATTGCGACTACAAATCAACAGCAAAGTTATAGTTTTGATGATAGAAATCTTTCTTCAGGAAAATATAGTTACAGATTGAAGCAGATTGATTTTAATGGAAACTATAAATATTATAATCTTAGCAGTGAAGTGATAGTCGGTAAGCCAAGTTCATTTGCGCTTATGCAGAATTATCCTAATCCATTTAATCCTTCAACAAAAATTTCATTTGAAATTCCTTTAGATGGAATGGTATCATTAAAAATTTATGACGTAACTGGAAAAGAAGTGATGACGTTACTTGAAGGATATAAAACTGCAGATTATTACACCGTTAACTTTGATGCAAAAACATTAACTAGCGGGATATATTTCTGCAAACTTGCTATTCAAAATGAGTCAAGGAATTTTGTGAAGACGATAAAGATGGTATTATCTAAATAACACTTCTGAAGCTCTCTTTTCTAAAGGGAGCTTCAAAATTCCTCGCATTTCTTATTAATGCTAATTAATCTTCTATAAAATTTTAAATAACTTGCAATATTTATTTGAATTAACGTAATAAAACTAGTATTTTACTTTATTACAAAATAAAAAAATTCCAAGTTATGAAAACCCCATTTTTATTATTAACTTATGTTATCTTAATTTTCTTTATTACTGAATTGAGCTTAACTGCCCAAGTGCAAACCTCTCAGCCGTTTAACTTTATAACAAAATTATGTTTTAGAAACGCCCTTACGGGATATGCTGTAGGCGGAACCAACCAAAATGGAAGTTATGTGTTGAAAACTTTAGATGGGGGTAATAGCTGGCAAAAAGTTACTTCATCTTGTACTTCGTACTTAACGGATATTAAATTTATTAGTGATAATACAGGGTATTGTTGCAGTGTAGACGGAGAAGTTGCTGTTACTACAAATGGTGGCTCAGAATGGATAAAAATTTATCAATGCTTAAATAGCCATTCCTTTACTATAGGAATGTTTGATTCATTTTCCGGATTTTTGTGCGGCCAAGGTGCCTTTAAGAGAATATTACAAGGTGGTGCCGGCTGGTATGTCGATCCTTTAAATACACAAAGTTATATTACCGCTTCTTCTGTTCTTTCTTCAAGCAAAGCTGCAATATGCGGAATAAATGATGGGGCGGGACAACAATATGGTTTACTAATGTACACAACTAACTCAGGTATAAATTGGTTTGGCTCATCATATAATGCCGATATACCGGATATACAATTTAATGATATATCCTTTATAAATGAAAATACAGGGTATGTTGCCGGAGATAAAGGAAATTTTTTTAAAACTGTAAATGGAGGTGCTCTGTGGAATGTCTTACCTGCACCCACTACAAAGACAATTCTTTCAGTGTTTTTTATAAACAACTCATCCGGATATATAGGAGGCCAGGACTTGTTTATGCGAAGTACTGATGGAGGAGCAAATTTTAATGCAGTTAATTTAAACTCTACATCAAATAATACCATAATTAACGATATTTATTTTTCTGATGCAAATTTGGGTCTTGCAGCCGGAAATATAGACTTTTCTGCAGTAATTTTTAGGACAACTAACGGCGGCGTAAATTGGAAGCAAAATACTTTATTATTTTAATGTTTAAAAATTAACTTAATAGCCATTGCTTTTACTGCTTAATCCAGCGGAAATATAATTAAAGCTAAATAAACAATTCTAAATAATCTATTTTTTCTTCTTATTGTTTATTTGGCATTTTTATTTTCATCTCTAAGGAATACACTTTATTTTTACCTGGAAACTTTTGCTCATCATAATTCATTACCATATTATAAATATAATTGTTATATTTATCCAATTTTTCACCAATTTTAAAATAACAAAACTAATCATCTATAAACTCTAAAATGAAAAATCGTTTATACATTGTTATAGCAATTCTCATGCTGGCCGTAAGCGCAAAAGCGCAGCTTCCGAACCAGAACATGGTATTGTTAAAAAATCTCAATCAGCACGGTACTAATTACTCCGCTCTTTGGGGCTACACTGCACCTAACGGCAGAGAGTATGCTATCCTCGGCTGCAATACAGGAACTTCGTTCGTTGACATAACAGATTCTGCAAACATTCACGAAATCAAATTTTTTACAGGCGTTACCTCACAATGGAGAGAAATGAAAACATACAGCCATTATGCTTATGTTGTTTCAGAAGGCTCGCAAAGTAAAATTCAAATTTTCGATTTACAATATTTACCTGACTCAGTTCATTTTGTGAAGACAACTAACTTCCCAAGCCATTCATCAACACACTCAATTACAGATTACGGTGACGGAAGATACAAATTTCTTAACGGTTGTAATTCATCGTTTGTAGTAAATGGCGGTGTAGCAATTATGGACTGCATTGATCCTGAAAATCCCGTTATCCGCGGAAAAGCAGGTGTTGCAACAGGCGGAAATACAAACGGATATGTTCATGACTGTAAAGCAAGAAACGATACCTTATGGACATGCAACATTTATACAGGATATTGCACGATTTATAACATTGCAAATAAAGATTCGATAAAATTAATCAGAGCTTTTAAAGAATATGCTCCGGGCGGAGTTTCTACTCATACTATCGATTTCCATAAGTACAATAATAAGTATATGTATGTCTGCGATGAAATAACAGGAACTATCACAGGAAAAATGAACATTTGGGATATATCAGATCCGACAAGTTATACACAGATCGGCACATGGAATCCTACAAATATTACAACAGCTGACGTACATAATATGACTGTATATGGAAACTATGGAGTAATCGCAAATTATACTGCAGGAATCAGACTTGTTGATCTTTCAAATCCGGCTGTTCCGAATGAAATTGCATGGTATGATACATATCCATCAAATAACGCATCTGCATTTAACGGATGCTGGGAAATATTTATGTTCCCGTCTAAAAAAATTATCGGTTCAGATATTCAGACAGGACTTTATGTTGTAAAGCCGACTTTGACACTTACAGATATCGGATATAATAATTATGCAAGTTCACAAATTCCTTCATCGATTGAATTAAAACAAAATTATCCGAATCCTTTCAATCCTTCAACAAAAATAAATTTCAGTTTGCCGAAGAATTCATTTGTGTCACTAAAAGTTTATAATCTTGCAGGAAAGCAAGTTGCTGACTTAGTAAATGACAGAAGAGACGGCGGAAACTATGAAGTTAATTTTGATGCAGGAAAGTATGGCTTATCAAGCGGAGCATATTTCTATTCACTTACAGCAGACGGATATACAGAAACAAAGAAAATGATTTTAGTAAAATAATATTCTTTAAACTGCCGGAGCATCGCGCTCCGGCAGTCATTTTTACACCTTCCTTTTGACTTTTTTCATCCATAGACCTCTGTTACTTTTAATATATTCACCTTTGTTCTTTATTTTAGAAAACTACTAAATGAAAAACCTAATTTTACTTTTTATTTTGTCTTTCTGCAGTTATAATATTTACGCTCAGGCAGACGAAATGACAGGGGCTGACGCATGTTCTCAAAAGAAGATGCACCAACAATCATACTTGCACACTGAATTCGATTCTCCTAATACACCTGTTCATTCATTCAATGTTCTTGATTACAAACTGAATCTAGATATCTACAATTGTTTTATTTCTCCATACACAAAAGCTTATACAGGTACTAACCAGATAACTTTCAGAGTTGACTCAACATTAAATTCAATCAAATTAAATGCGCTAAATACTTCTATAGGTATTGATACTGTTAAAATTGGTAATACATCTTTAACCTATTCTCATGTTAGCGATGTTGTTTCGATAACACTGGATAGAACTTATAACCCGGGTGAAACAGTCGTTATGAAGATTTCTTATCACCATAACAATGTTTCTGCTAATGGTTTTTATGCAAGCAATGGAATGGTTTTTACAGATGCTGAACCTGAAGGCGCAAGAGGCTGGTTCCCATGCTGGGACAGACCATCAGATAAAGCCACATGGGATTTAACTGCAAGAACACCAACAACAGTTATCCTGGGTTCTAACGGAAGATTGGCTGATTCAACAGTAAACGGCGGAGCAATTTTTTATCATTGGGTAAGCAGAGACCCGATTGCAACATACTTAATGACAATGATTGGTAAGGTCGGATACAATCTTGATGTAGTATGGTGGCATAAACTTTCCAATCCTGCAGATAGTATTCCGATAAGATTTTACTGGAATACAGGAGAGTCAGGACTTGCAAACATCAAATCAAAAATGCCTTCTATGATGACTCGTTATTCCCAGCTTTTCTGCGAACACGTTTTTGAAAAGAATGGTTTTGCTACTGCTAACAGCCAGTTTACATGGGGCGGAATGGAAAATCAAACATTAACTATCCTTGCTCCTAATTACTGGAATGAAAATGTTGTAGCGCATGAGTTTGGTCATCAATGGTTTGGTGATTTGATATCTCCCGGAACATGGGCAGACATCTGGCTTAATGAAGGATTTGCAACGTACTGTGAAGCATTATGGAAAGAATATACTTCAGGATATGCATCATATAAGTCAGCTATCAATAGCGATGCAAGCGGATATTTATCCGGTAATCCCGGCTGGCCGATATACAATCCGTCCTGGGCAATTACTACACCTGATCAGAATACATTGTTCAACACAGCTATAACGTACGATAAAGGCGGATGTGTTCTTCATATGCTCAGATATACTTTGAACGATACAACAATGTTCTTTAATATATTAAGAAGCTATACTCAGGATACCACAAACTTTAAATTTAAAAATTCAGTAACAGCAGACTTTATTAACAAAGTGAATACAGTTTCCGGACAGGATTTGACATGGTTCTTTAATGAGTGGGTATATCAGCCAAATCATCCTGTATATGCTAACACATATAATTATTCCGGTTCAGGAACAAACTGGACTGTAAGATTTATGGCAAAGCAGACACAATCCACTCCTGCATTTTTCAAAATGCCTATTGAGGTTAAAGTCGCATTTGTAGGAGGAACAGACACTACAATAAGAGTAATGAATGATGTAAATAATCAGTTATTCACTTGGAATTTTACAAAGCAGCCGAATGCAGTCACCTTTGACCCGAATGCTAATATAGTATTGAAACAGGGAACGACAGTAATGGGAGTAGAAACAGTTTCAAACGAAATTCCATTTAAGTATGCTTTGAAACAAAATTATCCGAATCCGTTCAACCCTGTAACAAATATTAATTTTGAAATTCCGAAAGAATCATTTGTGAAGATTACAGTTTATGATAACTTAGGAAGAGTAGTAAATGTTTTAGCAAATGAAAATTATAATGCCGGGACTTACTCTGTAAGCTTTGATGCATCCAGACTTTCAAGCGGAATTTATTTCTATAAAATTGAAGCAGGTAATTTTGTTGAAACTAAGAGCATGATACTGACGAAATAATAATTGTTAATAACAATCTACTGATCTTAATAGACCTGGCAGTTTTAAAATTGCCAGGTTTTTTTATATATATATTCTCGTCTGCGTTTCCCCTTTATTTACTTTTAAAACATTCTTACTTTTTCTTTTTATTCCAGTATAAAATTATATCATCTCATGAAAATATTTACTCTTTTCTTTCTACTGTTTGTTTACGGTTTAAGCTTTGCTCAGAGATCAGAAATTTCAGGAGCATTTGAATGCTCTCACGGAAAAATGAACAGAAAATTTATTCCTCAAAGCACTGACTTATCTCCAAATTCTCCCGTTCATTCATTCAATGTGCTTGATTATAAATTGAATCTGGATATTTACAATAGCTTTATAACACCGTATCCGAAATCATTCAAAGGAACGAATCAGGTTACACTCAGGGTTGACTCAACATTGCATTCGATTCAACTTAATGCAGTGAATACTTCACTTGGAATTGATACAGTAAAAATCGGCTCGACATTACTATCCTATACACATCTTTCAAACATTGTATTAATTATGCTTGATAGAACATATAATCCGGGTGAAACCATTATCCTTTATATTGCATACCATCACAACGAAGTTTCAGATACTCATTATAATGTTTCAAACGGAATGGTTTTTACTGACTTCCCGCCTGAAGGTGCGCGTTATGTATTCCCATGCTGGGATAAGCCGGGAGATAAAGCAACATTAAATTTAACTGCGCGAGTTCCGACAAATGTTTTATTAGGCTCTAACGGCAGACTTGCAGATTCAACGGTAAGCGGAGGCGCAATTTTTTATAACTGGATAAGCAGAGATCCTATATCAACTTATCTGATAACATTTATAGGAAAGGTAAATTATAATCTAGATGTTATATGGTGGAAGAAAATTTCAAATCCTAACGACAGCATACCGTTAAGATTTTACTGGAATACAGGTGAGAGCGGACTGGCAAACATAAAATCAAAAATGCCTGGTATGATAACGCGCTATTCGCAGATGTTCGGCGAGCATGCTTTTGAAAAGAACGGATTTGCAACGGCGAACAATTTATTTCAATGGGGCGGAATGGAAAACCAAACACTCATTATTCTGACACCAAACGGCTGGCAGGAAAATTTAGTAGCACATGAGTTCGGGCATCAATGGTTTGGAGACTTGGTCTCTCCCGGTACATGGGCTGATGTCTGGCTTAATGAAGGCTTCGCAACTTATTGTGAGGCACTCTGGAAAGAAACAACAACAGGTTATGCAGCTTACAAGAGTGCAATTAACAGTAATGCTGGGGAATATCTGGGTTCAAATCCGGGATGGCCTATTTATAATCCAAGCTGGGCAGTTACAACTCCGAACATTAATACTTTATATAATACTGCAATTACCTATGATAAAGGTTCATGTGTATTGCATATGCTGAGATATGTTCTTCAGGATACGTCCGTATTTTTTAATTGCCTCCGCTCTTATGCAACTGATACAACAAATTTTAAATTTAAGAATGCAGTCACAGCAGATTTTATTACAAAGATTAATGCAGTTTCAGGGCAGGACTTAAACTGGTTCTTTGATGAATGGGTTTATCAGCCAAATCATCCCGTCTACGATAACAAATATCAGTTTATAAATAATGGAAGCAACAACTGGACAGTAAAATTTACGGCAAAGCAAATTCAGGGTCCGCCTTCTCCCGCTTATTTTAAAATGCCGGTTGAAGTTAAAATCGCATTTGTGGGTGGAACCGATACAACAATCAGAGTTATGAACGATGCTAATAATCAGCTCTTTACATGGAATTTCTCAAAGCAGCCGAGCGCATTTACATTTGACCCTAACAGTAATATCATTATCAAAAGCGGTTCGACGACAATTGGTGTTCATAATATCAGCACGGAGATTCCCGGAAAATTTTCATTGAAGCAGAATTATCCGAATCCGTTTAATCCTGTAACGAATATTAATTTCGAAATTCCAAAAGAATCATTTGTGAAGATTACAATTTATGATAACTTAGGAAGAGTTGTAGATGTTTTAGCAAATGAAAGATATAATGCAGGGAGTTATTCAGTAAATTTTGATGCATCAAAACTATCAAGCGGAATTTATTTCTATAAGCTTGAAGCTGGAAATTTTGTTGAAACGAAGAGCATGATACTGACTAAGTAATAATTAGAAATTAACAGATATAAATTGACCTGACAGGTTTTTAATCCTGTCAGGTCTTTTTTTTTTGTAAACCGGTTGAGGTTGATTATGTTAATTGCTAATTTCTTTACTTACCTTCCAATTTCTTTATCGCTTCAAGTCCGCTCGTGCTCTTTGGATTTAACTCTACTGACTTCTTATAATTTTTAAGAGCATTTTCTTTATCACCTTTTGCAAGATAAGCTTCACCTAAGCTGTCATAAACGTTAAATGAATCCGGAAATAAGTCAACATTCAGTTTTAAAACTTCAATTGCATCATCATATTTTTTATCGCCTAATAATTGATAACCGTATAAGTTTATATCTTCTTCACTGGCAGAATAATTTTTTTTGTCTTTAGCAAGTTCTTTAACTTCACTTACTGCTTCTTTTAAACCTTTAGTAGAAGCTGAAGAGATCAACACTTGCATCAATGGCTTAGCAGGTAATGAGTAAGGAAATCCAAACATAATTTTTGAAATCTCATTCGTCATTTTTCCTGATTGACCATTGAAAAAATTGCTTAAACCAATTACAACAATGTTATCATCAACTAATCTGATAATATTTGCATTGAATCCGTTTATTCCACCGCTGTGCGCTAAAACCTTTTTCTCTGTGCCGTTTACATTAATTTTTCCTGTACCCCATCCATAGGCATAGTTTTTTAAAAATGGAGTGAACATTTTTTCTTTCATATCATTTGAAAGAAGCTTTTCAGTATATAAAGCTCTATCCCATTTGTATAAATCTTCAACCGTAGAGTACATTGCACCAGCGGCATGAGGAATTGTCATATCTATATACTTAGCTGGAGTAACACCATTAAAATTATTATCATATCCTATTGCCTGGTTAGTCATTTTTACATCGTTATGTTCATACCCGCTGTTAGTCATTCCTAAAGGATTTAAAATATTTTCTTGCAGCACTTCTTCATATTTTTTACCGGTTACTTCTTCTATTATTGCGCCAAGTATAACGTAACCTGTATTGCTGTAATTCCAGCTTGTGCCCGGTTCAAACTCCAAATCTCCACTTCCATATTTTAGTATAAGTTCTTTTGGAGTCAATGGATCATTTAAGTGTTTTTGCATAAAATCTGGAATAGCAGTATAGTTAGGAATTCCCGAAGTATGTGTAAGCAGATTATGAATCGTGATTTTATCTCCCTGATCTTTTCTGTAATAAGGAAGATAATCAGAAAGCTTGCCGTCTAATTTTATCTTACCTTTTTCAACAAGCTGCATTATAAGCATAGATGTAAACTGTTTTGTAATTGAACCTACACGGAATTTTGTTTCAGGAGTATTCGGAGTTTTATTTACAAAATCCGAATAGCCATAACCTTTGGATAAAATAGTATTTCCGTTTTCCACGACCATAACGCTTCCGTTGAATAAGCCGTACTCTACATATTTATTAATGAGCTCATCAATTTTCTGAACTTTTGTTTCTGTATTATCCTGTGCATATATTTTAAATGCAAAAAATATTACAAGTGCGGTTAGAAGAATTTTTTTCATAACAAATTTAGTTTAGAATTAAAAGATTTGCGTGCGAGGAAAAATTATCAATATCTACGTTAAGATAACAAAAATGTTATAGATTAATTCAGATAAATGCTATATAAATAAAGTATTTCCAAAATTGCTTTACAATTTCTTAACACTAACTCCAATACGATTTCAGTATATTTGTATAGATTATGAGATATATTTCCATCCTTTTAATTTCACTTATCTTTTTTTCCTGTGGAGGAAAACGCAACGTCGCTTTGAACCGTTCAGGCGGTCAGCTAAATGGCGCGGGAGCAACCTTCCCATTCCCGATTTACTCAAAATGGTTTGACGAATATTATAAAGTGGATAAGAATGCAAAAATAAATTATCAGTCAATCGGCTCAGGCGGTGGAATTCGTCAGATTACGGAAGGCACAGTTGATTTCGGCGCATCGGATAGCCCTATGAATGAAACGGAAAAAAAGAAAGCAGAGGATAGGAATAATTCACGCGTGCTGCAGATTCCTACTGTTCTTGGCGCAGTTGTGCTTACATATAATTTGCCAGGTATAAATAAAAATATAAATCTCTCAGGCGAAACAATTGCCGATATTTATATGGGCAAAATAAAAAGATGGAATGATGAAAGAATAAAATCAGACAATCCCGATATAAATTTTCCTGATAAAGAAATTGTGGTTTGTTACAGAACTGACGGTAGCGGAACAACATATATTTATACTGATTATTTGAGCAAAGTCAGTCCCGAATGGAAACAAAACCATGGTACTGCTAAAGATGTTCGATTTCCTGTAG
This sequence comes from Bacteroidota bacterium, assembly GCA_018266835.1. NCBI lineage: Bacteria > Pseudomonadati > Bacteroidota > Bacteroidota bacterium. The sequence continues at coordinate 115,533 of JAFDZP010000003.1, read as the reverse complement.
GACAGGGCGGTAAAGGAAATGAAGGTGTTACAGGAATTGTAAAACAATTAGAATATTCCATCGGGTATATTGAGTTGATTTATGCTTTGCAAAATAAACTAAGCTATGCTAATGTAAAAAATAAAGAAGGGGAGTTTATTTCTCCTTCGCTTGAATCCGTCACTAAAGCAGCAGATAATACAGTTGATGAAATGACTGAATCATTAACTTTATCAGTAACAAATGCAAAAGGAAAAGGCGCTTATCCAATAGCAAGCTATACATACTTACTAGTACTTGAAAACCAAAGGGATTTAATAAGAGGAAGGATTTTAAAAAGCTTTTTAAAATGGGCATTGACTGACGGGAAAAAATTTGCAAACGATTTAGGATATTCGTCACTGCCACAATCAGTTGTAGAAAAAGCATTAGCCAGAATAGAATTAATAAACTTTAACGGTAAACCACTTTAAATATTAGTGACGAAGCATTAAATATTGCCCCTGAAATTAAAAGCAAAAAGAAATGGTCGGATATTTTCTTTGAGAAGCTGACATTGATTTTTGCATGCTCGATTATTTTAATAGTAGCATGGATAATTATTGAAATGTTCCAGGACTCAATTGATGCGCGTGAGGCATTCGGATGGAAATTTATTTTTTCCAATGAATGGGATCCCGTAAAAGAAAAATTTGGCGCGTTGCCTTTTATCTTCGGAACAGTAGTTTCATCTATTTTAGCATTATTAATATCGTTACCTATCAGTATTGGCGTTGCAGTTTTTTTAAATGAAATTGTAAACCGTGCATTCCGCACTCCGTTAAGTTTCTTAATCGAAATTCTTGCAGCAATACCAAGCATAATCTATGGCTTCTGGGGAATATTCGTTCTTGCTCCATTTATGCGGGGAACCGTGCAGCCGTTATTACAAAGCACGTTAGGATTTTTACCATTCTTTAAAGGTACTCCATATGGAACTGGTTTACTTACAGCGGCAATAATTTTAGCTATAATGATAACGCCGATTATCACAGCAATAACAAGAGACGTTTTGAAAGCAATACCTACTGCACAGCGCGAAGCCGCATACGCATTGGGAGCAACTAAGTGGGAAGCAATAAAAATGGCACTGCTTAATGCGCGCTCAGGTATTTTAGGCGCATCGGTGCTGGGACTTGGAAGGGCAATCGGAGAAACGATGGCAGTTACAATGGTAATAGGAAACAGAGCAGAGATAAGTTCATCACTATTTGAGCCAGCATATACAATGGCTTCTGTGATTGCAAATGAGTTTGCAGAGGCATCCGGAAATTTACACGTAAGCGCACTCATTGAAGTCGGGTTAATTTTATTTGCAGTAACATTTATTATAAATTCATTTGCGCGATTATTAATATACAGTTTCACAAGAAAAACCGAAGGCAAATAGAAAAGGTAAATAAAGAAATTAAATTGGAAGAAACAGTACAACAACATACATCAGTTTTTGCAAAACCGAAAAATCTTCGCAGGAGAAAGATAGTGAACTCTACTATGCTTTTCCTTTGCGTTGTTGCTGCTATAATAAGTATTCTTCCGTTGTTCTATATTTTCTTTTATACAACTAAGTCAGGCATATCTTCACTAAACTGGGACTTCTTTACTCAGATGCCTAAACCTGTAGGGGAAAGCGGCGGAGGTATGGCGAACGGAATTGTTGGGACACTTATTCTTGTATCCCTGGGTTCATTTATCGGAATTCCTGTAGGAGTAATGGCAGGCATTTATGTGACTGAATACTCAGGCGGCTTATTTTCCAATCTTGTAAAATTTGTTACGGATGTTTTAAGCGGAGTGCCGTCAATTATCATTGGTATTTTTGCCTATGGAGTAATTGTAATTCCCATGCAGGGATTTTCAACTCTTGCGGGTAGTTTCGCTCTGGGAGTTTTAATGGTTCCCACAATTACCCGGATTACCGAAGAAATGCTTAAGCTTGTTCCGCAATCATTACGGGAAGCTTCACTTGCTTTAGGTGTTTCCCGATGGAAAACAACTTTGCAGATTGTGTTAAGAACAGCATCCGGCGGAATTATTACAGGTATTTTACTCGCTATTGCAAGAGCGGCAGGGGAGACAGCACCGTTGTTGTTCACGGCATTCGGAAACAGATTCTGGAGCACTGATTTAAATCAGCCGATTGCATCATTACCTGTACAGATTTTCAACTACGCAATATCACCTTTCGATGACTGGCACAAACAGGCATGGGCAGGTGCATTGGTTTTAATCACATTAGTATTCATTGTAAATCTCATTGTAAGAATTGTAACAAGAGATAAATTTGCAAACAAAGTATAAATTGACCGAAGAACAATTAAATATTATAAGTTTACCTGACGAGGAAGTTGACGCTCCTGCAATGGAAGTCGTTGAGAATCCGACCGATAAAGAATATGAAGTTGAGACTAAAAATCTTTCAGTGTCTTTTAATGAGCGTCCTGCTATTACCGATATAAATTTAAGCGTTCGTAAACAGACAGCGACTGCAATCATAGGACCATCGGGCTGCGGAAAATCTACCTTCCTTCGAGCATTGAATTTTATGCACGATATGATTCCGAAGTCAAAAGTCACAGGAGAAATTTTTATTAATAAACATAGTATCTCAGAATACGATACAGTTGATTTAAGAAAGAAAGTCGGAATGGTTTTTCAGAAGCCAAATCCGTTCCCGAAAATGTCCATCTATGAAAATGTTGTTTCTGGATTAAAGATGAACGGCTATAAAGATAAAAAAGCTTTGCCGGAAATCGCCGAGCGTTGTTTAAAGCTTGCGGGACTATGGGAAGAAGTTAAGGACAGATTAAAAGAGCCGGCAGTAAGTTTATCAGGCGGGCAGCAGCAGAGACTTTGTATAGCAAGAACTATTGCCGTGCAGCCGGAAATAATTTTAATGGATGAACCAACGAGCGCTCTAGACCCGATTTCAACTCAGAAAATTGAAGAGCTTATTTTCAATCTTAAAAAAGAATTTACTATCCTAGTTGTGACACACAACATGCAGCAGGCAGCGAGAGTCAGCGACCACACAGCGTTTTTTTACATGGGGAAACTTGTTGAGTACTCCAGAACCCGCAGGATGTTTACAAATCCGAAAGAGAAATTGACCGAAGAATATATTACAGGTAAGTTTGGTTAAAAACCTCATTTCCAGCCCAAAAATGCAAAAGTTACGCGAAAATTCTGAGAGGCGAAATAATTTATTGATTTATCTAAATATTATTCCCGCATTATGTAAAGTTGATTTTATTTTACTGTATTAACAGTAAAATAAGTGAACGGAAAACGGGACTTTTTTGAGAATTTTTCGCAATTTTCGATTTCTGCTGTCAGACCCATTAACGGGATGAAAATTTTTTTTATAAACTTCTAATATTCTCATACGCGCCGTTTTTTAAAAAAGGAACACATTCACTCACATTAAACTCACAGGCTAAGTTCACATCTTCCTCAAATCCTCTTTCAACTAGTTCTTTTCCTGAGGAACACTTTTTTATTTCTTCCAATAAATTCTCTTTCACACTTTGATAAACTGCCAGAGCGGATTTGCTTTCAGGTGATAAGATACCTTTTAGATAAGAAATTATAGCTCCTGCTCCAATGTAATCTTCAATTGCAAATCTTAAACTTCCGTCCTGCCATTTCTCTCCTGCGGGAATTACAGAGATACTTTTTCCAATGCTCATAGCGTACTCAGCAACTGCATTAGGATTTCTAAGCCCGCCGCAGATTGTTGTTACATTTCCTGTAGCTAATGAAAGCGTTGCTCCGTTAGGTGAAGGTAAAACTAATTTTGTACCCGGGGGAATATTCTTTAATGAGAGAGGGGAGAGTGTGAAGCCTTCAGAATTTCTATTTGCATCTGCAAGTTCAGCATTCAGAGACTTTGCATATTCAATTGCGCTTTCATCTTTATATCTGTAAGGATAAATAATTGCTCCGTGGCTTACTGCAATATCTACACATGTTGAGAAAGAAAGTATATCGACAATTATTATCACATCTGAAACAGATGTAAGCTGTTCAATGCCGTGCAAACCCCATTCAAGTTTAATATCATATTCAGATTGGTTGAATGTCATAAGATTGAATCACTGATTACACAGATTTTGAATGATGCTTACTTCCCCCTCCTTACTAAGGAGGGGGGCTGAGTGGGAGATTAAAGAATAAGAGAAAATTGAAATTTTATCTCCCATTGACCCCTCCCTAACCCTCCCCTTATTAAGGGGAGGGAATTACGTGCCGTAATAATGCAAGCTAAGTCTAATTTCTTCATGTTAACTCATTTACTTCTTCCTCTGTCAAATTTATTTTTTCCGCTTCCAGATTCTCCTTAAGATGCTCCAGTGATTTTGTACCGGGAATTAAAATAATATTAGGTGAGCGGCGCAGCAGCCATGCCAGCGCAATCTGAGCAGTTGTTGCATTATGAGCCGCGGCAATTTTACTTACTTTATCCTGCAATTTATGTGGACCCGATGCAAGCGGATACCACGGAATGAATGCCATGTTTCGCTTTGCGCAGTAATCTACTTCAGCTTCCCATTTTCGTTCATGCAGATTATAATAATTCTGAACTGACACAATAGGAACAACTTTTTCAGCTTGTTCTATTTCAGTAATTTTTACTTCAGATAATCCGACATGTTTAATTTTTCCTGCCTTCACTGCTTCTGCAACGGGTGTAAGAGTTTCTTCAACCGGAACATTCGGGTCAATTCTGTGAAGCTGCCATAAATCGATGCAGTCAACTTTCAATCGCTTTAAGCTGCCTTCAATTTCTTCTGCAATTCTTTCAGGTTTTCCATTGATAATCCATTGACCCGCAGATGGCCTATCAAAGCCGCCTTTAGTTGCGATTGTAAGTCCCGCTTTATAAGGATGTAATGCATCTGCAATAAGTCTTTCATTTGTTTCGGGACCGTATGCTTCGGCAGTATCAATAAAGTTAACGCCGTTATCAACTGCGTATTGTAAAATTTTTATTCCTATGCTTCGGTCTTCCATATCTCCGTTAACACCTTTACCTGTTAACTGCATAGCTCCGTATCCGAGTCTGTTTATTTCAATATCTTCCCCAAGAAGAAATGTTGAAGATTTTGTTTCTGATTTATTCATGATATATTATGTATTATTATAAAATTTAGAAGTGTTGTTAGTAAGCTATGGAGATTTGTTTAAAGTCTCAAGAGAGAATAAAATTATGTGATGTGTATTTTTTATTTACCTATTACGCTTATCTCCCCGCCGGTTTCAAGTATTGCCCATTTAACGTCTTGTATTTTTTCATAGCCCTGCTTTCGCAGCCCGGCAATTAATTCATCCATTGTTAATTTTTCACAGTTAAGAGCTTTTGGAAGAACATTGCCGTTTTCAATTAAAACTACAGGTTCACCAACAATTATTTTTCTTGCTTTTTTAGATTTGAATAAAATCCAGTCCATGATGTAATTTATTATTGCAAGCGTAAGTACCATTGTTATTCCTGGTCCGAGTCCTGCATCGTTATAAAGTGATTTGCTGATAAGAAGTATTAATACAAAATCCTGAAGAGCCAGCTGAGATATATCTTTTTTACCGAGCAGGCGTAATGAGATGATAATAATAAAATATAAAACAACTGCCCTGAAGGCAGCATCAACATATTCATTCATAGTTTTAAAATTATATCCTAAACTATTTTCTTCATTGCTTCATATTCATCTTCTTTTGAAATACTTGTTACAAGTGAAGCTATAATCTGCAGCAGTCCGAATATTACATGAGGCATATATACATGTCTGTAGAAATCAAAAATCCACGGCGATAGCATAAGAAATAAGCCTGCAATAAAATCATAAATCATATGCCATCTTAAAGGAATAACCCGAATTACTGCAAATCGGAATTCAGTCATAGGTGTGATAAATAAAGCAAGTAATCCGAGGCATACAGGCAGCATAGTTTCAGGACCTGCATTGTAATAATCCAGTGTAAATGGAGATGTGACTAACAATATAGCCATTATGTAATCCATGATTGCATGAAAATCAGGTGTTATGACTCTCATAAACTTTCAATAATAAAGATTAATAAATAAATCAGGCAGGTTCGTCTTTTGTACCTTTGATAAGTCCTATACCTGATACAAAAAACAAGAAACCAAGAAGACCATAAACTACTAGCAGTTTTATGTCATAAGTTGCACCTCTTGTATTCATAAATAATGTGGCAGTGTAAATTAGTCCGCCGACACCGAGAACGGTTAATAAAATTCCGAATATTCTTTTAACGCTCATATAATTATTGATAATTTTATTAAAGAACTAATATCAATAATAGCGACAAAAGCTGTTCCGAAAAATAGTGTGAAAATAGAAGATTTTGGAAGTACCAGGGGAATGTAATTGAAATGGAGTGTCTAACTATGCCAGTTCTGTCATATCTTTTAACTGTCCGTCCTGCGATAAGGTAATTTCTTCACTTATTTTTGCGAAGTAATTTTGTTCTTCATCGTGTATTTTTTTACGTGTGGAAAAATACTCGAGAAACAAATTTCTATGCAGTTTTTTACTATTCTTCTGCAATTTGTTCAGAAGATTTTCCAGACCTGCTTCCTTCGATTTGTAAATTTTAAGTAGGCTGTTTATTTCTTTTTCATCTAAAAATGTAGAATATATAAACAAATCAATCTGATTAAGCAGATGTTTCTGATCAAGCAAAAGTTCTATATTCTTTGCCATAAATATTTGAAATTTTTGATAAAATTAAAAATAGTATTTTTAATTTTCAATACTCAGAACAGTGTATTTTGAATTATTTAAGAAATTTATACTTAACTTATTGTAGGAACGCTTTTTGCATCAATTAATCCAAGTTGTAAATATAACTTTAAATATGAAAACTGCAAAAATTATAAGACACAGACATAAGTATCATCATTATATGAATGACGACTTAAAGGATGTAAAAGAAGAGACACATTTTAAAATAGTGTTTTCAGACCCAAAGGAATTGACAGAATTCTGCAAGTGGTGTGAAGAGAACGAAGGATATTATGATTACGATAAGGAGAATTCCTGTCAGCGGGGAACACTTCCAAAGCTTGAATTATTCAGAGATGAAATATGCTGGTGCGATATAATGACATATTACATTCTGGAAATAAAAAAATATAAATTTCACTCAACAATACACCCTTATAAAGGTGAAGTGTACATTAAAGATGATATTGAATAAATTCTTTTAAATATTTTAGTTAAAGGAAATACTTTTCCTGCTCTTTTGGTTATCGAAACTTCTCTGTCAGAAAATTTCAGAGGCTTTCTTTAGAAATACAAAAAGAAAGCCTGTGAAAACTTTTATACTTTTATTTTAAACTGCTTAAAACACGGTAAACAATAAAAATTACTTTCTACCGTTTGAATCTCTCTCGCTTGAATCTTTTTTATCCAGCTGCTGGCACGTTGTACAAAGCTCTAAATTATCAGGAAAATTAGAGCTCACCATCATTTTTGGATTTGGATGTTTGGGAAAATCGGGGCACTCCTTTCGCCAGTGCCAGATTTCATTGAGGCCTTCATAAAAAGGTCCGTAAAATTTGTTCATTTATTTGAGATGGTTAAATTTATGTTGGGAATAACTTTGACCTGCTTATACATTTACTAATTTTTATTTCTGAACAAAGAGTAAAAAAACTAAATTAAAATTATTATAACAGAACCGGATAAAATGAATTTATTCGATTAAAATTAATACTGTAATAAATTTTGTAAAAGGAATTAAAAGAAGAAGAGAGTACTGGGGGTATCTTTCTATTAAAAAATTATTTAACAACCGGAATTTTTTTAACAGAACAAAATAATAAATTGTCATTAATAAATCAATAAATTATTCCAGTATGATTATTTATTTACAATAGAAAACTTTATAAGTTCAGTAAGATTTTTCAAATAAATTTTGTTCATCATATTTTCCTGTGCGTTTCTACTGTTCTTACACTTATTTTCAGCTTTTAGCCATTTCCTTTTTTGTATTGCCATACGTAAGCAGTTATGAAGTTTGTAGAATTTTTACAATTTTTATAGAGTTAGAATGTTCCGTTTAACGGAGGAGAGATTGAAAATATGAATTTATACTTTAATTTAATCTAAAAACGTCAAATTATTGGCAATAGAAAATTTTATAAGCCCCGCAATATTTTTAATATTGAGCTTTTGCATTATATTTTTCCTATGCGTTTCTACAGTTCTTACACTGATGTTAAGCTTTTCTGCTGTTTCTTTATTTGTCGAGCCGTTAGAAAGAATGCTTAAAACTTCTTTTTCCCGAATTGTTAAAGTACTTAAACCGTTTTCATTCATTTTAGTAGTGTCGTTTCTTTAGGTTCGTGGCTGTACTTCTAATTGTTTACAAAACTAATTATAAGTAAGGAAAAATAAATCAGTATATTTACTTAGAAATTGAATTTCCGATATGAAATCCAACTTTAGTATAAAAAGTAGTGATTTTTAATCGGCTTGATTTGAAGCTTATAGTAGTATTTGGCGGTACGTTATATGGAGTGTTATATAATATAGAAAGAACTACATCTAAAGTATATAGTGCAAAGGATTGACTTATTAGCTATTTTGGATGTTAGTTTGTTATTTTACTGCAGAAATTTGAGTTGTGACTTCTTTTTCATTCATAGCCATGCATTTTGGGCATAGCTCGTATGTTTCAGGGAATACGGTGCTGACCATTGCCTCAGGAGATTCCCCTTGCGGGAAATCCGGACAATCTTTGTGCCAGTGCCAGACATTTTTAGAGCAGTAAAAGGGACCATACATTTTTTGCATGTGGGGAATTATTAAGAATTATTAAATTTTATTAAGATTACTAAAATAATAAAAACCGAATTAATATTTTATAGTCCAGGCGGACTAAAATTGAACCAGCCGTAATATTTTATTAAATTTAACGTGGAAAACTATTTATAGGGAATTTTTTTATAATTTTTGATATTTTACTTGATATGCAAAATTCCGACTTAGAAATAAACGAAGTTCAAATTCAGGACGAGTATTCAGGCGAATATTCTTATGAAGAAAAGCCTACGGCTCTTACTTACTTCCTTCCTTCTTTATTGATGGTTTTCATTATAGCGGGAATGTTTGAAGGCGGCGTTTTTGCGCAGGAAAATACTTTTGTAAAAAATCAGTTTCTGACGGAATCTAAACTGAGTCCCCGGATTCTGCAGAGCGGTTTCAACGTTCTCTCCGAAGAAAATTTAGCGGAAGGACTGATGGACACCGTTTACACTGATAAGGATAACTGGCTTGAGCTGAAAATTCACGAACAGATGGTTTATGTTCACTGGAGAAACGGAAAGACCGATAAATATCCCGTATCAACAGGAAATAAATTTTTAGATAAGGGACTTGAATCACGTCCGGGATTATTTGCAATATTTGTAAAAGAAGAACATCACGAGTCATCTCAGTTTGATAATGCAGATATGTATCACTTCATGCCTTTCAATCAGGGAATCGGTTTTCACTCAATAAACGGAACTGCATATTACCAGCATTTAGGCGTACGCCCATCATCACACGGCTGCATAAGAATGAAACATGAAGATGTTAAAAAGATGTTCGGCGATGTTGAGCTTGGCACTATTGTACTTGCCCACAGAGGAAAATTTGCAAGAACCGTTGCATTCGCCCCGAAAGATTACGATGTGAACCAGCAGGCTTATACTCCGCAGGAATATAAACAAATGCTTGCAGAAAATTTGTACAATGTACTTAACGGAAAATATTACGTAGCTGATAGAAAATATTTTGTTGTTGACCCTAAGATGATTCCGAAGTCAGGAGTTTACATTGGTTATGACAGGGAGATTCCCAAGAAGCAGGAAATACCTAAGCCTGAATTTATAATAAACTATCCTGAGGATAAGCTGACAGAAAATTTAACTGCAGCTGCTATTAAACAACTGGAAAGCAATCCACCTGTACAGGATAATAACGATGAGACAACGGAATTTGTAAGCAATGATAATTCGGTTAAGAAAGATATTTCGGTTTCTTCAAGCGATGAGCTTGTTAAAAAATATTTCAGCAATCCTATAGGAGTATTGCCTTACTTCCCGCCGACAAAAAAATAATTTTAAATAAATTTTCAATCATAATAAAAAATGGTAAAACTTGTAGCGCTTTACAAAGCCCCTGAAGATAAAGAGGTTTTTTTAGAAAAGTATAATAACGAACATCTTCCGCTAGCCAAGCAAATGCCGGGACTGATAAAATCTGAAGTGTATGAAATAAAAAGCCTCGGCGGAAATAAGTATTTCTTATGCGCAGAAATGTATTTTGAAAACGAAGATGCGCTTAACGCTGCAATGGGTTCAACTGAAGGAAGAGCCGCTGCAAAGAATTTAATGTCGTTCGCAAAAGATTACGTTGAAATGCACATAGCTACTCTTACAGATAAATAATTTTTTTATTTTTATTTTTAAATTTTAAGACTCCGTTTCATTAAGTTGAAACGGAGTTTTTTTATGTATAAACCTAACATAAACTTCCCCCTCCTTTACAAGGAGGGGGACTGAGGGGGTGGTTTGTATCAACACACAAATTGTTTTCATTTCCTATAGGAATAAGAATAGAAGTGTAACCACCCCCTACCCCTTCCTTGAATAGGAGGGGGGAATCGTTTAGTCTT